>NZ_MKKF01000052.1:0-133306 GCF_001942435.1 Serinicoccus sp. CNJ-927 | reverse complement strand
GATGGCGGCCGAGTTGGACGAGCACGTCGAGTCTTTCCGCACCCGACCCCTGGATGGTGGCCCGTACACGTTCGTCGCCGCTGACGCCTTGGTGCTGAAGGTCCGCGAGGGCGGCCGCGTGGTCAAGGTGTCCGCCCTGGTCGCGACCGGGGCGGGCGCCGAGGGCTATCGGGAGATCCTGGGCATCCAGGTCGCCACCGGGGAAACCGCCGCGTCCTGGCTGAGCTTCTTCCGCGACCTCGTCGCCCGTGGCCTGACCGCGGCCGGGCCGGTGGGGCTGGTCACCTCCGATGCCCACGCCGGCCTGGTCGAGGCCATCGGCGCCACCCTGTCGGGGACAGCCTGGCAGCGGTGCCGCACCCACTACGCCGCGAACCTCATGTCCGCGACCCCCAAGAGCAGCTGGCCGTGGGTCAAGGCGCTGCTGCACTCGGTGTACGACCAGCCCGACGCCACCAGCGTGCACGCCCAGTTCGACCGGGTCCTGGACGCCCTAAGGGAGAAGTTGCCCGCGGTCGCGGGCCACCTGGAGGAAGCACGGGCGGACATCCTGGCGTTCACCGCCTTCCCCAAGGAAGTCTGGCGCCAGATCTGGTCCAACAACCCGAACGAGCGGCTCAACCGCGAGATCCGCCGGCGCACCGACGTCGTCGGCATCTTCCCCAACCGCGAGTCCATCATCCGCCTCGTCGGCGCCGTCCTCGCCGAGCAGCACGACGCCTGGGCCGAGCAACGCCGCTACATCGGACTCGACGTCCTCACCCGTTGCCGGACCGCGCTCACCCAGCCGGAAGAGCCAGCCGATCAGACCCAGGAGGTGACCACCACCCTCGTCCCCGCCCTGACCGCCTAACCCCCCGACGAGGGATCACACACTCGTACACCACTCCACCGGACTTGACCAACACGGGCGGCCGCCTACCGGAACTCAAAACTCATCGTGTCCTCCGCACGCCCCCTTTTGACTAGGCCAAAGACGTGACAAGGTGCACGCATGCCAGATCTCTTAGAAGACGCGTGCAGATTGCTCGGCGTGTCTGTCGTACGGCCCCTCATTGACGGGGGGCAGAAGCAAGTCCACGTTGTCGCCGATCCGTTCGGGCACTGGCATGTCCTCAAACTGATCGACCTCCGGGCGGCGGCCGACCCAGCCGCGCTGGAACGGGCGAGAAGGGAGGTTGCGCTCCTCGGCAACTTGGACCACCCGAACGTCGTGAAGGTGTCCTCAGCCTTTGTGGAGATCGGGACCCCGGTGACGGCGGTGTGCTGGTTGGAGGAGTACCTGAATGGTCAGGATCTACGCTATGCGGGCTCGCGCTGGGGCGCTGAGGAACTGCTGGCGTTAGGTAAAGACGTCTCTGCGGGGCTGGGAGAACTTCACCGCAACCGTGTGATCCACCGCGACCTGAGTCCGGGCAACATACAACTCCTCAGCGATAATCGGTTTGTCGTCATGGATCCTGGCTTTGCGAAGCACACGCTGAGAAGCGGTCTTACAGTAGGCGGGCAGCCAGGCACTCCAGGATTCATGACACCCGAACACCTCCAGAGCTACTCAGGAGCCCCAACGGCAGCGTCGGACGTCTTTGGATGTGCCGCATTGGTGTACTACGCCGCCACTGGTTCCCCTCCGGTCCCGTACAAGGGCGATGACGTCGACTATATGCGTCGTTTGCGCGGAGCCACCCACATACCACTTAGCGCTGCACGACCGGACTTAGAGTCCGGTTTCGTTGCTGTTGTCGAGCGAGCCTTGCATCCGCAACCGGCCCGTCGATACAGAAACGGAGCAGCGCTCAGATCCGCATTGGAAGAGGCTGAGTTGCTTTGGTAACCTTTCTGCAGGACACTGCACGGAACAATCTGATCTCGTGGACGGCGGAGGCGGTCCGCTTTGGCTTTGCGCGAGGGGCGATGTTGTCGCCTTTCTCCTCGCCACGCGAAGGAAACGGGTTCAAGCGATCAGCAATAGATACGTCTGAGTCGATCCAAACTGCTGGCGGGGAGTTCTGGTTCGATCCGATGACACACGCCCTTAACATGCCTAGGGCGGGGGACTTTCGGTTTTATGACGGATGGCCTCTTTGGAGCGATACTCGTGGAGAATTGGTAACGGCTGAGCACCAGCGAGACCATATAAGGCGCGTCTACGATATCCAGGATGGCTTGGGCTCCCCGCGACTGGCACCGACAGTCTTGGTTTCATACCCGGATACGCCGCAGAGTCAGTTGGCGCTCATTCTCGCGGGCGAGGCGGTTACCGAGGATGGCGGCGCATGGGTTGCCATTGCGGGCGACCAGCAATTTTGGACGTCCGGAGCCGAGTTGGATGCGCATATTGGCGCTCTTGACCAATTGGAGCCCGGCGGCTGGCTTCTGACAGTCTCCCGCTCGGATAACGCAATGCCTCCGGGCGCCACGTCCGACGAGATTTACGGGCTTATGCGAAGCGTCTACGCTTTGAGTAGGGACAGGCCGGTGCGAGTGGCCTTCGGGGACTTGAGCGCCCTCCCAGCGATCGCGGCCGGTGCAGAAAGTCTCGGCACCGGTTGGGATATGAGGCAACGCATATGCGCCTATCAAGACTTTGAGGAGCGCCTAGGCGATGCGCCAGGAGGAGGCTGGTATCAGCGCCCCACCCTTGCGGGGCTTCTGGGAGGGCTTGCACAAGGCGAGTACCGGGTGCTCCAATCAGAGGATCCAGAGAGGGCCCGAGCTTTGACCCCAGGCACAATTGGGCCACGGCCGGGGCAGGCCTTTATGCACCACGCCTCAGTGCTTGCTGGCGTTATCTCGGAACTCGCGCCACTCCAAGACCGGGATCGCGTCGAGGCGCTCAGAGCGCGCTACGTCGCTGCGGGGGCGGAGTGGCCCGAAGTGCAGCGAATTACTCATACGCGCCTAGGCTACGCCAATTGGATACAACCGCTACTCGCCGGCGTGGACGCCTTCATGGCTGCCGAGGGCTGGGTCTGATCCGATAGCCGCAAACAGATGTTCGAAACCTCGTAGCCGCTGAGGGAACTTCTGCTTGCGAGGTTGGGGTTTCAGCAGCCAGCCACTGGGCAGGTAGAGTCCCGCTCCCTCATGCTCTAGTGCTTCTTGGGCGCGCAGAGTAGCGGTTTGTCCTAACTGCCCCATTACCACGATATAGTTATCTGCCCAAGTTCGGTAGGAGCGACCCTGCCGGATGGCGCGTTGCCATCCAGTTACTTTGGCCTCGATCGCGTATAGTGTGCCGGTCGGACTGAATGCTGGGTGCCGTACGAGGGAGCCTCCGTCAGTAAATTGAATCGCGCCTGATCTCGTCAATCGAGACAAAACCGAGTCGATGTCCGCGGTTTGCCATGCGAGTCTATTCGCAACGGTCCTCACTGACAGGGGTCTGTGAGGCATCAACACTGACAGGACTGTGCAATCAATCTCTGATAAGACGGGGGGAACTCCTGATGCCATCCTTGAGGCCAACCATTGACCGCAGTTGACCGCTGCGACAAAGTCAGGCAAGCCGAGCGGGCTTGGCATCTCTGGGACGAGGAGGATGTGTTTCGCACCCGGGAGGGCGGTCGCGACCTTGCGCACGAATGGGTGAAGCGAGCGCTCGTCGATTGGTTCGAAGCGTCTACCGCCTAGGGACGTGCTCGGGCGGACTACTTGCAGTGTCATGCTGACGTGCACGCAAGTGCGATCAGTGACGGTGGTGTCGGCATGGGCAACGTGGACATTGCACCATTGTGCGCCAGGGGGTTTCCTGTTGGCGCAGGGCGGCTGGAGCTCCCACGTTCGTGCCGGAGACGTTGTCGGTTCGCTCAACCTCCCACAACTCCGCGCGGGTCTCTTAGGTGACGGCCACGACGAGGGGGACTGCTGCACGCACAGGTGACATTCCGTGGTGCCGAACCCGGTATCCGCTCATCGGCATGAGCGGACGGTCATGACCCCGCCCGTCGACGTCAGCCGACAGCAGCGATCGGGGCGGCTGCGGGCATACCTGAGCCGTCGCGCTTGTCGTTCGTCTCCGGGAGCTCGACGGCGACACCGTTGCCGGAGGCGGCGCGCGGGGGAGCGGCGCCGGCCCAGCCGAGGACGAGGGCGTCCTCGCCGCGCAGGAGCCTGTGGCAGCGGACGCCGCCGGTCGCCCGTCCCTTCGTGGGGTATGCCCACAGGTCGGTGACCTTCACCGAGCCCGTCTGGGTGCCGGGCAGCGAGCCGGAGGTGCCAGCTACGGTCACGACGACGTTCTCCGCCGAGGTGTCGACGGCGGCGAAGCCCACGACAACGGCGCCCGCGCCGAGCTTGATCCCCGCGATGCCGCCGCCGGAGCGCCCCTGCGACCGCACCAGCGACGAGGAGAAGCGCAGCAGCTGCGCGTCCGAGGTGATGAAGACCAGCTCCTCCTCGCCCGTGGCCAGCTCGACCGCGCCGACGACGCTGTCGCCATCCTTGAGCGAGATGACCTCGAAGGAGTCACGGTTCGTGGGATAGTCCGGGTTGACCCGCTTGACGACGCCCTGCTTCGTGCCGAGCGCCAGTCCGGGGCCGTCCCCGGTCAGGGAGCACAGGCCGAGCACCTGCTCGCCCGGCGGCAGGTCGACGAAGGCCGACAGCGGCGCCCCGCCCGACAGGTTCGGCGCGTCGGCCGAGGGCGGCAGCGAGGGCAGCTCGACCACCGACAGGTTCACCACCCGGCCCGCGGTCGTGAGCAGCCCGACGTGCCCGCGGGCGGTCGTCCGCACCCGCGAGGTGATGACGTCGTGCTTAGCCCGCCGGCCGCCGGTGCCGAGTGGCTCGTCGTCGGTGCTCGCGGTGCGGGCCAGCAGCCCGGTGGAGGAGAGCAGCACCCAGCACGGGTCATCGGCGACCTCCAGGTCCATCCCCGACGCCTTGCCACTGGTCGCCCTACCGGCAGCGGAGGAGGACGCACCCGACCCGTCGCTCTCCAGCAGCACCGTCCGCCGCGGGGTCCCGTGCTCGGCCGCGACCGCGGCCAGCTCGTCCGAGACCACCTTGAGCAGCAGCTGCGGGTCGGCGAGGATCGCCTCCAGAGCCTCGATCTCCCGCTGCAGCTCGTCCCGCTCGCTCTCCAGCTCGATCCGGGAGAACTTCGTCAGCTGCCGCAGCGGGATCGCGAGGATGTCGTCGGCCTGCCGCTCGGAGAGGTCGAAGACCTGCATCAGCCGGGTCTTCGCCTCGGCGGCGTCGTCGCTGGACCGGATGAGCTGGATGACCTCGTCGATGTCGAGGATCGCGAGCAGCCGGCCCTCGACGATGTGCAGCCGGTCCTTCTTCTTGCCCAGCCGGTGCTCGGTCCGGCGCCGCACCACGTCGGTGCGGAAGTCGACATACACGCCCAGCAGGTCGCGCAGCCCGAGCGTGCGCGGCTGCCCCTCGACCAGCGCGACGTTGTTGATCCCGAAGGACTCCTCCATGGGGGTGAGCTTGTAGAGCTGCTCCAGCACCGCCTCGGGGTTGAAGCCGGTCTTGATCTCGATGACCAGGTGCAGCCCCTTGGTCCGGTCGGTGAGGTCGATGATGTCCGAGATCCCCTGCAGCTTCTTGCTCTGCGCGAGCTGCTTGACCTTCTCGATGACCTTCTCCGGCCCGACGAGGTAGGGCAGGTCGGTGACGACGATGCCCTTCTTGCGCGGCGTGACGTTCTCGATCCGCGCGGTCGCCCGCGTCTTGAACGACCCGCGCCCGGTCTCGTAGGCCTCACGGATGCCGTCCAGCCCCACGATCCGTCCGCCCAGTGGCAGGTCCGGGCCGGGCACGAAGCGCATGAGCGCCTCCAGGTCGGCCTCCGGGTTGGCGATGAGGTGCCGCGCCGCACCGATGACCTCGCCGAGGTTGTGCGGCGGCATGTTGGTCGCCATCCCGACCGCGATGCCGGTGGCGCCGTTGACCAGCAGGTTCGGGTATGCCGCGGGCAGCACGTCGGGCTGGAAGAGCTGGTCGTCGTAGTTGGGGACGAAGTCGACCGTGCTCTCGTCCAGGCTGCCGGTCATGAGCAGCGCGGCCGGCGCCATCCGCGCCTCGGTGTAGCGGCTGGCCGCCGGCCCGTCGTCCAGCGACCCGAAGTTGCCGTGCCCGTCCACCAGCGGCAGCCGCATGGTGAACGGCTGCGCCATCCGCACCATCGCGTCGTAGATCGCCTGGTCGCCGTGCGGGTGGTACTTACCCATCACCTCACCGACGACCCGCGAGCACTTCACGTGCGGCCGGTCCGGCCGCAGCCCCAGCTCGTGCATCCCGTAGAGGATCCGCCGCTGCACCGGCTTGAGCCCGTCCCGCGCGTCTGGCAGCGCCCGCGAGTAGATGACCGAGTAGGCATACTCCAGGAACGCCCCCTCCATCTCCTGGACGGCGTCGACCTCGAGGATCTTCTCCTCGACGTCGAAGAGGTCCTCGCTCTGCGGGCGCTTGCGGCGGGCCATGGGGGTGGTGCGACCTTTCGTGCTCACGGTGGGTCCCGGCGGGCACGCCAGGGTGGACTCAGGGTATGCCGCCGCCCGCCGAAGGCGACGGAGGCGCGGCCCTGGGCGCCCAACCGGCGGTCCAGAGGGGTATGCCGTGGGCCGCCGCCGCTGTCGCGCCCTGGTCAGCGCAGGTAGTGCTGGACGACGTCGGCCATGAGCCGCGCCGACCCCACGAGGAAGGCCGGGAAGTCCTGCGCGGCGCCGTGGTCGGCGGTGTCGGAGAGCGCCCGCAGGACGGCGAACGGCATACCGAGCGTCGTCGCGGCCTGGGCCGCCGCCGCACCCTCCATCTCCACGCAGAGCGCGCCGAAGTCGGCGTGGATCGCCGCCGCCCGCGGGGCGGAGGCGACGAACTGGTCGCCCGAGGCGATGCGGCCCTCGTGCACCTGGCGCCCGTCGCGTCCGGCGCAGGCGTCGGCCGCCGCCAGCAGGCGCTCGCTCATCGCCCGGTCAGCGGACCACGAGCCGGGCTCGCCGAGGAGCTGCCCGGGCGGCCGGCCCAGCGCCGTCACGTCCACGTCGTGCTGGACCAGGTCGGTCGCCACCACGAGGTCCCCGACCCGCTGGCCGGGCGCGACGCCCCCGCCGACCCCGGTGAACAGCAGCGACGTGGCCCCGGCCGAGCGCAGGAGGGTGGTCGCCATGGCGCCGTTGACCTTGCCCACGCCGCAGCGGGCTAGCAGCACCTCGTTCCCGTGCAGCCGCCCCTGGTGGACGGCGAGGTGGCCCGCCCGCAGCTCGACCGGGTCCTCCAGCAGGGACCTGTTGTCGGCGACCTCCGTCTCGATGGCCCCGAGGATGGCGAGCATGGCGCCGATCATCGCAGACCGGTCGGGGTTAGCCTCGAGGCCATGACCAGCACCCTCTTCAGCGGCGGCACGGTCGTCGACGGCACCCTGACCGAGCCGCGCCAGGCGGACGTCCTCGTCCGGGACGGTCGGATCGCCGACGTCGGCCCCTCGCTCGGTGTTGACACGGACGTCGTCGTCGACTGCTCTGGGCGGACCGTGACGCCCGGGCTGTTCGACTGCCATGTGCACGTGATGTTCGAGCAGCCGAGCATGGTCCAGGTGCTGCAGACGCCCTTCAGCCTGCCGTTCTACGAGGCGGCGGGGAGGTTGCGACGCACCCTCGCGACCGGCGTGACCTGGGTGCGCGACGCGGGCGGGGCCGACCTCGGCGTAGCGGAGGCGGTGCGCCGCGGGTTGACGCCGGGGCCGCGCCTGCAGATCGCGGTCAACATGATCAGTCAGACCGGCGGTCACGGTGACGACTGGCAGGCCTGCGGCGCCCACGTCGGGCTCATCCAGGAGCACCCCGGCTGCCCGTCAGCCGTCGTCGACGGCCCGGTGGAGATGCGCAAGAAGGTGCGTGAGCTCATCCGCGCCGGCGCCGACGTGCTCAAGGTCGCGACCAGCGGCGGCGTGCTCTCGCCGCGCAGCAACCCGCTGCACGGCCACCTGCGCGACGACGAGCTGGACGCCCTGGTCACCGAGGCCACCGCGGCGGGCCTGCACGTCATGGCGCACGCGCAGGCCACCGACGGCATCAAGGCCGCGGTCCGCGCCGGCATCCGCTCCATCGAGCACGGCATCTACCTCGACGACCAGGCGATCGAGATGATGCTCGACCGTGGCACCTGGCTGGTGCCGACGCTGCTCGCCCCCCGGGCTGTGCTCGCGCAGGCGGATGCAGGCATACCCCTCCCTGACGCGGTCGTCGCCAAGGCGCGCATGGTGTCCGAGGCGCACGACGACTCGGTCCGGCGCGCGATCGCCGCGGGCGTCAAGGTCGCGATGGGCACCGACTCCGGGGTCGGCGCCCACGGCACCAACCTCGACGAGCTCGCGATCATGCGCCACCTCGGCATGAGCGAGCTCGAGGCCTGGCACGCCACGACACAGGTCGCCGCCGAGCTGCTCGGGGTGGAGCAGGATCACGGCACGCTGGAGCCGGGCAAGGTGGCCGACGTGGTCGTGCTCGACGGGAGCTACGACGACCTGGCCGGGCTCGGCCAGCGCGTGCGGTCGGTGTGGCTGGCGGGGGAGCCGGTGGCGGGGCCGGAGGTCGTGGGCGGCTCGACCGGCGAGGGCGCGGTGACTGGGTCTGGCTCGGGGACCGGGGGGGAGCAGGGGTGACGCTCGTCCTCGACGCCGCCGCGGTCCGGGAGTCGCTCGACCCTGCGGCGCTGGTGGCGGCGCTGCGTGAGGTCTTCGCCGGGGGAGGCGTCGTCGCGCCGGAGCGCAGCCACGTGCCGCTGGACGACGAGCACGAGGCGACCCTGCTGCTCATGCCGGCCTGGCGCAGCGGCGACCTGCTCGGGGTGAAGGTCGCCACCCACCACCCCCGCAACGGCGAGCTCGGGCTGCCCGCGATCCACGGCACCTACCTGCTGCTCGACCACGCCACCGGGGTGCCGCAGGCGATCCTCGACGGGACCGAGCTGACCCGGTGGCGGACGGCCGCCGCGAGCGCGCTCGCCGCCGACCACCTCGCCCCGGACGAGGTCGGCGAGCACCTGGTCGTGGGCGCCGGCAACGTGGCCGCCGCCGTCCCGGCGTGCTACGCCGCGTTCCGCCGAGTCGGTCACACCAGCGTCTGGGCACGGGACCGTGGACGCGCGGCGCGGCTGGTCGAGGAGCTGCGCGAGCAGGGGTATGCGGCGGACGTCGCCGACGACCTGCGCGCCGCGGTGCGCCGCGCCGACGTCGTGACCACCGCCACCTCGGCCACGAGTCCGCTCGTCCTGGGGGAGGACGTGTCGCCCGGGACGCACGTCGACCTCATCGGGTCGTTCAGCCCGCAGATGGTCGAGGCGGACGAAGCACTCATGACGCGGGCGCGGATCGTCGTCGACGTGCCCGAGGCGCGGCAGACCGCGGGGGAGCTGGTCGGACCGCTTCGCCGTGGTGCCCTCGACGAGGGGGATGTGCGGCTCACCCTGGCCGACCTCGTGAGCGGGCGAGAGACGGGGCGCGAGACTGCCGAGCAGGTGACCGCCTTCGTGTCGGTCGGCACGGCCGCCGAGGATATCGCCGCTGCGGCGCTGGTGCTGCGCTCGCGGTAGGGCTGGGCGACGCCACCTGGACCACTGGGCGCGCGGCGCGCACTCCGAGGGCCTCGCGTGGCGCGGCTCAGCGTGAGGACGCCTGCCGGAAGCGGTTGACCGAGAGCGGGATGAAGATCGCCATGAGCAGGATCGAGCCTGCGAGCACCGTGACGACCGAGTTCTGCATGGGCCAGGTGTCCGGGGTCGGGGCCGACCCGGTGTTGCCGAAGAGCTCGCGCGCGGCCTGGACCAGCGCCGAGATCGGGTTCCAGTTGGCGAAGATCTCCAGCGCCCGCGGCAAATCGTCCGTCTGGACGAAGGCGTTGGAGATGAAGGTCAGCGGGAAGAGGATCATGAACGAGGCGTTGTTGATCACCTCCGGGGTGGGCACGATGATCCCCAGGAGCGTCATCACCCAGCTGAAGGCATAGCTGAAGAACAGCAGGATCAGCACCCCGCCGAGGAACGACACCCACCCGTCGGTGAAGCGCCAGCCCACGGCGAGGCCGCTGAGCATCATGATGACCATCGAGACGGAGTTCAGCGCCAGGTCGGCGTTGGTCCGGCCGAAGAGCACCGCCGAGTCGTGCATCGGAAGCGTCCGGAAACGGTCGATCATCCCCTCCTTGAGGTCCTGCGCCATCTGGAAGCCGGAGAAGGTCGAGCCGAACAGCACCGTCTGGCCGAAGATCCCGGCCATGAGGTAGTTGGTGTAGTCGCCACCCTCGATCTGGATCGATCCGCCGTAGACCTGGCTGAACAGCAGGACGAACATGATCGGCTGGAGCACCGCGAAGAGCAGCATCTCCGGGTTGCGGCGGAACTTGATGAGGTTGCGCCACGTGACCGTGCGCACGTCGGAGGCCCAGGTCGCCAGGCCGGAGCGGGGAGCCGCGCGGTGGGCGGCCGGGGCGGGTGCGGTCTGGGTGCTCATGCGCTCTCGTCCTCCAGGACATCGGTGTCGTCGGCCTGCTCGCGGCCGGTGAGGGTGAGGAAGACGTCGTCGAGCGTCGGACGGCGCATGCCGGCGTCGTGGAGCTCGACCCCGGCCTCCCCGAGGGAGGAGAGGACGTGCTGCAGCGTCTGCGGTCCGCCGTCGACGGGCACGGACAGGGTGCGCCCGGCCGAGTCGGTCTGCACGTCGTCGGTCCCGTGCCGGTGCAGCACCTCGCGCGCGGTCGCGGCCTGGGCGGAGTCGACCAGGGTGACGACGACCCGGTGCCCGCCGACCTGCGCCTTGAGCTCGTCGGCGGTGCCCTCGGCGATGACCTTGCCGTGGTCGATGACGCTGATGTCGTCGGCGAGGTAGTCGGCCTCCTCGAGGTACTGCGTGGTCAGCAGCACCGTGGTGCCCTGGCCGACCAGGGTCTTGATGACGTCCCACAGCCCGAGTCGGCTACGCGGGTCCAGCCCCGTCGTCGGCTCGTCGAGGAAGAGGATCTGCGGGTCGTTGACGAGCGCGCAGGCGAGGTCGATCCGGCGGCGCATTCCTCCGGAGAAGCCCTTCACCGGGCGGTCGCCGGCGTCGACGAGGTCGAACTGCTCCAGCAGCTCGCTCGCCCGGGCCCTGGCCGTGCCGCCGCCCAGGTGGTAGAGCCGCCCCACCATCTCGAGGTTCTCCCGGCCGGTGAGGTGCTCGTCGACGGCGGCATACTGCCCGCTGGCCCCGATCACCCGGCGCACACCCTCCGGGTCGCGCAGCACGTCGACCCCGGCGACGGTCGCCGACCCAGAGTCGGGCTGCAGCAGCGTGTTGAGCACCTTGACGGTGGTCGTCTTGCCGGCGCCGTTGGGCCCGAGCAGGCCCTTGACGGTGCCCTCCGGCACGCTGAGCGACAGCCCGTCCAGGGCGTGCACGTCGCCGGAGCGCGAGCGGTAGGTCTTGCGCAGGTCCTGTGCCTCGATGATGGTCACGGATGCACCTCGATGGTCGTCACGGAGGACGATCGTAGGCCCACGCACCGACAGCGCCATGATTGTTGTCAGGGGTAGCGCGAGATCCCGTCTGGCCCGGCGACGACGTCGAGCTCGTGTGGGGGTCCTTCAGAATCACCTCTAGGGCGCGCGCCGTCGGTGGGTTCTGTGGCTTTCCATCAAGACCGCAGGTGAAGAGTAGGTGGTCGCTGCGGAACTTCTCCTCGCTCTGGCCCAGCAGCCGTGATCTGAAACAGCGGAAGCCGTCCGGGACAGAGGCACTGCCTCCGGATAGGGCTTCCCCTGTCTGAGGGTCGACCACCATCACATCGCCCCGCTGCTGCACTGTCTCCAGCTTCGAGTCAACAGGTCTGCTCAATTCGGAGTTCATAGCGGTCCAGTCGGATCCCGTGATGGCGATGCTCCAGAGCTCTTCACCGGTCGACTCCACGACACCGGAGAGCGTGACTTGGTTCGTCCCATCGAAATTGAGCGTCCCCGTGTCGTAGTCCACCCTCGCCGCACCTGTGCCCTCGCAGACCAGGACGACGTCTGATTCTTCATCTGCGGCGCCACCGCAGAGGCCCGCACCGTCTCTTCGCCACAATTCGGCGCCTGTCTCGAGATCGAGGGCGAGAAGTGGGTGATCCTGCAGGGGCAGTTCCCCTACCTCGTCTTCCTGGGAGTAGTACAAGTCTGCGATGTACACCCCAGCGGCCTTGCGTGTGCTCCCGGCAACAACGCGGCCACGGGGCAGCTCAAGCTCCACCAGTGGGCGCTCCCAGACAACTCCGTCGGCGTCAAGCCCACGCATGGTTTCCACGCCCTCAACATCCATCCTCCGCACGACGATGCCATCGCTTGCCGAGACTGGTGAAGAGGTTGACGTATGCTCGCCGACCCTGAGCTCGCCTTCGTCCAGGGTGACCTGCCAGTCGGTGTAATTCTCGTCATCTCCCACATAGCCGCGGAAGCACACGCGATCATCGAGACAGGCCCAGGGAAGCGCATAAACGGCGACCGGTTCTTCGAGACGCGCTACCTCGCGCCCGGACCCGTTGATCGCCACGAGGTGCACCCATGGCGCTTGATGAGTGCTCGGGACCGTGACGATGACGAGATCGCTGAGAAGGGGAGGCGCCGAAACACGTGTTGCGCCCGAGAGGCTAGTCGTCAGACGCCATTCCTCTGCCCCGGAGTCAGCGTCGATTCCGGCGAGCAGAAGCTCTGAAGAGTCCTGAGAATACTCAGGCTCGATATAGCTGATGATGCGACCCTCGGTCATGACGGGATTGGACAAGAGACTTGTCTCCCAGGTCCAAGCCGGATCCGGCTCAGGCTCCGCAGTCGCTCCATGCTCATCACCAGGGCCCGGGGCAGAGGTCGCCGAACCGTTTTCGGTGGTAGACGAGGTCGATGGGCTGTCTGCGGCGCTGCAGCCCCCTGTGCACAAAGCCAGCGCAGCCGAGATGGCTATGTATCCATGAATTCGCCTCATGGCCTCACGCTATGTCTAGAACGACTAGGCAGCCGGCCTCACTGCTCCGCCTGTGGAAGACCCGGGCGCCACGCAGCGCCCGTCCGGACGAGCCCTACCGCCCGATCCAGGCCATCGCCGCGGCGACCATCGCCCGCACCCCGGTGTCGAGCATCGGCTGCAGCACCGGCGCGAAGTGCGGGGAGTGGTTGTCGGGAAAGGCAGGATCTGTCCGCTCGGTGCCGCGCTCCCGGGCCGCCTCCCAGGCCCCGGCGTCGAAGGCGCCGAAGCCCCAGTAGCAGGACGGGGCGCCCCACGCCGCGGGCAGCTCCCCGAAGTCCTCCGAGCCCATCTCCGGGGTGAACTCGCCGACCCGGTCGGTCCCGAGCTCGGCCTCCAGGGCCGCCCGGACCCGGGCCGTGGCATCGGGCTCGTTGTCGGTCACCGGCAGGTGGTCGAAGGTCTCGAAGCCGGGCTCGGGGGCACCCCAGGCCAGCGCCTCGGCGAGCGCGGTCCGCTCGATGACCTCCAGGCAGTGCGCGGCCACCGCACCGTCGTAGGTGCGCACCGTGCCCTCCAGGACGGCGTGCTCGGGGATGATGTTGGTCTTGGTGCCGGCGCTGATCCGGCCCACCGTCACCACCGCGGTCGCCTGCGGCGACACCTGCCGCGAGACGACCGTCTGCAGCCGCATCACCAGCGAGGCGGCCATCACCACGGGGTCGATCGCCGTGTGCGGCGCGGAGCCGTGGCCACCCTTGCCGTGCAGCGTGATCCGGAAGTCGTCGCAGCTGGCCATGATCGGTCCGGGAGCCACCTCCACCGACCCGGCCGCGCCGGGCAGCACGTGCTGGCCGAGCGCCACGTCGGGCCGGGGCACCAGGTCGACGAGCCCGTCGGCCACCATGGCCTCGGCGCCGTTGAACTGCTCCTCGGCCGGCTGGAAGACCGCCACCACCGTCCCGGCCCAGTGCTCGCGCCCCTGGAGCAGCAGCCGCAGCGCGCCGAGCAGCGTCGCCACGTGGGTGTCGTGCCCGCAGGCGTGCATCACCGGCACCTGCTCGCCCGCGTCGTTGGTGACCCGCACGGTCGAGGCGTAGTCGAGGCCGGTGTCCTCGGCGACCGGCAGGCCGTCCATGTCGGCCCGGAGCAGGACGGTCGGCCCGGAAGCACTGTCGTTGCGCGCGACCACGACCACCCCGGTCCCCCCGATGCCGGTGCGCACCTCCAGCTCACCGGCCGTCGGCATACCCGAGACCTCCTGGACCACCCGGGCAGCCGTCAGGTGCTCGGCCATCGAAAGCTCGGGATGGGCGTGCAGGTGGCGGTAGAGGTCCTCCACCCACTCCCGGACGTCGGGCAGGGCGGCCAGCACAGCGGCGGTGGGGGTGCTCATGCGGTGAGGGTATGCGCTCGCCCGCCGTGGCAGGGTACGGCCCATGACGCAGACGCCGCGCAGGGTCATCCACACCGGTCAGGCCATGGTCGACCTCGTGCTCGAGGTGGACCACCTGCCCGCGCGCGGCGGCAACGTCATGGCGGACCGGGCGACGAGGTATGCCGGTGGCTCGGTCACCATCGTCGTCGCGGCGGCGCGCTCCGGGGCGGCGGCGGTGCTCGCGGGGGCGGTCGGCACCGGGCCGAACGGGGACCTGGTGCGGGAGGTGCTGGAGCGCGAGGGGGTCGAGGTCAGCGCACCGCCGGTCGAGGAGCTGGACACCGGCGTGTGCGTGGTCCTCGTCGAGCCGAGCGCCGAGCGCACCTTCGTCACCACCCGCGCCGCCGAGCGGCGGATCACCGCGGGATCGCTCGCCACCAGCGCGGCGGCACCGGGGGACCTGGTGTGCCTGTCCGGCTACACCCTCTTCGAGCCCACCCGCGATCCGCTGCTCGCGTGGGTGGAGGGCCTGCCGGAGGGCGTCGAGGTCGTGCTCGACCCCGGTGCTCCCTTCGCCACCTTCGACGCCGGCCTCGTCGAGCGGGTGCTGGCCCGGACCACGGTGTGGACCTCCAACGCCGCGGAGGCGGCCGAGCTGACGGGCGTGGAGGGCTCGCCCGCCGACCTGTGCGACGCCGTCGCCGCCCGGCTGCCCGAGGGGGCGGTGGTCGTCGTCCGGGACGGGCCCCAGGGGTGCGCGGTCCGGGTGGAGGCCGAGACGACGCCGGTGGCCGGCTTCCCGCAGACCCCGGTCGACACCAACGGGGCGGGGGACACGCACACCGGAGCCCTGTGTGCCGAGGTGGCGGGCGGCCGCGGCTGGGTGGAGGCCGCACGGCGAGCCAACGCGGCGGGGGCCATCAAGGTCACCCGGCGAGGTCCGGCCACCGCGCCGACCTCGGCGGAGGTCGACGACTTCCTCGCCTCGCGCTGAGGTGCCCGGGCCCGCCCAGCCCGGGGCGGGTGCGCGTCGTGGTGCTGCCCGGGCTGGTGAGCACCACGAGGTGGCCGTCGCGTCCGGCAAGGTCACGATCCGGTCACGTTCTCCCCGTGGACGCAACGGCAGACGCCATGCTGGGCATCTAGAGGTCAGAGGCCGGCGCGCAGGGGGCGCCGTCCTTCACCTCGACGACAAGGATGACGCGATGGACCTCGACAGCTCGCCGCACCAGCCGACCCTCGCCGCGCCAGCCCGCCGCGGTCGCACGCCTCGCGGCGGGGCCGCCGTCCTCGACCCCACCCGGCACGCGCCGGAGGTCCAGCTCGCGCTGCCGCCCTGCTCGTCGTCGTGGCCGGACCGGTCGCCAGCGCCCTGGCGCCGACCAGTGCCGTCGTCGCCGGGGCCTCGGTCGTCCTGCTCCTCGTGGGCATCGGGCTGGCGCTCCTGGCGACGATCAGCCTGCTGCGCAACGCCTGACCTCGCTTCCCCCGACCTCCCTCGGCCTCGACCCCCTCGCCTCCGGCCTCACCCGGTCCAGGGCGTCCCGAACCTCCCCTCGTGCGCCACCTCGCCCACCGGGCGCCGTCCGCGACGCAGCGAGGGGGAGGGGCGGTCCGGCGCGGCATACCCCATCGCCACCACACCGACGATTCGCCGGTCCGGCGGTGCCTCCAGCGCGTCGAGCGTCGCCTCCTGCCGGTCGGCCGGCACACCGAAGAACAACCCACCGAGACCCTCGTCTACGGCGGTCAGCAGCATGAGCAGCGCGGCCATGCCGGTGTCGACGTCCCAGTAGGGCACCGGCCAGTGCTCCTCGGACCGATCGGTCAGACCCTTGTCCGGCTCGGCATACCGGTCCAGATAGGCCTGCTTGTCGGACAGGCAGACGACGAGGCAGGGGGCGCTGCTCACCCCGCGCAGCCAGGAGTCCATGCGCCCGCGCGCCACCTCGCCGGTCGACGCCGACCAGAAGCGGCCGCGCTCCTCCTCGCGCGTGAGGACGACGAAGTCCCAGCCCTGGGAGAAGCCGGCGCTCGGCGCCCGGATCGCGTGGCGTAGCGCCCGGTCGACGAGCTCCCGCGGCACCGGCCGGTCGGGGTCGTAGGCCCGCACCATCCGGCGGGCGCGCACCACGTCGCGGAACTCCATACCCGCGGATCCTGCCACGGGGCACCGACACCCGCGGCGGTCGCAGGCGACATCCGGGTCCCGCCAGGGGCTCTCCGATGTCCCCGGCCCTCAGCCCTGCGGCGTCAGCCGCAGCAGCCGGCCGCTGCCCTCGTCCTCCAGCACCCACACCGCGCCGTCCGGCCCCTGCTCCACCGCGCGGATCCGTTGCCCGAGCTCGATGATCTCGCTGCCGCGGGACCGGCCGTCCTCGAGGTCGACCCGCACCAGCGCCTGCCCGGAGAGTGCCCCCAGCAGGGCGTCACCCTGCCACTGCGGGAAGAGATCGCCGGTGTAGATGAGCAGGCTCCCCGGGGAGATGCTCGGGTTCCACGACTCGACCGGTGTGACGAAGCCGTCGCCCTCGGCGTGGTCCGGGATCTCCCCGCCGCCGTACTGGCTGCCGTCGGAGACCTCGGGCCAGCCGTAGTTGCCGCCCTCCTCGACGACGTTGAGCTCGTCCCCGCCTTCCGGGCCCATCTCCGAGGACCACAGCGTGCCGTCCGGCGCGAACTCCAGGCCGAGCGGGTTGCGGTGCCCCCAGCTCCAGATCTGCGCCGCGGCCCCGCCCTGGTCGGCCAGCGGGTTGCCCGGTGCGGCCTGGCCGTCCAGGGTGAGCCGGACCACGGTGCCCAGCGTGTTGCTCGTGTCCTGCGCCGGGTCCAGCTGCTGCCGGTCTCCGGAGGAGACGAAGAGGTGCTCGCCGTCGGGGTCGAGCGCCAGCCGGTGCGAGAAGTGGCCCGACCCCTCGACCTTCGGCGTCTGCCGCCAGATGACCTCCAGGCCCTCCAGCGCGGCGCCGCCGCCGTCGGTCACGAGCCGCGCCCGGCCCACCGCCGCACCGGTGCCGCCCTCGCCCGCCTCGGCCCAGCTCAGGTAGACGACCTGGTCCTCGTCGAAGGTCGGCCCCGGCAGCACGTCGCCCAGACCGCCCTGGCCGTCGTCGACCACCTCGGGGGTGCCTGCCACCTCGACGCGATCGCCGCTCTCGGCGTCGCGCAGGTGCAGGGTGCCGCTGCGCTCGGTGACCAGCAGGTCGCCGCTGCCCGGCAGGAAGGCCATCGCCCACGGCTCGGCGAAGGTGTCGACCTCCGCCACCGCGATGTCCGGTGACGCCGCCGCCGACGACTCCTCGGGGGCCCCCGTCCCAGCCCCGTCAGCGGACCCCTCCTGCCCGGTCCCGGCGGTCTCGTCCGTACCAGACGGAGCGCTCGTCCCCGCGGTCGAGCAGCCGGCCAGCAGCACGCCGGCAAGGCACAGCACGAGGGGACGGTGGCGGCGTTGGGGAGCGGGGTGCATACCCAGGTCCTTCCGGCAGTGGTCGGCGTCCTCCCTGACCAGCCTACGGCCGCCGCACCATGACCGGGCGGCCCGGCGAGGACCACGGACGCCTGTCGGCCGACGATGGGATGATGAGGCCATGAGCGAGGCCGACGCGCTACCCCCCGGCTACCCCCGCGAGTGGGAGGCCGACGTCGTCCTCTCCGACGGCATGGTCGCGCACGTGCGGCCGATCCGGCCCGACGACACCGAGGCCATCCACCTCTTCCACGGCGCCCAGTCGGAGCAGTCGATCTACCTGCGGTTCTTCGCACCGATCAAGCGGCTGTCGGACAAGGACGTGCACCGCTTCACCCACGTCACTACGTCGACCGCGTCGCGCTGGTGATGTATGTCCGTGACGACCTGGTCGGTATCGGCCGCTACGACCGGCTCCGCGAGGGCGGGAGTGTGGCCGAGGTGGCCTTCAACGTGTCCGACCAGCACCAGGGCCGGGGGATCGGCTCGGTGCTGCTGGAGCACCTGGCCGACATCGCCCGGGAGGCCGGGATCACCCGCTTCGTCGCCGACGTGCTGCCGCAGAACCGCAAGATGATCGGGGTCTTCCGCGACGCCGGCTTCGAGGTCTCGCACGAGTTCGACGACGGGGTCATCGCGGTGTCCTTCGACATCGAGCCGACCGAGGAGTCGCGGGCGGTGCGGATGTCGCGCGAGCACCGCTCGGAGGTGCGCTCGGTGCGTGCCGTGCTGCACCCGGAGTCGGTCGCCGTGGTGGGAGTCAGCCGGCGGCCCGCCACCATCGGCCGGGCCTTCTTCGACCACATCGTCGCCGGAGGCTTCACCGGCCGCGTCCATCCGGTCAACAACGCGGCCGAGCCCGGCACCCTCATCAACGGCCACCCCGCCGTCGCCTCGGTGCGCGACATCGAGGGCGGGATCGACCTCGCCGTCGTCGCGGTGGTCGCCGACGAGGTGCTCGGCATCGTCGACGAGTGCGCCGACGCCGGGGCCAAGGCGCTCGTCGTGGCCTCCGAGGGCTTCGCCGAGGCGGGCACCGAGGGCCGGGCGCTGCAGCATCAGCTGCTGGTCCGCGCCCGCCACCACGGGATGCGGGTGCTCGGGCCGACGAGCTTCGGGCTCATCAACAACGACCCGGGGATCCGGCTCAACGCCTCCATCGCCTCGGCCGACCAGCTGCCGCCCTTCGGGCACCTGGGGCTGTTCAGCCAGTCCGGCGGGCTGGGCATCGCGCTGCTCGCCTCGGCCCGGCGCCGCGGCCTGGGCCTGTCGACCTTCGCCTCGGCCGGCAACCGGGTCGACCTCTCGGGCAACGACCTCATGCAGTACTGGACCGACGACGACAGCACCACGGTCGTCGGGCTCTACCTCGAGTCGATGGGCAACCCGCGCAAGTTCACCCGCATCGCCCGCAAGCTCGCCATGCGCAAACCGGTGATCGTGGTCAAGTCGGGCATCGGACAGCACGCCATCCCGCAGGGGCACCGTGTGCGGCTCACGCAGGAGCAGCCGGAGACCTTCGGCCAGATGCTGCGGCAGTCCGGCGTGATCCGGGTCGACAACGCCCACCAGCTCTTCGACGTCGCCCAGCTCGTCCTCAACCAGCCGCTGCCGCAGGGGGAGCGGGTCGCGGTGGTCAGCAACAACGACGCCCTCGGATCGCTGGCGGCCGACTCCGCCTCGGCGCGCGGGCTGCGGGTCACCCACGGTCCGGTCACGGTGCCCGCCGAGGCGCTGACCGAGCAGTTCCGTGAGGTCGTCGACGTCGCGCTCGCCGACGACGCCGTGGACGCGCTCATCGCCTGCTTCGTCCCGCCGATCGCCGACATCGACCCCGAGGTGGTCCAGGCCGTGTCCGCCGCGGCCGAGGGCCACGAGAAGCCGTGCGTGGCGACCTTCGTCGGGATGCGCGGCGTCACCCCCGGCACGGGCGTTCCGTCCTACCCCATGCCCGAGGACGCCGTCCGCGCGCTCACGGCCGCGGTCCGGTATGCCCAGTGGCGCCGCCGCGACCACGGCGAGCGGGTGCGCCTGGACGGAGTGACGCGGGCGACGGTCTCGGAGATCGTCGACGCCGCGCTGGCCCGGACCCCGCGCGGCACCGACCTCGAGCCCGAGGAGGTCACCACCCTGCTCGCTGCCTACGGCATCCGGGTGTGGCCGCGCGTCCTCGTCGGCTCCGCCGACGAGGCGGTCGACGTGGCGCGTGAGCTGGGTGACGCCGTCGTGCTCAAGGCGACCTCGCCCCTGTTGCAGCACCAGCCCGGGCAGGGGTGGGTCCGGACCGCGCTGCGCAGCCCGGAGGCCGTGCGAGAGGCATACCGTGACCTCTCGGCGCTGCTGCAGCCGCTCGGCGTCGACGGCATCGCGGTGCAGCGGATGGCACCCTCGGGGGTGAGCGTGGAGGTCAATTCGGCCGAGGACCCGCTCTTCGGGCCGGTCGTCGGCTTCGGCGTGGCCGGGCTGCCGATCGACCTGCTCGGCGACGAGGCGCTGCGCTTCCCACCGCTGACCGATGTCGACATCAGCGAGATGGTGTCCTCGATCAAGGCGGCCCCGATGCTCGACGGCTACCGCGGGGCGATGCCCGTCGACCACGCGGCCCTGCACGACCTCGTCGCGCGGGTCAGCGTGCTCGCCGACGACCACCCCGAGCTGGCGCACGTCCGGCTCAACCCCGTGCTGGCGCACCAGGACGGGGTCGAGGTGCTGGGAGCCACCGTCCGGGTCGCTCCTGCCCCGACCCGCACCGACGCCGAGCGTCGGACGCTGCTCGCCGACGTCTGACACGACGTCTGACACGATGGGCGCATGGTCCGTCGTGTGAGGTCGCCCCTGCCCGAGACGCTGGTCGCCGATATCCAGGCCGCCGGCTACCTCCCCGCGGTGGTCCACGACGTCATCGTCACCGCCGTCGGACGGGACTCGGTGATCTCCCACCTCGTCCACGACGAGACGACCTTCGACGAGATGGCGGTGCGGAACCATCTCACCGTCCTGGTGCTCACCGACCGGCGGCTGGTCATCGCCCACGCCGACGACCACGAGGGGCCGGAAGGGCAGCGCATGGCGACCGCGACCAGCGAGACCGTGCCGCTGCGGTCGGTCCGCGGGGTCATGCTCACCCACACCGTGCCGGACCCGGAGCAGTACGACGGCGGCCTCGCCGGGCGGGGCGTCACGCTGACCCTGGGCTGGGGCGCGGTCTCCCGGGTCGACCTGCTGCCGGCGGTGTGCGAGGACCCGCAGTGCGAGGGCGACCACGGCTACGAGGGCACCGTCTCTAGCGACGACATCTCGCTGCGGGTGGCGGCGGAGACGCACGGGGAGCAGCGCCTGGAGCAGACGCTGCTCTTCGCCAGCGAGCTGTCGGCCCGACTGGGTCAGTGAGCCCGGCAGGCGCCGCCCGTCCGTCGGAGAGCGGCGGGACCGGCGCGGACTCCCCGGCTCGCCCCGCCACGGGTGACGTGGTCGCGGCCGCGCGGGAGGCATACCAGCCCCCGGCGCCGGGTTCTGGCCTGGCCTCCGTGCTGCCCGGTGCGCTCCGGGCGCTGGGCGTGGAGGACCTGCCCGAGGGGGTCGCTGCTCCCGTGTGGTCGGTGGACCCGACCCGGCGGGTCGTCGTGGTGCTCGCGGACGGCCTGGGAGCGCAGCAGCTCGCGCGTCGCAGCGGCCACGCGCGCACGCTGCGTGACCTCGCGACCCCGGAAGGCGCCGAGGGCTTCGGCTGCGGCTTCCCGTCGACCACGGCGACGAGCCTGACCAGCCTGGGCACCGGGCTGCCGCCGGGCGGTCACGGGATCGTCGGGTGGCAGACGAGCTACCGGGGGCGGCTCTTCAGCCACCTGGCGTGGAAGGACGGCCCCGACCCGCACACCTACCAGCCGGTGCCGACGCTGCTGCAGCACGCGGCACGGCGCGACGTGTCGATGACCACCGTCTCGCAGCAGGCCTTCTCCGGCTCGGGGCTGACCCGGGCCTCGCTGCGCGGGGGCGGCTACGTCGGCGCCGGCACCCACGACGAGCGCACCAGCGGCGTGCTGCAGTCGCTGATGCAGGCCGGACGGCGCGGTCGGGCGCTGGTGTATGCCTACTGGGACGAGATCGACAAGGCCGGCCACGTGTACGGCCCGGACTCGCTGGAGTGGGGGGAGGCGGTCGAGGTCTTCGACACGTGGGTCGCCGGGCTGCTCGCGCGCCTTCCGGCGGAGACGACGCTGCTCGTCACCGCCGACCACGGGATGATCGAGGCGCCGTTCGACCAGCGCCGCGACCTGGCGCTCGATCCGGTGCTGGACGAGGGCGTCGAGCTGCTCGCGGGCGAGCCACGGGCGCCGCAGGCCTGGTGCCGCCCCGGTGCGGTGGACGACGTCGTCGCCACCTGGCGCGAGGAGCTGGGCGAGGAGGCGATCGTGCTCACCCGCGAGGAGGCGGTCGAGGCGGGGTGGTTCGGTGCGGTCCGCGAGGCTACGACTCGCGCATCGGCGAGGTCGTCGTCGCCATGCTCGGCCAGGCCACCGTGCTCGACTCGCGCCTGCTGCGACCCGAGGTGCTGCGGCTGCGCGGCCAGCACGGCTCGATCACCGGGGCCGAGACGGCCGTCCCGCTGCTGGTCGCCACGACCTGAGCCACGTCCCACCGAGCGTCGCGAATGGTTGGCTACGACCCCACCGGGCGTCGCGAATGGTTGCCACAGCCCCGACCGGGCGTCGCGAATGGTTGGCCGGCGGCATACCGGCAACCCTTCACGGCGCTCGGTGGGTGGTCCGTAGACTGCCGGGGTGGCCGAGCTCGTCTTCTTCACCGGAACGATGGACTGCGGCAAGTCGACCCTCGCGCTGCAGATGGACCACACCCATCACCAGCGCGGCCGTCGCGGGCTGCTCTTCACCCAGCATGACCGCTCCGGGGCCGCGGTCCTCTCCTCCCGACTGGGGCTGACCAAGGACGCGCTCGAGGTCGGCGACGACCTCGACTTCTGGGAGCTGGTCGTGGAGCAGCGCACCAACGGTCGCGCCATCGACTACGTCATCTGCGACGAGGCGCAGTTCTACCGTCCCGAGCAGGTGGAGCAGCTCGCCCGGCTGGTCGACGAGATGGGCATCGACGTGTATGCCTTCGGCATCACCGCCGACTTCCGCACCGAGCTCTTCCCCGGGTCGCGTCGTCTCATCGAGCTCGCGGACCGCACCGAGCAGCTGCAGGTCCGGGCGCTGTGCTGGTGCGGCAA
This sequence comes from Serinicoccus sp. CNJ-927, assembly GCF_001942435.1. Taxonomy (NCBI): domain Bacteria; kingdom Bacillati; phylum Actinomycetota; class Actinomycetes; order Micrococcales; family Ornithinimicrobiaceae; genus Serinicoccus; species Serinicoccus sp. CNJ-927. The sequence goes on along the minus strand of NZ_MKKF01000052.1, from coordinate 110,316 downwards.
ACCCGCCACGGTCAACGCCCGTGTCGTCGACGGCACCATGGTCATCGAGGGCGAGCAGGTCGTCGTGGGGGACGTCGGCGGAGCGGAGGGCGAGGGGGAGGAGGCGGCCGCGAGCAGCGACCATGCGCCGGTGGTGGAGTACGAGGTGCTCTGCCGGCGGCACTACATGCGCCGCATGAACTCGGCTGCCGCCCGTTCGGCCTCGACCTCCCCGGAGCTGCTGCCCTTCGACCTCGACCTCTGCCCGTTGCCCGCAGCTGCCGAACCCCTGCGCTGACCGTGAAAGTCGCGCCGGGGCGACATTTCGCCGGTCGGCGGTGATGCGGAGCCCGCGGGTGACTGTGGAAAGTGCCCCGGGGCAGGATTTCGCCGGTCGGTGGGGTGATGGGTACCCCTGGTGACCGTGGAAAGCGTGCCGGGGCAGGACTGTGCCGGTCGGCGGTATGCCGGGGTCAGCCGCGCGGGGGGCGGGAGCCGAACATGATGTCGTCCCAGCTGGGGACGCTGGTGCGGCCCTTGCGTCCGGACGTCGGCTTCGCGGCCGGCTCCTCGGGAGCGTCCTCCTCGACCGCGTCATCGACCTCCACCTGATCTGCGGCCGCCTCCTCGTCGGCGTGCTCCTGGGGTGCGTCGTCGGACGACGACGGCTCAGCGTCAGCCTCCTCGCTGACGGACTCCTCGCCCACGGACTCCTCGCCCACGGACTCCTCGATCCCATGATCCGCGGAGACCTCGTCATCAAGAGGCGCTGCAGCCCTTTGATCCGCGGACTCCTCGTCATCGAGAGGCGCTGCAGCCCTTTGGTCCGCGGCTGCCTCCTCGCGCACGGACTCCTCGGATGCGTCGTCGGACGACGACGACCCGTCGCCGACGTCGTCAGCCGGCTCCTCCTGGTGGACGCCCTCCGCCTCCGGACCGGGCTCGCCCTTCTGCACATCTTCGGGCTGGGACTCCGCAGCAGCCGGCTCCTCCGCGGGGTCGGCACCCTCGAAGGCCTCGTCCTCCATGAGCACCTCTTCCTCGGGCAGCTCCCCGTCGCCGTCGCGCTCCTCCGCGGCCGGCTCGTCGTCGCCGTCCGGCTCGTGGAGGTCGTCCTGCTGAGGCTGGCCCTCCTCGACGTCCAGGTCGTCGTCCTCCATCCCGAAGAACTCGTCGAAGGTGACCTCCTGCGGGTCGTGGCGGGTCCGGGCGAAGCTGCCCTCCGCCTCGACGCCCTCCTCCTCGTGCGCAGCGGGTGCCACCGACGGCAACCGCAGGCGACGCCGCTTGCGGCCCTTGCCACGGCCGACGGCGCGACGGGCCTCCTCCGGGGTGACCGGCTCGGGCTGCTCCTCCGGCCCCGGCTCGGCGACCACCTCAGGCTCCTCGACGACCTCCGGCTCGGCGACCACCTCAGGACCCGCCGCGACCTCGGGGGCCGGCTCGACGGCGACCGGGTCCTCGACGGGCTCGTCCCCCGTCGGCCCCACCGGTGAGGGGGACTCCGGCGCCGAGCCCCGCGGGTGCGCCGCGGGCGGGTCGCCCATGGTGCCGGGGTCGTAGGGCAGGTCCTCCAGCGGGAGCACCTCGCCGGGCATCTCCCGCTGACCCGGCACGTGGCCCGGGTCGTCAGCGCCCTGGCGCGCGGCCGGCTGGGTGCGCCGACCGCGACGCTGGCGCCGCTCGCGCATCGTGGCCATGAGGTCGGCCGCGGCCTCGTCCTCGCCGTGGGACCCGCCGAGCAGCGGGTGGCCCGACAGCCCGCCGGGCAGCGCCTGCTCGTCCTCGCTCAGCCAGCGCGCCTCGTCGTCGAGCGCCTCCACCGCACGCGAGCGCACGTCGTAGTGCCATGCCGCCCGGCGCTCACGCCCCCCGGCACCGAAGGCCACGATGACCGTCCACGGCTCCTGCGGCTCCCCGCGGGCTGCGTCCCACGACACCGCGGTGAGGTCGACGCCCCGGCTCTGCAGCCGCTCCCGGACCCGGCGGTCCAGGGTGTGCGACCCGTCGGTCCGCCCGCTGGCCCGCACCGGCGCGCGCTGCGCCAGCCCCACGACGTGCTCCCGCTCGGCGAGGACCGGGCCCTCGAACCGGCGCACCCGCTCCAGCTCCCACCCGGTCGAGGCGGCGACGTCCTCGGCCGGCTGCCCGGCCCGGATCATCGCCTGCACGTCGCGCGGGCTCACCGCCCGACGGCCCGCCCGCTCCGACTCGGCCTGCCGGGACCGCGGCCGCAGCGCCGCGCGCAGCCGGTCGTCGACCCGGACGGCATACTGCGACCCGTCGCCACCGGTGAGGACCAGACGACCACCCTCGTCGAGCTCGACGAACTGGAGCTGCTGCATGGTTGACCACTGTGCCACCCCGCCCGGACCGCTCGTGGGAGGGCACGCCGCGCGGGATACCCTGAAGGGGCCATGATCGCCGCTTCCGCCGATGTGCGTCTCGCCCTCGACCTCGCGGGGATCTTCGTCTTCGCGCTGTCGGGTGGGCTGGTCGCGGTGCGGGCCCGGCTCGACCTCTTCGGCGTCGCGGTGCTCGCCTGGGTGAGCGGCCTGGGTGGCGGCATCATCCGCGACGTCTTCCTCGGCGACGTCCCTCCCGACGGCATCAGCAACCCCTGGTACGTCCTCACCGTCCTGCTCGCCGGCCTGGTCGTCTTCGCCTTCCACGGCCTCTTCGTCGACCTCTCCCGTCACCGGCCCAAGCTGCGGCTGCACCGGATCAGCCAGGCCGTGAAGTACCTCGATGCCGTCGGGCTCGCGACCTTCGCCGTGGCGGGTGCTCTCAAGGCCGTGGTCCTGGGCGCGCCACCGCTGGCAGCCGTCTTCGTCGGCGGCATCACCGCCGTCGGCGGTGGGGTCATCCGCGACGTGCTCGTGGGTCAGGTGCCCGAGGTGCTCCGCCGCGAGCTGTATGCCGTGCCCGCCCTGCTCGGCGCCGCGGTCGTGGTCACCGCGGCCGAGCTCGGACAGCTGTCCTTCCTGGTGGTCTGGTCCACCCTGGCCCTCGTGCTGGGGATCCGGGTCGCCGCCATCGTCTTCGACCTGCACGCCCCGACCCCCATCCCCTCTCGAGGAGACGCAGCATGAGCAACCCCATGACCGACCCCAGCGACGCCGCCGACCCGGGAGTCGCCGACCCCGCGGCCACCGGACCCGAGGCCGGCTCGGCGCAGGACGAGGTCGTCGCCGAGCTCGAGGAGACCCTGCAGGAGTCGGAGGAGAACGACCTCTTCCCCTACCAGGCGATCGTCCTCACCTCCTTCGGCGGCCCGGAGGGCCCGGACGAGGTCATGCCGTTCCTGCGGCGGGTCACCGGCGGTCGGGGCATCCCCGACGAGCGGCTCGCGGAGGTCGCCGAGCACTACTACGAGTTCGGCGGCAAGAGCCCGATCAACGACCAGAACCGCGCACTCATCGAGGCGATCCGGGCCGAGCTCGCCCGTCGCGAGCTGACCATCCCTGTGCTCTTCGGCAACCGCAACTCCGAGCCGTTCCTCGCCGACGCCTTCCGGGAGGCCGCCGCCGAGGGCATGACCCGGCTGCTGTCGGTGACCACCAGCGCCTACTCCTGCTACTCCTCCTGCCGGCAGTACCGCGAGGACATCGCGGCGGCCCAGGAGGAGCTGCGCGCCGACGGGCAGGAGGTGCACGTGGACAAGGTGCGGCAGTACTGGAACCACCCCGGCTTCTCCGGCACCAACGCCCGCATCGTCACCGAGGCGGTCCGGCAGCGGATGGAGTCCAGCGGCTCCGGCGACGCTCCGCACCTGGTCTTCGTCACCCACTCCCTCCCGGTCGCCATGGACGACACGTCCGGGCCCGGGGACGAGGACGGCAACCTCTACTCCGCGCAGCACACCGAGCTCGCCGCCGCGATCAGCCGCGAGGTCTCGGCCACGCTCGGCGTCGAGGTCGAGCACGACCTGACCTACTGCTCGCGCTCCGGCCCGCCGAGCCAGCCGTGGCTCGAGCCGGACGTCAACGACCACCTGCGCGAGCTCGCGGGCCGCGGGGTGACCGACGTCGTCGTGGCCCCCATCGGCTTCGTCTCCGACCACATGGAGGTCGCCTTCGACCTCGACACCGAGGCCGCCGAGACCGCCGAGGAGCTCGGCCTCCACATGCTGCGCGTGCCGACCGTCGGCACCGACACCGAGTTCGTCATGGGCCTGGTCGACCTCGCGCTGGAGCGCGCCGCGCAGGCGCGGGACGAGGACGTCGAGCGCCCCACCTGGCCGGGTGAGGAGCCGCGCCCCTCGATCTGCCGCCCCGGTTGCTGCCCCAACCTGCGTCAGGCGAAGCCGGCGGCCTGCGGGAGCGACTGATGGGCGGCCCGCCCGACCCCGAGGACGCTCCGGACCCGCACCAGGTCCCGGCCGACGAACGGGTCGAGCTGGAGCGCCTCGCGGTCGACCTGGCCGAGGAGACCGGGGCGCTCATCCGCGAGGAGCGGCCGGACGGGCTGGGCGTGGCCCACACCAAGAGCAGCGACCTCGACGTCGTCACCGAGATGGACACCCGCGCCGAGGCGCTGCTGCGGGACCGCCTCGCCGCGGCCCGACCCGAGGACGGCGTGCTCGGCGAGGAGGGCGGCCATGGGGCGGGGAGCACCGGACTCACCTGGGTCCTGGACCCCATCGACGGCACCGTCAACTACCTCTACGACCTCCCCTCGTATGCCGTCTCCGTCGCGGTCGTCCTCGGTGACCCCACGACGCCGGGCGCCTGGACGCCGGTCGCCGGCGCGGTGATCAACCCCCGCACCGACGAGGTCTTCCACGCGCGCGCCGGGGGTGGCGCCCGCGTGACGGGACGTGGGACGACCCGGTCGCTGGCCTTGGGGAACCAGGACCGGCTGGAGTCGGCGCTGCTCGCCACCGGCTTCTCCTACGACCGTGCGGTGCGGCGGGGTCAGGCGGCGGTCGTCTCCGACCTGCTGCCCCGCGTGCGCGACGTCCGACGGATGGGTGCCGCGGCTCTCGACCTGTGCCATGTCGCGGCCGGCCGCGTGGACGGCTACTGGGAGAGCGGGCTGCAGCCGTGGGACCTTGCGGCAGGGTGGCTCGTCGTCACCGAGGCCGGCGGCGTGGTCACCGGACCGGGCGGCTCGGGCCCGCCCTCGGGCGACCTTGCGCTCGCCGCCAACGCGACCCTCCACCCCCTGCTGAGCGACGAGATCGACCGGCTCTCCGCCCGCCCCTGAGCGCCCGTCCGATACCGCCTCGCGCGGCCCGGGGCGGATAGGGCATACTCCCGCGCGGCGGATGTGCACCGGCGGCCTCGGTGGGCACAAAATCGAGGCTCTCGGCGTTCAGGGACGACGAGACCACGCGGCGATGGCAAGAGAGGCAAGATGGCGACCGACTACGACGCACCACGCAAGAACGACGACGAGCTCAACGAGGACTCGATCGAGGAGCTGAAGGCTCGGCGCAACGACAAGTCCTCGGGCAGTGTCGACGTCGACGAGACCGAGCAGGCCGAGGGCTTCGAGCTCCCGGGGGCGGACCTGTCCGACCAGGAGCTGTCGGTGCACGTGCTGCCCCGGCAGCAGGACGAGTTCACCTGCTCGCGCTGCTTCCTCGTGCACCACCGCAGCCAGCTGGCCAAGGAGGTCGGGGGGATGCCGGTGTGCACGGAGTGCGCAGCCTGAGCACCGTGCCGACGCCGTCACGGGCGGGGACGGTCACCGGCCGTCCCCGCCCGGCGGGCGGCTACCCTCGATGACCATGCCCCCCGAGCCGCTGACCGTCCCCGTCGCGCTGCGACGGCTGGACCACGGCCTGCCCGTGCCCGCCCAGGCGCGACCCGGCGACGCCGGGGTCGACCTGCACGCGCGCGAGGACGTCAGCATCGCGCCGGGGGAGCGCGTGCTCGTGGGCACCGGCGTGGCGCTCGCCGTCCCCGAGGGGTATGCCGCCTTCGTCCACCCCCGCTCCGGGCTCGCGGTACGGCACGGCCTGACGATCGTCAACGCTCCCGGCACGGTCGACTCCGGCTACCGCGGCGAGATCTTCGTCAACCTGCTCAACACCGACCGGCGGACGCCGGTGGACGTGCAGCGCGGCGACCGCATCGCCCAGCTCGTCGTCCAACAGGTGGCCCGTCCCGTCTTCACCGAGGTCGAGGACCTGGGCGAGTCGGCGCGCGGCGCCGGCGGCCACGGGCATACCGGCCGCTCCACCCCCCTCCCGGCGACCGCCGGACCGACCCAGCAGAAGGACTGAGCCACCCGTGGCACTCTTCGGCCGACGCAAGACCAAGCAGCTCAGCGACGACGAGCTCCTCCTCGACGAGGAGGACACCGTCGCCGTCCGGCCCGAGCCCGCCGAGGGGGAGCCTGGGGTCGACCGGGACTGGGTGCGCGCCGAGGACGGGCCCTACGACATCACCGAGTGGCCGGAGGTGGACGGCGGCATCGACCTCGGTGCGCTCCGCATCCCCTCGGTCAAGGGGATGCAGCTGCGTCTCGACATCGAGCAGAGCTCCGGGCGCGTCATCGGCGCCACCCTCGGGTTCGGCGCCTCGCAGGCGCAGGTGCAGGTCTTCGCGGCGCCCCGCACCGAGGGCATCTGGGAGGAGCTCCGGGCCGAGATCGCCCGCGGCCTGGTCGACTCCGGGGGAGCGGCCGAGGTCGTGGACGGGCGCATGGGCAAGGAACTGCGGGCTCGCATGCCCGGGCGCGCCCCGGACGGGCGCGTCGCCTACCAGCCGGCCCGCTTCGTCGGCGTGGACGGTCCCCGGTGGTTCCTCCGCGTCGTGATCGGTGGCCCGGCCGCGACCGACGACCACCAGGTCCGCGGCATCCTGTCCTTCGTCCGGCGCATCGTGGTGACCAGAGGCGACGAGCCCCGCCCGCCGCGCGAGGTCCTCACCCTGACCCCGCCCCAGGGTTTCGCGGAGGCCGTCGCCAAGGAGGCGCAGGCGCGGCGCGAGCAGCAGGAGCAGGCCCGGCGCGCCGCGGCGGCCGAGGCCGTCCGCAAGGCACCCTCCGCGAGCGGCTCGAGCGACGCCACGGCGGTCGCGGGTGTCGGGCTGTCGACCGGGGACGCGGCGGACACCTCGGGTGAGGGGGCGGCCCCCGCGCCGGAGCCGGCACCCACCGACGCGCCGAAGGCCCCGCGCAACCCCGACTTCACATGACCGACCACGGGCCGGGGCAGGAGCCCGCGGCAGGGTCCGTCGGGTCCACCGGCTCGGCGCAGGAGACCGTCGAGCAGGTCATCCGCCGGCGGATCAGCGAGGCCCTCGGCGGGTGGTACGGCTCGCTGGAGACGGCGCTGCCGACGGTCGCCTTCGTGACCACCTGGCTCGTCACCGATGCCGTCCGTCCGGCCGTGGTGGCCGCGGCGGCGCTGCTGGTCGTGCTCACGGTGATCCGCGGGTTCGTCGGCGGCTCGTGGCGCTTCCTCGGCTCGGCGATCTTCGCGACCGGCATCGCCGCCTTCTTCGCGCTGCGCTCCGGGGAGGCCCAGGACGCCTTCCTCCCCGGGATCCTGGTGAGCGGGCTCTACGGCGTGGCCGCCCTGGTGTCGATCCTGACGCGCTGGCCCCTGCTGGGCTTCATCGTCGCCCTCGGCGACCCCGACTTCGCCGAGCGACCCACCGCCTGGCGCCGCGACCCCGGCCTGGTCGCGGTCTGCGCCCGTCTCACCTGGGTGCTCGTCGCGCTCTTCGCGCTGCGCGTCGCGATCATGCTGCCGCTCTACCTCGCCGAGCAGGTCGCCTGGCTGGGCGTCACCAAGATCGTGCTGAGCTGGCCGGCCTACCTGCTGGCCGTGGTGGTCATGGGCTGGATGCTCGCGACCGGACGCACCCCCGCCCAGCCCCAGGACGACGCGAGCGGGACGGCCGCGATCGACCCGACGCAGGGTCGCTGAGGTGCCGGGCACCGACGCGGCCGCGGTCCCGGCGGTCGGCGACGAGCTGGACCTCCTCGTCGGCCCGGTGGCGCACGGCGGCCACTGCGTGGCCAGGGTCGGGGACGCCGACGACGGCCTCGTCGTCTTCGTCCGGCACGCCCTGCCGGGGGAGCAGGTGCGGGCGCGCGTGACCGGCGTCGGCAGCGGCGGCCGCTTCCTGCGCGCCGACGCCGTCACGGTCCACCGTGCCTCGCCGGACCGGGTCGAGCCCCCGTGCCCCTTCTCCGGCCCGGGACGCTGCGGCGGGTGCGACTGGCAGCACGCCGACCTCGCGGCGCAGCGTGCACTCAAGGCGGAGGTCGTCACCGAGCAGCTGCTGCGGGTCGGTGGGCTGGGACCGGAGGAGGTCCGCCGCCTCGGCGGGGGAGCGGAGCTGGTCTGCGACCCGGTCCCCGGTGACGACCACGGCCTGCGGTGGCGCACCCGGGTCGAGGTGGCGCTGCGACAGGTGCCCGGGCACCCGCCCGTCTCCGGCCTGCGGGCGCACCGCTCGCACGAGGTGGTCGACGTCGACGACTGCCGCATCGCCGCCCCCGGCGTGGTCGGCACCGGGGTCTTCGCCGCTGCGCAGGAGCTCGTCCCCGGCACGACCGGACGGTCCCGGGCCGCAGACGTGGTCACTGCTCTCGACGTCGTCGCCCCGGCCGTGGGCGAGCCGGTCGTCGTCCCCCTCGCGGCGCCCTCCGGCGGCCACCGTCCCCGGGGCCGCCGCCCGGGCACCGGTCGGCGGGCGGCCCGCCGACCCACGGTGCCGGTGGGTCCGGTCCCCGAGGTCACCGAGCGGGTCGGCGAGCACGACTTCACCGTCTCCGCCCGCGGGTTCTGGCAGGTGCACCCCGGGGCCGCCGCCACCTTCACCGAGCAGGTCCTGGCCTGGCTCGACCCGCAGCCGGGGGAGAGCGCCCTGGACCTGTATGCCGGCGTCGGGCTCTTCGCCGCGCCCCTCGCCGACGCGGTCGGCCCGGAGGGCCGCGTGCTCGCCGTCGAGGCGGACGAGGAAGCGACCCGGTCCGCGCGCGGCAACCTGTCGGCATACCCCTGGGCGCGGGCGGTCGCCGAGCCGACCGCCGCCGCCCTGGAACGGCTGGTGGCCGACGGGGAGCGGGTGGACCTCGTCGTCCTCGACCCACCGCGCAGCGGCGCCGGCGGCGACGTCGTCCGTGCCCTCGCCGCGCTGCGTCCCCGCGCGGTCGTCCACGTCGCCTGCGACCCGGCGGCGCTGGCCCGCGACCTCGCGACCGCCCGCGAGGCCGGGCTGGAGCCGGAGGCGCTGCGGGTGCTGGACGCCTTCCCGATGACCCACCACGTGGAGTGCCTGGCGCTGCTGCGCCCCGGCGCCCCGCGCTGAACGATGAGAGGCACCATGCCCGACCTGGACCAGCAGCTCGAGTTCGGCATCTTCCCGACGCCGGACGCCCGCCGGATCCCCGACCTGCTCTCGCTGGTCGCCCTCGCCGAGGTCGAGGGCCTCGACGTGGTCTCGGTGCAGGACCACCCCTACCAGGACGGCTTCCTCGACACCTGGACGTTGCTCTCCGTGCTCGGCGCGCGGACCACGACGATCCGGCTCGCCCCCAACGTCGCGAGCCTGCCGCTGCGGCCCCCGGTCGTGCTGGCCAAGGCCGCCGCCACGCTCGACCTGCTCACCGACGGGCGGGTCGAGCTCGGGCTCGGGGCCGGTGCCTTCTGGGACGCCATCGTCGCCGCGGGCGGTCCACGTCGCACGCCGGGCGAGGCGGTCGACGCGCTGGCCGAGGCGGTCGGGCTCATCAAGGCCTTCTGGGCCGGCGGCACGCTGCGCTTCGAGGGAGAGCACTACACGGCGCGGGGTCTGCACGCCGGCCCGGCCCCGGCCCACGACATCCCGATCTGGCTCGGGGCCTACAAGCCGCGGATGCTGCGGCTCACCGGACGCCTCGCCGACGGGTGGGTCCCGAGCATGGGGTATGCCGACCCGCCCGCCCTCCCTGAGCTCGCCGCGCGCGTCGACGAGGCGGCGCTGGAGGCGGGGCGTCCGCCCGCCGCCGTGCGCCGGATCTACAACGTCTTCGGGTCGTTCGGGACCGGGAGCGGCTTCCTCCGGGGCCGCCCGCAGGACTGGGCCGAGCAGCTCGCGGAGCTGACCCTGGACGTCGGCATGAGCTGCTACGTCCTCGGGACCGACGACCCGGACGTGGTGCGCCGCTACGCCGCCGAGATCGCCCCGGCGACCCGTGAGCTGGTCGACGCCGAGCGGGCGCGACGGGCGCAGCAGTCGGCGGAGGCGACAGGCGTCCCAGCGACCTCCGCTCCGCGCGACGCGGGACCGGGGACCGCGGACGGCGCCGTCCAGGAGCAGCACGGGCAGGGGCATGCCGTCACCGCGACGCCGGACAACGGGACACGCCTCTCGCCCTCGATGCCCTGGGACGAGGGCGCACGTCCCTCCGCCCCGGCGGGGGAGCCCGGCCGGCACCCCGAGCAGGCGCAGCACCTCGTCGACATCCACGACGGCCTGCGCTCGGAGCTGGAGCAGGTGCGCGACGTGCTCGACCAGGTGCGGCGCGGGCACGTCACGGTCGGCGCGGCGCGCTCGGTGATCAACACGATGACGATGCGGCAGAACAACTGGACCCTGGGCGCCTACTGCGAGTCCTACTGCCGGATCGTCACCGGGCACCACACGCTGGAGGACCGGAGCGTCTTCCCGCACCTGCGGCACCGCCAGCCCGACCTCGCGCCGGTGCTGGACCGGCTCGAGGAGGAGCACGTCGTCATCCACGAGGTGCTGGACGAGTTCGACAAGGCGCTGGTGCGGCTGGTCGCCGAGGACGGGACCGGGCGCGCGGGCGAGGAGGTCCTGGAGGGGGTGCAGCGCTCGCTGGACCTGCTCACCGACACCCTGCTCTCGCACCTGGCCTACGAGGAGCGCGAGCTCATCGGGCCGCTCGGGCGGCACGGCCTGGGCTGACCCGGCCGCACCGGACAGCAGGGCACAGGCAAGCCTCACCTGACGTCGGGGCCAGGGTGCGGCAGGATGGGCGACATCCGGGTATGCCCGCGCGTTGCGGCAGGCACCCTGGGTGAGATATCTTGATGTCAAGATAAATAGCCAGTGAGCGAAGGAGCGACCCACGTTGAGCACCAATCCGAACAGCTTCGATGCCCAGGGCACGCTGGAGGTGGGGGACGCCAGCTACGAGATCTTCCGGATCGGTGGGCTGGAGGGTGCCGACACGCTCCCGTACTCGCTCAAGGTGCTGCTGGAGAACCTGCTGCGCACCGAGGACGGCGCCAACATCACCGCCGACCACATCACCGCGCTCGCCGGCTGGGACGCCGACGCCGAGCCCGACACCGAGATCCAGTTCACCCCGGCACGCGTGATCATGCAGGACTTCACCGGTGTGCCGTGCATCGTCGACCTCGCCACCATGCGTGAGGCGATGGGCGATCTCGGCGGCGACCCCACCAAGATCAACCCGCTGGCGCCGGCCGAGCTGGTCATCGACCACTCCGTCATCATCGACGTCTTCGGCCGCCCCGACGCCTTCGAGCGCAACGTCGAGATCGAGTACGAGCGCAACGAGGAGCGCTACCAGTTCCTGCGCTGGGGCCAGACCGCCTTCGAGGACTTCAAGGTCGTGCCCCCGGGCACCGGCATCGTCCACCAGGTCAACATCGAGCACCTGGCGCGCACCGTCATGACCCGTGAGTCGGGCGCCGACGGCGCGCTGCAGGCATACCCCGACACCTGCGTGGGCACCGACAGCCACACGACCATGGTCAACGGCCTCGGCGTCCTGGGTTGGGGCGTCGGCGGCATCGAGGCCGAGGCCGCGATGCTCGGTCAGCCGGTCTCCATGCTCATCCCGCGGGTCGTGGGCTTCAAGCTCACCGGCGCGGTGCCCTCCGGCGCGACCGCCACCGACGTGGTGCTGACGATCACCGAGATGCTGCGCGAGCACGGCGTGGTGGGCAAGTTCGTCGAGTTCTACGGCGAGGGCGTCACCCAGGTGCCGCTGGCCAACCGGGCCACGATCGGCAACATGAGCCCGGAGTTCGGCTCCACCTGCGCGATCTTCCCGATCGACGACGTGACCCTCGACTACCTGCGGCTCACCGGCCGGTCCGACGAGCAGGTCGCGCTCGTCGAGGCCTACGCCAAGGAGCAGGGCATGTGGGCCGACCCGGCCAACGAGGCCCGCTACAGCGAGTACCTCGAGCTCGACCTGTCCACCGTCGTGCCCTCCATCGCCGGGCCCAAGCGCCCGCAGGACCGCATCGAGCTGACCAATGCCAAGCAGCAGTTCTGCGCCGACCTGGTCAACTACGCCGATGGCGAGGCCGAGCTGTCGGCCGTCGACCACGAGCTGGAGGACACCTTCCCGGCCTCGGACGCCCCGTCGCACGACGCCAGCGACGCCGGTCAGCAGGCCGCCCGGCCGATGCGCTCCGGGCGCTCCAAGGACGGGTCCACCCGCCGCGCATCCAAGCCGGTCGAGGTCACGATGGACGGCGAGACGTTCGAGATCGACCACGGCATCGTCGCGATCGCCTCGATCACCTCCTGCACCAACACCTCCAACCCCTCGGTGATGATGGCCGCCGCGATGCTGGCCAAGAACGCCGTCGAGAAGGGCCTGACCGTCGCGCCGTGGGTGAAGACGTCGATGGCCCCAGGCTCCAAGGTGGTCACCGGCTACTTCGACAAGGCGGGCATGTGGCCCTTCCTGGAGCAGCTCGGCTTCCACCTCGTCGGCTACGGCTGCACGACCTGCATCGGCAACTCCGGCCCGCTGGTCGAGGAGATCAGCCAGGCGATCAACGACAACGACCTCGCGGTCACCTCCGTGCTCTCCGGCAACCGCAACTTCGAGGGCCGGATCAACCCGGACGTGAAGATGAACTACCTCGCGTCGCCGCCGCTGGTCATCGCCTACGCCCTCGCCGGCACGATGGACTTCGACTTCGACGCCGAGCCGCTGGGGCAGGACACGGACGGCAACGACGTCTACCTCCAGGACATCTGGCCCGCGCCGGAGGACGTCGAGGCGACCATCGCCTCCTCGATCAGCCGCGACATGTTCACCGAGGACTACAGCGACGTCTTCGCCGGTGACGAGCGCTGGCAGAGCCTGGACACCCCGGACGGCAACACCTTCGAGTGGGCCGGCGAGTCGACCTACGTCCGCAAGCCCCCGTACTTCGAGGGCATGGGCGCCGAGCCCGAGGCCGTGGAGGACATCTCCGGCGCTCGCGTCCTGGCGCTGCTGGGCGACTCGGTCACCACCGACCACATCAGCCCCGCGGGCTCGATCAAGGCGGACAGCCCCGCCGGCAAGTACCTCTCCGAGCACGGCATCGAGCGCAAGGACTTCAACTCCTACGGCTCGCGCCGCGGCAACCACGAGGTCATGATCCGGGGCACCTTCGCCAACATCCGGCTCAAGAACCAGCTGCTGGACGGGGTCGAGGGCGGCTTCACCCGCAACTTCAGCAACGGCGGCGGGCAGACCACGATCTACGACGCGGCCCAGGCGTACGCCGAGGCCGGCACTCCGCTCGTCGTGCTCGCCGGCAAGGAGTACGGCTCCGGCTCCTCCCGCGACTGGGCGGCGAAGGGCACCCGGCTCTTGGGCGTCAAGGCGGTCATCGCCGAGTCCTACGAGCGGATCCACCGCTCCAACCTCATCGGTATGGGTGTCCTCCCGCTGCAGTACCCGGAGGGGCAGAACGCTGAGAGCCTGGGCCTGGACGGCACCGAGACCTTCGACATCTCCGGGGTGACCGGGCTCAACGAGGGCTCGACGCCGAAGACGGTCAAGGTCACCGCCACCAAGGACGGTGGCGAGCCCGTGGAGTTCGACGCGGTCGTGCGCATCGACACCCCCGGCGAGGCGGACTACTACCGCAACGACGGCATCCTGCAGTACGTCCTGCGGTCCCTGGCGACCGTCTGAGGCCACTGGCGCGGCGGGCACCGGGATCATGGATCTGACGGTGCTCGCCGCCGGGGTGCTGCTCATCCTGGCCGTGCTGTCGGTGCGGCTGTCGGAGCGGCTCCGGATGCCGGTCCTGCTGCTCTTCCTCGGGCTGGGCATGGCGGCCGGTTCGGAGGGGCCGGGCGGCATCGCCTTCGACTCGCCGGGGCTGGCGCAGAGCGTCGGCACGGTATGCCTGGTCGTCATCCTCTTCGCCGGCGGCCTGGACACCGCGTGGTCCTCGGTGCGCTCGGTCGTCGGCCCGGGGCTGCTGCTGGCGACGGGTGGCGTGCTCGTGAGCACGCTCATCCTCGGCACCGCCGCCTGGTGGCTGCTGGGCTCCTACACCGACCTGCGCCTCGGGGGCGACGGCATCAGCTGGACCGAGGGGCTGCTCATCGGGGCGATCGTCTCCTCCACCGACGCGGCGGCCATCTTCGGTCTCTTCCGGTCCGGCAGCCCTGCGCCCCGTCGACGGCTGCGGTCGCTGCTCGAGCTCGAGTCCGGCACCAACGACCCGATGGCGGTCATCCTCACGGTGACCCTCATCGGCATCCTCACCCGTGGCGAGGCCAGCCTCGGCACGGCGCTCGCGGGCGTGCTGCTGGGCATCGTCGTGGGTGCCGTGCTCGGCCTGCTGCTGGGGGGCGTCGCGGCGGTGGGGGCCGACGCGCTGCGACTGTCCATCCCGGGTCTCTACCCCGTGCTGTGCCTCGGGGTGGCGTTGACGACCTACGGCACCGCGCAGGCAATCGAGGGAAACGGCTTCCTGGCCGTCTACCTGTGCGGTCTCGTGCTCGGCAACCGGGTGCGCTCGCACCGCCGCCTCATCATCCAGGTCAGTGACGCCCTGGCGTGGATTGCGCAGATCGCGATGTTCATCACCATGGGACTGCTGGTCTTCCCCTCCGAGCTGGTCGGGGTCGCTCCGGTGGGCATCGTGCTGGCGCTCATCCTCATGTTCCTCGCGAGACCGGTGAGCGTCTTCCTGTGCCTGCTCCCCAGCGGGTTCTCGGCGCGCGAGAGCGCCTACGTCTCCTGGGCCGGGCTTCGTGGCGCCGTGCCGGTCGTGCTCGCCACCTTCCCGGCGACCGCCGGGCTGGCCCAGGCCGGGGAGGTCTTCGGCGTCGTCTTCTTCCTCGTGGTCGTCTCGGTGCTGGTCCAGGGATTCACCCTCGGCCCCGTCGGGCGACGGCTCGGCATCGAGGAACCGGCAGGCCCACCGACCTGAGCCTGGTCTCACGGCCCCTCACAGGTCGCCGGTGCGCAGCAGCTCCCGGATGCGGTCGGCCTGTCGCATGGCGAGGGCGACGATGGTCAGGGTCGGGTTCGCGGCGCCACCGGTGGTCATCACCGATCCGTCCGCGACGAAGAGGTTGGGCACGTCGTGCGCCTGGCCCCACCCGTTGAGCGGTCCATCGGCAGGGTCCGAGGTCATCCGGCAGGTCCCGAGGTTGTGCGTCGCCGGGTAGGGCGGGGTGTGGTGTACCCCGACCGCACCCGCGGCCCGGTAGACGGTGTCCGCGGAACGGTAGGCGTGCCGCCGCATCGCGATGTCGTTCGGGTGGTCGTCGAAGTGGACGTGCGGGGCGGGCAGTCCCCAGTGGTCCTTGACGTCGGGGTCGAGGGTGACCCGGTTCGACTCCTGCGGCATGTCCTCGCCGAGCAGCCACATACCGGCGGTGTTGGCGTAGGCGTCCATCAGCCGGGTGAACTCGCGGCCCCAGCTGCCCGGCTCGACGAAGGTGGCCAGGAAGGCCGGACCCAGTGACAGGGTCTCCATGTAGTAGCCGCCGACGAACCCGCGGGACGGGTCGTGGACCGCCTCGTCGGCGATGATGCCGGCCATCGTCTCGCCGCGGTACATCCGCACCGGCTGCTCGAAGCGTGCGTAGGCGGACCCGGTCAGGTGCCGCATGTAGTTGCGGCCGACTTGACCGGAGGAGTTGGCCAGCCCGTCCGGGTGCGAGGGCGAGTCGCTCATGAGCAGCAGTCTCGGCGTCTCGATGGAGTTGCCGGCGACGCACACGGCGCGCGCCGCCTGCCGGTGCAGGTTGCCGTCGGCGTCGAGATACTCCACCGCGTCGGCCCGTCCGTCGGAGCCGTGGGTGATCCGCACCGCCTGGCAGAGCGGGCGCAGCTCGGCGTTCCCGGACTCCAGGGCCCGCGGGATCTCCCGGACGAGCGTGGACCACTTGGCGCCGGACTTGTCCCCCTGGAAGTTGAACCCGTCCTGCACGGTGGCGGGGCGGCCGTCGTAGGGCTCGGCGTTGGTGGCGTAGGGACCGGTGGCGTAGTACTTGTAACCGGCGCGCTCGGCACCGTTCGCGAGGACCTTGTAGTTGTTGTTCGCCGGCATCGGCGGCCGCCCGTGCCGGTGCGAGGAGCCCATCGCCTTCTCGGCCCGGTCGTACCACGGCTCTATCTCCTCGAGCGTGACCGGCCAGTCCAGCAGGTTCGCGCCCTCCACCTCGCCGTAGGTGCTGCGGGCGGCGAACTCGTGCGCCATGAACCGCGGCGTCGCCCCGGCCCAGTGCGTGGTGGTCCCGCCGACGGCCTTGACGATCCACGCCGGCAGGTTGGGGAAGTCCCGCGCGACGCGGTAGGAGCCGGAGGTCGTGCGCATGTCCAGCCACGCCATCTGGTTGAAGGCGGGCCACTCGTCGTTGGTGTAGTCGTCCGCGGTCAGGTAGGGACCGGCCTCGAGGACGACGACCTTGACCCCCTCGGTCGCCAGGTCGTGGGCGACGGTGCCACCGCCGGCCCCCGAGCCGATGACGACGACGACCGGCTCGTTGAGCGGGATGGGGTTTCCGTGCGTGCTCATCGCTGCTCCTCCACGTCGCGCAGTTCGGTTCGGGGCTCACCGTCGTACTCGGTGATCCGCGGCTCGGGCAGCCAGTCCAGGTCGTCGAAACCCCGGGTCAGGTAGCCGCCCTGGTCGAAGCTCGGCCCCTCGTAGCCGAGCAGCTCCCACACCTCGCGGTCGTCGTACAGCGCGACCACCGCCACCCCGCGGATCTGCCGGAAGTAGGGCTCGTCGGCGTACTCCCGCAGGAGCAGCGTCGCCGTCTCGTCGGAGGCCCCGAGGAAGTCGCCGTCGCTGATCGTGTCGAGCATGTCCAGGTCGGGACCCAGGGTGGCGGCCAGACGCCGGTCGTCGGCGGTCGCCTCGACCACGGCGTCCGCGGTGCGCTCGTAGGGGCCGTCGGGGAAGGTGTCGTGCGGGTAGGCCAGCCGGAGCACGCGCACCAGGATCTGGCGTTGACGTGAGGTGAGCGTGGCCGGGCCGCCCCGGAGCGCGGAGCTGGTGTCCCGCTTGATCGTCGCCGAGTCCTTGTCCGCCATGGAGCCTCCTCGTCCCCGTCGCACCGCGTCGTGCGACGTGTCGCCCACGCTAGGCGCGCCCGGCGGAGCCCGCCACGGTTGTTCTCAGTGCGTGAGAACGTCGGGGTCGACGCGGCGGAAGTACGCGGCGACGTCACGGGCCGCCATCCGCAGCCGGTGCTCGATGCGCAGGTCCGGTCCGTCGAAGCGCGCGGCACCCGCGGAGACGGCCACGCAGCCGAGCAGGCCGCCGTCTGGCCGGCGCACCGCCACCGCGGCGCAGCTGCTGCCGGGCAGGAACTCCTCGAACTCCCAGGCGACGCCGCGACGAGTGACCCGCGCCAGGTGGGCCTCGAGCACCCCGGTGTCGGTGATGGTGCGCGGGGTGAGGGCGGGCAGCCCGTGGCGGGCGAGCTCCACCTGCCGCTCGGTGTCGTCCAGGTCGGCGAGCAGGATCTTGCCGAAGGCGGTCGCGTGCGGCGCCTGTCGGAAGCCGAAGGTCATCGGCTCCAGCCGAGGGCACTCGGGCGAGTCGGCGACGAAGATGAGCGCCAGGGTGGCGCCCCGCCGCACGGCGAGATATGCCGCGCAGCCGGTCGCGCGGTGCAGGTCGACGATCCGCTGCCGCACCTGGGCGGACAGGCCGATCTGCCGGTGCAGGGCCAGGCCCAGACGGTGCGGCTTGTAGCCGAGCTCGAAGCGGCCCTCGTGGCGCAGGTGGAGCAGGTAGTCCCTCGCCACGAGGTCCGCGGCCAGCCGGTAGACCGTGGACAGCGGCAGGCCGAGCTCGTCGGCGAGCTCCCGCGCGGTGGCGCCGCCCCGGTCCGCGACGAGCTCCAGCAGGTCGAAGGTGCGCTCCACGGTGCGCGCACCGGCGGGTGTCGTGCTCACGCCCCCATCATGGGGCAGCCGCGCTTGACGTCCGGCGCGGGGCACCCCACGATCGGGGCATGTACTTCATCGTGGTCAAGTTCCCCGTCAAGCCCGAGTCCGCCGAGCGCTGGTCCGAGATCGTCGCCGACTACACCGCCGGCTGCCGCAGCGAGGAGGGCAACATCTCCTTCGAGTGGTCCCGGAGCCTGGAGGACCCGCTGCAGTACGTCCTCGTCGAGACGTTCACCGACGAGGGCGCGGCCAAGCACGTCGAGAGCCCGCACTTCACCGAGGGCATCGAGGCGATGCGCCCGCATCTCACCGGCACTCCGCAGATCATCTCCCGGCAGGTCGAGGGTGAGGGCTGGGAGCCGATGGGCGAGCTGCAGATCGACTGACGCAGCGCAGACGACAGCCAGGGGAGGGGAGCCGTCATGGGATGGTTCCGGACGATGTTCGGGCGGCGCGACCACAAGGAAAGGCCCGCGGACCGCGACAGTGCGCCTGCGGACGGGCCCGAGACCGCCGCCGACGGACGCGTGGGGGATCCGCCGCGCGGACCAGTGGAGTTCGACCTGCCCGCGCCGGACCAGCTCCGACCGCGCTGGGCCGCGGTCGCCGCGGTGCTCGGGAGCGTGGGCTACGGCAGCGAGGACTGCCGCTCGGACGACGGTGACTGGTACTACCACGACGGCGGTGGCAACTGGTGCCGTCTCTACCGTTACGCCGACGGACGCGCGCTCCTCGTCGGCTCCGACCACGAGTACTCCGACACCTTCTACGGGGAGGCGGCGGCATACTTCGAGCGGCCCGAGACCGACCTGCTGGCGGCGGGTGAGCCGTGGTGGGGCGACGCGCTCGGCTGGCACGACCGGCGAGACGGTCAGTGGGTCTCCTTCATCTACGCCTTCGACGGGCAGCGGTGGCGCCGGGCGCCCTACGACCTCGACGACGGCTTCGCCTCGTTGGACCTGCCGGCCGTCTCCGACGACCGCGCGCGACGGACAATCACCGAGTATGCCAAGGGTGAGGGAGACGACGACCTCGTCCCGGACCTCGGGTCGCGGGTCGAGGAGGTGCTGCGCGCCGGCGTGGACGTCACCGCGGACCAGGTCCGGGCGCTGGGCTCGCACCTCACCGAGCCCGGGGTCGGGGTCGCGGCCGCACGCGGCTTCGCGGCACCGGGGCGACACTGAGCGCGCGCATACCGGAAGCTCGGCCGGTCGGGCGCTGCGGGATCTAGCTGAGGTCTTGCTGCGAGCGGCGCTCGACGGGCTTGCCGGCGGCCTCACCGACGGCGGCGGCGTGGTCGGGGACCGGCAGCTGCAGCCGTCGGTCGGTGCGCTGGTAGCCGGTCGAGTCCGGGCGCTCCGGCATGGTCAGCTCGGCCTGCTCGACCTGCTCGTAGGGGATCGTCGAGAGCAGGTGGGCGATCATGTTGATGCGGGCCGAGCGCTTGTCGTCCGACGGCACGACGTTCCACCGGGCCTCGGGGATGTCGGTGTGGACGAACATCTCGTCCTTGGCCCGGCTGTAGTCCTCCCACCGGGTCAGCGACTCCAGGTCGGTGGGGGAGAGCTTCCAGCGGCGCATCGGGTCCTCCATCCGGGACCGGAAGCGGCGCTCCTGCTCGTCGTCGGAGACGGAGAACCAGTACTTGCGCAGCAGGATCCCGTCGTCCATGAGCATCCGCTCGAAGATCGGGGTCTGCTGCAGCCACCGCCGGTGCTCCTCCGGGGTGCAGTAGCCCATGACCCGCTCGACCCCGCCGCGGTTGTACCAGGAGCGGTCGAAGAGCCGGGTCTCCCCGGCGGCGGGCAGGTGCTCGATGTAGCGCTGGAAGTACCACTGTGTCTTCTGCCGCTCGGTCGGGGTCGGCAGGGCCACGATCTGGGCGTCGCGGGGGGAGAGGTACTCGGTGACCCGTTTGATCGCCCCGCCCTTGCCGGCGGCGTCGCGTCCCTCGAAGACGATGACGAGGCGGTGGCCTGTCTCCTTGATCCAGGTCTGCATCTCGACGAGCTGCTCCTGGAGCCGGAGCAGCTCGGCCTCGTAGACCTTCTTATTCAGCCGCGGCACCGGTCCTGCGGTGCTCCCGCCCGTGGTCGCCTCGGTCTTCTTCGCGTTGCTGCGCGTCGCCATGGGGTCATCGTGCCACTACGACGGCGCGTCGTGAAGAGGCTCAGCTCCCCAGCGGCTCGTGGTGGTCGCGACCGGCCACGCCGCGCCGCCAGTAGCCGTCCACCTGCAGCGCGCTGGGCTGCAGTGCCTCGCCGCCGACGCCGAGCTCGGCCGCCGCACGGCGCACCTGGACCATCGCGCCGGCCTCGCCTGCGGCCCAGACGTAGTCCCCCTGGGCCGGGGGCAGGTCGCGCAGGGCCTGCGCGAGGGTGGTGTCCATCTCGTTCATGAGCCAGGTGATGCGGGCGCCGTCGCGCTGCGGCAGCGGGACCACGCAGCTCGCGTCGGGGACCTGGACCACGACCTCGAGCGGTATGCCTGCGGGCGCCTCCTCGAGCCAGCGGCCGATCGCGGGGATGGCCGTCTCGTCGGCGAGGAGCACGTAGCGCCGGGCGTCCGACGGCTCGGTCATCGACCCCCGGGGGCCGAGCAGCCCGACGACATCGCCCGGCCCGGCGCTGCTGGCCCACGTGCTCGCCGGTCCGGTGCCGTGCACGACGAGGTCGATGCTCACCTGCTGGCTGCCGTCGGGCCGCGCGTCCTCGACGCCGCGCACGGTGTAGTCGCGGGTCACCGGCCGCGAGGCTCCCTCGGGGAGCTGGGGCCGGTCGTCCACCACGGTCGGGAGGGTCAGCTCGCCGGTCGACGGGTGCGGGAAGGCGACCTTGACGTGGTCGCCGACGGCGAGCGGCACCCAGGGGATGGGTGGCGCGCCGGCCTCGAGGTCGAGCGTGACCCGCCGCATCCGGCCGCCGAGCGGCTCGACGCGGCTGACGGTGGCGCGGCGGACGTGGAGCGGGTGGAGCTGGCGACCGCGCTGCAGGGCTGGGGTGGCGGCGGTGGTCATGATGGGCCCCGTTCGTCAAATAGAGAAGGAATGCGTGCTCATAATAGGGGACGAGAGGCTCGAGGACGGCACACGACGGGCCGACGTCGGTGGTCGTACACTTGTTCGCATGAACAGCGGACCGCCCGGGTGGCCCGACCGGGTCCCGCCGGCCGGTGTCGCGGGTTGGGAGCAGGCGGCGGTGTCCTGGCTGCTCGACCAGTGCCCGGCCGACTACCGGGCGTATGCCGCCTGGCGCCGGCACCCGGCCGCGCTCGCCTGGATGGCGACCCGGCACCTGGAGGCCCAGCTCGAGGCCATGCGCGGCGCGTGGCGCGACGTCCGCCCCGAGCTCGGGCCGGCGCTGCCGCCGGGCACCATCGGCGACGTGCTGGAGTCGCTGGCCCGGGAGGGGCTGCGGCTGCGCGCCAACCACCGGGCCGCCGGCCTGCTGCTCGAGGCCCTGCGGCTGCGCGCCCCCATCGCCTGAGCCCGGGCGTCCGGCGAGCCGCCCCCTGACAGCCTCGTCGTCCACTGCGAGCCTCCTCGACCAGGCTGCCAGATGACGAACCGGCGCAGAGATGCGCCCACCGACCGGGAAAGTGCTGCCGGGGCCGGCGTTCCACGGTCACCGGCGCGGAGACGGCGGTGCGCTCAGGCCAGGTCGTGCTCGGCGAGGCGCCGGCGGAGGGCCTCCTCGAAGCGCGCGACGTCGCCCCCGAGCTCGTCGAGCTCCGCACGACCGAGCAGCACGGTATGCCCGGCGTCCTCCCCGCGCCCACGCTCGAGCAGCACCACGGGCGCACCGGCCTCGTCCACCGCGGCCTCCAGCGCCGGGGTCAGCTGGTCGAGGTGCCGCAGCTCGATGGTGGCCTCCATCCTGGCGGCCACCTCGTCCCACGCCTTCTTGCGCCGGACCGGCGAGTGCGTGATGTCGCACAACGAGCAGTGCGCGGTGCCGCGCAGCTTGCCCCAGGCATACGCCACCTCCCCGAGCACGCTGCCCCGGGCGTCGTAGACGCCGACGACCCTCGGACCCGGCTGCGCGCTCATCCCACCAGCGTAGGCGCGGGTCGGCATCGTCCACCGCACGAGGCCCGGGTGCAGCGTCCTCCCAGGACCGGCCACGTAGACTGATCCGGCTGACAACGACGCCGTCGAGGCCGGAGGACGACACGTGGCACTGATGCGCACCATCACCGGGCCGTCCGACCTCAAGCGGTTGACGCAGGGTCAGGTGACATCCCTCGCGGAGGAGATCCGCGCCTACCTCATCTCCTCGGTGTCCCAGACCGGCGGCCACCTCGGCCCGAACCTCGGCGTCGTCGAGCTCACCATCGCCCTGCACCGCGTCTTCGACTCCCCGCGCGACACGCTGCTCTTCGACACCGGGCACATCTCCTACGTGCACAAGCTGCTGACCGGCCGGCACGACCTCTCGACGCTGCGCAAGCAGGGCGGGCTGTCCGGCTACCCCAGCCGGGCCGAGTCCGACCACGACGTGGTGGAGAACAGCCACGCCAGCTCCTCGCTGTCCTGGGCCATCGGCATCGCGACCGGCCGCAAGCTGCGCGGCGAGACCGACCGGCACACGGTCGCGGTCATCGGCGACGGCGCGCTCACCGGCGGCATGGTGTGGGAGGCGCTCAACAACATCGCCGACCAGCCGGACCTGCCGCTCATCATCGTCATCAACGACAACGAGCGGTCGTATGCCCCGACGCGCGGCGGCATGGCGGAGTACCTCGCCTCGCTGCGCGCCACCCAGGAGTACGAGCACATGCTCTCCTGGGGCAAGCGGCAGCTCGCCCGCACCCCGGTGGTCGGGCGCCAGGTCTACGAGGCGCTGCACGGGGTGAAGAAGGGGCTCAAGGACATCGTCAGCCCGCAGGGAATGTTCGAGGACCTGGGGCTGAAGTACCTCGGCCCGGTCGACGGCCACGACGTCGAGGCGATGGAGACCGCGCTGCGCCGTGCCCACGATTTCGGCGGGGTGGTGCTCGTGCACGCGATCACCGAGAAGGGTCACGGCTACGACCCGGCGACCGCCGACGAGGCCGACCGCTTCCACGCCGTCGGCAAGATCAATCCCGAGACCGGGTTGCCGCTCGAGCTCTCCGGGCGGTCCTGGACCGACGAGTTCAGCGACGAGCTGGTGCGGCTCGGGCGGGAGCGGGACGACATCGTCGCGCTCACCGCGGCCATGCTCATCCCGGTCGGCCTGCAGCCCTTCGCCGAGCGCTTCCCGGACCGCGTCTTCGACGTGGGCATCGCCGAACAGCACGCGGTGGCGATGGCCTCCGGCCTGTCGTTCACCGGGATGCACCCGGTGGTGTGCATCTACGCCACCTTCCTCAACCGCGCCTTCGACCAGCTCCTCATGGACTGCGCGCTGCACCGGCAGGGCGTCACCTTCATCCTCGACCGGGCCGGGATCACCGGCTCGGACGGCGCCAGCCACAACGGTATGTGGGACCTCACCCTCGTCGGGATCGTGCCCGGCATTCGGGTCGCGGCCCCGCGCGACGGCCAGCAGGTGGCGCTCGCGCTGCGCGAGTCGGTGGACATCGACGACGGGCCGAGCGTGGTGCGCTTCCCGAAGGGCAGCGTGGGCGCCCCCATCGAGGCCGTCCGTCAGGTGGGGACGTTGGACGTCCTGCGGGACGTCGATGCCCTGGGCGGTGAGCAGGGAGAGCTGGAGCTGCTCCTCGTCGGCGTCGGCTCCATGGCCGCCACCGCGCTGGAGGTGGCCGACAAGCTGGGTGCCGAGGGGCGCCGGGTCATGGTGGTGGACCCGCGCTGGGCGCTGCCGGTGAGCCCGGACCTCGTCGACCTCGCCCGCGGAGCCGGGCGGGTGGCCGTCATCGAGGACAACATCGTCGGCGGCGGCATCGCCGGCGCGGTGTCGCAGGCGTTCGTGGAGGCGGGCGTCGACGTGCCGGTGCACGGCTACGGCATACCTCGGGAGTTCCTCGACCACGGGTCCCGCGACCAGGTGCTCGACCGCATCGGCCTGACGCCGGACGCGGTGGCGACCTCGTTGACGGCCAAGCTGGGCTGAGGGAGCCGGTCGTGCCCACGGTCGGGCTCGTCCTCAACCCGGCCGCACGCGGAGCGGAGCGCGCCCGCGCGGAGGTCGCCATCGCCTGCGCCGAGGCCGCGCAGCCGCCGCCCGTGGTCCGGTCGACGACGGTCGCCGACCCCGGTCCGGGGCAGGCCCGCGAGTTGCTGGGGCTGGGGTGTCGCCGCCTCGTCGTCGCGGGCGGGGACGGCACCGTCCGCGAGGTCGTCGGGGCGACGGACCCCGTGGCCACCGTCGGGATCGTGCCCTGCGGGACCGCGGACCTGGCCGCCCGCAGCCTGCGGCTGCCGCTGCGGGCGCGACCGGCCGCCCGGCTGGCCGTGGGCGCGGACGCCTCTCCGGTCGACGTGGGCCGGGTCGAGGTGTGGCAGGAGGACGGCTCCTCGATCCGTCTCCCCTTCCTCGTGGTCGTGGGCGTGGGCCACGACGCGGAGGTCCTCGCGTCCCTGTCGCCGGTGGCGAAGGCGCGCCTGGGGTGGCTGGCCTACGTCACGCCGGGGCTGCGGCGGCTGCACCGTCCCGGACGGACGGTCGAGGTGCGGGTCGACGACGCCGTCGAGCAGCAGGAGCGTGCCTGGAGCGTGCTCGCCGTCAACGGGGGCCGCCTCCCGCTCGGGGCGCGGCTGGTGCCCGGTGCACGGATGGACGACGGGCTGCTGCACGTCGCGGTCGTCGCGCCGCGGCGGCTGAGGGAGTGGGGGCGCGTCGCGGCGACCGGGGTGGGGGTGCGGCACCGGCGGCACCCGGCGCTGCGCTACCGCAGCGGGCAGGTCGTCGAGGTCCGGATGCGGGCGCCGGGGCCGCTCCAGGTCGACGGCGACGTGGTGCCTCGTGCGGTGTCCGCGAGGATCACGATCAAGCCGGGTGCGGTGCGGGTGGCGCGGGAGCACTGATCCGAGGACGGGACGTATCTGGCGCGAGGCTCCGTGCTCTGCCCCCGACGAAGGAGGGATCCATGAGCCCACCGCTCACCGCACCGCAGCATCTCGTCGCCGTCCCGACGACGGACGTGGAGGAGATGATCGACCGGGGGAAAGGGCCCGTCGTGGTGCACCGCTTCGGGGACGTCACGATCATCCGCCCCGACGACCCGACGATCCGCCCGGGCAGCGCGGAGGTAGAGGCGCTGCGGACGTTGTCCGACCCGATGGTGCTGCCGCGTGACGAGCTGATCGCGCACCTCGACCTCGCCGCCTTCGCCTACCGTCGCCGGGGGGAGCTGCAGCGTCGGGCCCGTGGCGTGGTCACCCTGATATCCGCCGTGGTGAGGGAGGCGGCGGTGGACGGGCTCCCCTCGAACGCGGCCAGCACCTGATCCGTCCCGCCCGCGGCCGCTGCGGTCGACCGTGGCTCGACGCCGGTGGCGCCGCCTGGCAGGCTTGCTCCTCCTGGCACTCCGACCAGGGCCGCCCCAGGAGGGACCATGGATTCGTCCACCGTGACGGCCCGCGTGCCGACCGAGCTGCTGGCGCGCCTCATCGGGCCGCTGCACCGGGGCCGGGTGACCCGCGAGGACCAGCAGGCGATCGTGGACACGATGACCGCGGTGACCGGCGCCCCCTTCCACGACCTGAAGTACCGCCTCAACGCCACCGGCGACCACCACGACCTCGAGCACCTCGTCTTCGACCACCTGGACGAGGACCTCCAGGACCGGCTCCTCGAGCACATCGCCGCGCAGGCGCAGGCCGACCCGACCCCCGACCTCCGCGTGCTCTGCGACATCGACGACACGCTCCGGTGCGCGCTGCACGACGACCGCTACCCCCGCGGGACGGTCTACCCCGGGGTCGTCGAGCTGCTGACCCAGCTCGACCGCGGGGCGGCGGCGGACCCGGGCCGGGTGGGCGACCTCACCTTCGTCACCGCCCGGCCGGGCGGGCCGGCCGGGCTCATCGAGGAGTACACCCGGGACGGGCTGGCCGACCTCGGTCTGCCGCCGCACTCCGTGCTCGGCGGGTCGCTGCTCAACCTGCACACGAAGGCGGCGATCGCCGAGCGCAAGCTGCAGAACATGGAGCGTGACCACCTGCTCTTCCCCGAGTGCCGCATGGTCTTCGTCGGCGACAGCGGTCAGGCGGACGGCGACGTGGGCGCCGAGATGGCGGCCCGCCCCCACGACCACGTGGTGGGCACCCTCCTGCACGACGTCACCGGGCTGGACGGGGCGGCGCGCGCCGCGTGGGCAGAGCGCGGCGTGCACGTCTTCGACACGTATGCCGGTGCCGCGGGCCACGCGCTCCGGCTCGGCCTGCTCACCCGGGAGCAGGCGCACGCCGTCGCCGGGGCGACGCGGGAGGGCGTGGCCCGGCTCGACCTCGAGCCGCGGCAGCGGGCGCACCTTGAGGACGTTCTGACCGCCGAGGAGGCGGATCTGCGGATAGGCTGACCCGGCCGCTCCCCGCACGGCGCCTGTCACCGTCCGCGCCCGATCATCGGAGTTCGCATGCGACTCACCCGACGCTCGTTCCTCGCTGCCATGGGAGGGGC
The DNA here is from genome assembly GCF_001942435.1 of Serinicoccus sp. CNJ-927. Taxonomy (NCBI): domain Bacteria; kingdom Bacillati; phylum Actinomycetota; class Actinomycetes; order Micrococcales; family Ornithinimicrobiaceae; genus Serinicoccus; species Serinicoccus sp. CNJ-927. Next base: position 83,668 of record NZ_MKKF01000052.1, on the reverse strand, counting down.
GGACACCCCGGCAGTCCTGGGTGGCTGCGGCGGCTTCTCCACCGGTTCCGGCTCCGGGGGTGTGGAGGGCACGCTGTCCTTCACCACCTGGGGGACCGACGCCGAGCTGGCCGGCTTCCGGGCCGCCATCGCGGCCTTCGAGGAGGCCAACGAGGGTGCCGGCGGGCTGCGATGAGCGGGCGGCGCGCCGGCGACGAGGGCGGGGATCACGCCCGGGACGTCGAGAAGTGGTGCGCCTCCTGCGGGCGCCGGATCGAGTGGCGCAAGAAGTGGGAGCGCTCCTGGGACGAGGTGAGGTACTGCTCCAGTGCCTGCCGCCGGCGGGGCGTGCGGGCCGTCGACCGCGAGCTGGAGGAGGCGCTGGTCGACCTGCTCGCGCGGCGGGCGGCGACCTCCTCGGTCTGCCCGTCGGAGGCGGCGCGCCAGGTCGTCCGCACCCAGGGGCAGGACGGCGAGGGTTCCGACGACCCCGAGGCGTGGCGGGAGCTCATGGAGCCGGCCCGCCGGGCCGCCCGGCGGCTCGTCGTCGCGGGCCGGGTCGAGATCACCCAGGTCGGACGGGTGGTCGACCCCTCGACGGCGAGCGGACCCGTCCGGGTCCGTCGCGGCCCCCACTGGTCGGCCCCCTGACCCCTGACCGCGGCCGGCCCGCGAGCCGGTCGTGGACCGCGCGGTCAGTAGTAGACCGCGAGCGGCCCGTCGGGCCCGTCGATGACCTTCACCGGGGTGTGGAAGACGCGGGTGAGGGTCGCGTCGGTGAGGATCTGCGCCGGCGGCCCGAACTCGGTGATCTGCCCGTCGTTCATCGCCATGATCTGGTCGGCGTAGCGCGCCGCGAAGTTGATGTCGTGCAGCACGATGACCACGGTGCGTCCCAGCTCGTCCGCGGCCCGGCGCAGCTGGCGCATCATCTGCACCGAGTGCTGCATGTCCAGGTTGTTCAGCGGCTCGTCGAGGAGCACGTAGTCGGTGTCCTGGGCGAGCACCATCGCGACGTAGGCGCGCTGCCGCTGGCCGCCGGACAGCTCGTCGAGGTAACGGTGCTCCAGGCCGGTGAGGTCGAGGAAGTCGATCGCCTCGCTGATGTGGCGCTCGCACTCGGGCGTGAGCCGGCCCCGGGAGTGGGGGAACCGGCCGAAGCCGACGAGCTGGCGCACCGTGAGTCGGGTGATGAAGTGGTTCTCCTGGCGCAGGATCGACAGGATCGTGGCGATCGCGCGCGACGGCGTGTGCACGACGTCGTGCCCGGCGACCGTGATCGACCCCTCGTCCAACCCGAGGAGCCGGCCGATCATGGTGAGCACGGTCGACTTCCCGGCGCCGTTCGGCCCGATGAGCGCGGTGATCCCTCCGGCGGGGATCTGCGTGGTCACCGGACCGATCGTGGTCTCGGTGCCGTAGGTCTTGGTGACGTCGGTCAGCTCGATCACAGCCGGCCCTTTCGGATGATGTAGACCAGGAAGGTCAGGCCGCCGACCAGCTCGATGATGATCGTGACCATGCCCTGGGCGTAGAAGACGTGGCGCAGCACGAAGTAGGCACCACTGAGCACGACATACCCCAGCAGGAAGGCCATCGGCAGCAGCAGCCGGTGGTCGTAGGTGTCGGCGAACTGGTAGGCGAGCATCGCCACGAGGAACCCGAGGAAGGTCATCGGGCCGACGAGGGAGGTCGTCATCGCCATGAGGACCGAGACGAGGACGAGGACGACGATGACCTCGCGCCGGTGGTTCAGCCCCAGGTTGGTCGTGGCGTCCCGGCCCAGGGCGAGCACGTCCAGCCGCCGCGCCCGCCACCACAGCGTGCCACCGGCGGCCAGCGCGATCGGCACGGCATAGGGCAGGTAGGCCGCGTCGGCGTTGCCGATGTTGCCGAAGAGGCGGGCGGTGAGGATGTCGAACTCGCTGGGCGTGAGGAGGCGCTGCATGAAGGTCGACAACGACCCGAGCCCGCCGCCGAGGATCACCCCGACGAGCAGCATGATGTGGATGCTGCCGAAGCGGCCTGACAGCAGCCAGCCGTAGAGGATCGTCGCGACGACGACCATGAGCCCTGCCTGCAGCAGGAACTGTGCGGTGCCGGTGACCGCGGCCACGCCCGAGGCGCCGAGGAAGAAGACTGCGCCGGTCTGCACGACGACGTAGAGCGCCTCGAAGCCCATGATGGAGGGGGTGATGATCCGGTTGCTCGTGGCGGTCTGGAAGCTCACCGTGGCGAAGGCGTGGCAGAAGGCCACGACGAGGATCACCGCGATGCTCGTGGCCCGGAGCTCGGCGATCCGCCAGAAGCCGTCGGTGCCGACCGGCATCGGGTTGTCGTAGGCGAGGATCCCGGCCGTGAAGCCCAGGGCGAGGAGCACCAGCAGCCCCATGACGACGGCATACCGGAGCCGGTCCCGGCCGCGCACGAACGGGCCGGTGCGGCGCTCGCCGGGACCAGGGGTATGCCCGGAGACCTGCGGCGCGTCGGTGGCGGCGGTCCTCGTCTCAGGCACGGCGCTGCCGGATCACGAGCAGGGCGATGAAGAAGACCGCGCCGAGGACGCCGAGGATGAGCGAGACCGGCACCTCGAACGGCATGATGATCGTGCGCCCGATGATGTCGCAGACGGTGACCACCCAGACGCCGAGCAGGCAGACCCACGGCAGGTTGCTGCGCAGGTTGTCGCCGCGCAGGAGCGAGACCACGTTGGGCACGATGAGGCCGAGGAAGGGCAACGACCCGATGACCACGGTCACCACGCCCGTGGCGACGGCCACCATGGCGACGCCCAGGAGGATGACGCGGTCGTAGTCGAGCCCCACGTTGGTCGCGACGTCCTTGCCGAGCCCCGCCACGGTGAGCCGATCGGCCAGGAGGAAGACGAGCAGGGTGACGACCAGGACGATCCACAGCATCTCGTAGCGGCCCCGCACCACCGACGTGAAGCTCCCGGCGAACCAGATGCCCATCTGCTGCAGCATGTCGGTGGCCAGCGCGAGGTAGGTCGAGACCGCCCCCACGACGGCCCCGATCATGATCCCGACGATGGGGACGATGAGCGAGGACTTCAGCGACACCCGCCGCAGGAAGGCGAAGAAGACCATGGTGCCGATGAAGGCCATGACCACCGCACCGGCCATCTTGGTGAGCAGGCTCGCGCCCGGGACGAGGATGAAGACGAGGAGCAGGCCGAGCCCGGCCCACTCGGTGGTCCCGGTGGTCGTCGGCTCGACGAAGCGGTTCTGCGTCAGGAGTTGCATGACCAGGCCGCACATCGACATCGCGGCCCCCGCGAGGACGAGGGAGATGGTGCGCGGGACCCGGGTGATGCCGAACATCGCCCACCCGTCCTCGCCGTCGGTGATGTCGTAGACACCGACCGACAGCGACAGCGCCAGCAGCCCCGCGGTCAGCACGACCGCGAGGGGCAGCGCCCACGCCGAGGACCCCCGGGTCGGGCCGGTGCGGCCTGCCGGGGGTCCCCCGTGGGTGGGCTGGAGGGTGCTCAGCGGGCGGAGCCACCCATGGCGTCGGCGAGGTCGTTGAAGACCTCGGTGTAGGCCTGGATGTCCTCGGTGAGGTAGAAGTCGGCGGGCAGGTAGACGATGTTGCCCTCGGTCACCGCGGTGACGTTGGCCAGCGCCTCCGACTCGGCGATGACCTCCTCGGCGCTGGAGTACTCCTCGCCCTCGGCGGCGACGGCCGCGTCGCGGTCCATGACGATGATCCAGTCCGGGTTGGACTCGGCGATGGCCTCGACCGAGATGTCGTCGCCGGTGTGGCCGCTGCCGCCCTCCTGCTCCAGGGCCGGGGTGAGGCCCAGGACGTCGAAGACCGGACCGATCGCGCGGCCGGTGCTCGGGGCGACGTAGCCGATGTCACCGCCGGAGGTGATCAGCCCCATGACCGTCTGCTCGCTGTCGTAGGCCTCGGTGGCCGCGGCGATGGACGCCTCGAACTCCTCGACCAGGGCCGCGGCGTCCTCCTCATGCTGGACGGCCTGGCCGGCGAGCTCGATCTGGCGGATGAGCTCCTCGTCCAGGGGGTTGGTCTCGTAGTCCGTGGTGGTGTCGACGATGGCGGCCTCGGGCACGAGCGAGGTGATGTCCTCGTAGAAGTCCTGGAAGCGGTAGCCGGTGAGCACGAGGTCGGGGTCGGCGGCCACGATGGCCTCCAGGTCGGGCTCGCCGTGGTTGCCGAGGTTGACCACGGAGTCGTCGCTGGCGTAGCCGATGTCCTTCGGGAAGATGTCCAGCGGCGCGGCCACGACCGGGACGCCCCAGGCGTCGAGGGCGCGAACGACGCGGTTGTCGGTCACCATGATCCGCTCGGCCGGGACCGGCACCTCCACGGTGCCCTGGAAGTCCTCGACCTCGACGGTGCCGGACGCGGCCTCCTCCGAGGACGTGTCGCCCTCGGAGTCATCGGCGGACTCCTCGCTGTCGGCGCTCTCGTCGCCGGCGGAGCCTTCCTCGGCGGCGGAACCGTCGTCGGACGAGCTGTCGGTGCCCTCGTCACTGCCGCAGGCGGCCAGGGTCAGGGCGGCGGCGGTCGCGAGGGCCACGAGGCCGGCGCGAGGGCGACGCAGGTTCATGATGCTTCTCCTTGAGGTTCGGGGTCGGCACCAGCATCCTGACGCCGAAGGTAACCCTAACCTAAGTGATCTTTACCCCCGCTGCACCACCCCAAATTGTGGGATGGCTCACGTCGTCGCGCCTGACCCGAGCTCGCCGGTCGCCCTCACAGGGCCAGCGCGAGGGCCTCGGTGAAGAGCTCCTCGGCGTCGGCGTCGAGCCCGCGCCGCAGGAACCACGCGGTCACCGTGGTGCAGTCCCGGTGCAGCAGGTCAGCGCCCTGCGGGTTGGCGACGACATCCACCACCTGGGGCAGGTCGATGACCACCAGGGTCTCACCGTGGACGAGCAGGTTGTAGGCGGACAGGTCGCCGTGTGCCCAGCCCTGACCGGCCAGGCCGAGGACGACGTCCCGGGTCTGGTCCCACAGGTGGGCCAGGAGCGGGGGATCGCCCGTGACCTGGGCCAGGCGTGGCGCCGCCGTCCCGTCCGGCTCGCCGACGAACTCCATGAGCAGCTCGGTGCCCTGGATCGAGACCGGGTAGGGAACGCGCAGGCCGACCTCCCAGGCGTGGCACATGGCCTCCCACTCGGCATGCGCCCAGCGGCCCGCGGCCACGGCGCGGCCGTAGGTGGTCCCCTTGGCCAGCGCCCGCTGGTCGCGGGACCGACGCACGCCGCGACCCTCGGTATACCTCGCGCTGCGGTGGAACGAGCGGTGGTCGGCGTCGCGGTAGCGCTTGGCGGCGAGCAGGCAGGCGGCGTCGGTGCCCGGCGTGCTCGCCGTGCGCTCGAGCAGGAAGACGTCGGCCTCCTTGCCGGTCTTGAGCACGCCGAGCTCGGTGTCGATGGCGCCGGAGTCCTGCACCACCCACGGCGGGACGGGGGCCGGGCCGCGGTGGCCCGCCTCGACGTCCCAGTAGGTCGTCAGACGCTGGTCGGTGCTGAGGTCGTCGGCCGCGTGCAGCGGCGCGTAGTCGAAGACGAAGAACGGGTCGATGTCGCCCGTGGGGTGCGGGGTGTGCACGAGGTGCTCCTGGGAGGAAGAGGGGGGTGGGGCGGGTGCCCCGGGGCGCGGTCGGACATCGCTGGCCCCCTTCCTCTCAGGTGAGCACGCCCGGCGCGTGCTCGTGGTGCTCCGGAGTCTGCCGCGCCCGGGTCGGGCGCGGCAACGGGTTTTCGTCCCCCGGTCAGGACAGCGAGCGCTCCGCCTGCTCCTCCTCCGGGATCTCGTCCTCGAGCCGCTGCAGGACGGTCTTGCCGAGGATCGCGACGACGACCAGCCCGACGAGCACGGCGACGAAACCGAGCCAGCCGCTGCCGGTCGCGGCGAAGACGGCGTAGCCGAGCAGCGCGATGACGGCGCCGGAGATGGCATACGGCAGCTGGGTCATGACGTGGGTGATGACGTTGCAGCTCGCGCCGGTGCTGGACAGGATCGTCGTGTCGCTGATCGGGGAGCAGTGGTCGCCCCAGACCGCGCCGGCGAGGACCGCGCCGAAGGCCGCGAGGAGCAGTTCGTCGCCTCCGCTGACGTTGACCATGATGTCGCCCGCGATCGGGAGCAGGATCCCGAAGGACCCCCACGAGGTGCCGGTGGAGAAGGCCATCGCGCCGGCGAGGACGAACATCACCGGGATCAGCCACTGCGGCGCCATGTTGGCGCTCTCGACGAGACCACCGAGGTATTCGCCGGTGCCGAGCTGGCCGATCAGGTCACCGAGGATCCACGCGAGCAGCAGGATGTAGACCGCCGGGAGCATGGACTGTATCCCGCTCCAGACGCCGCGTCCCAGGGTGCTGGTGGAGAACTTGGGGTTGGAGGAGGTGTAGCGCACGTAGTAGTAGAAGGCCGACGCGAGCCCGAGCACGGCGCCGTAGATGAGCGCCTGGGTGACGTCGGTCGAGGCCATGATGTCCAGGACGCCGACGCCGCTGCCGGCGACGTAGTCCTCAGCGGTGACCGTGCCGCGGTAGCCGGTCCAGACGATGCCGCCCAGCACCCCGGCGACCAGCAGCAGGAACGGGATGACCAGCGCGCGCTTGTGGCCGGGGGAGTGGACCGGGAGGTCCTCGGCGATCTCGCCGGGGATCTCCTCGCTGTCGTCGTAGGTCTCGCCCTCGGTGATCGCGCGCCGCTCCTGGCCGCGCATCGGCCCGAAGTCGATCCCGAAGACCACGACGATCCACACGAGCAGCACCGCCGCGATCGCGTAGTAGTTCATCCCGGCGGCCCCGAGGAAGGCGCCGACGTCGCTCACGGTCAGCGTCGAGGCGGCGACCAGCGGGGCCATGATGCCGATGATGCTCGCGCCCCAGCTGGAGAAGGGGACGAGCACCGCGACCGGCGCGGAGGTGGAGTCGATGAGGTAGGCCAGCTTGGCGCGGGCGACGTGGTGCCGGTCGGTGACCGGGCGCGCGACCTGTCCGACGGCGAGGGCGTTGAAGTAGTCGTCGATGAAGATCGCGACGCCGAGCCCGGCGCCCAGCGCCTGCGCACCGCGGCGGGTCCGGATGCGCTGGATCGCCCAGTCCGAGAAGGCCTGGCTGCCGCCGGACATGAGGATGAGCGAGGCGATGACGCCCAGCGCCAGGGTGAAGACGAGGATGTAGACGTAGTAGGTGTTGACCGCGCCCTCGGCCCAGAAGATGCCGGCGACGCCGGTCCACACCAGGCGCAGCGTCTCCAGCGGGTTGAAGTTCGCGACGAGCAGCGCGCTGGCGAGCACGCCCGCACCGAGGCTCAGCAGCACCTTCTTGGTCGCGATGACCAGCGCGATCGCGATGATCGGCGGCAGCAGCGTCAGGATCGGCAGGTCCTCGGTCATGGTGCCTCCTCGACGGCGGTGGTGCCCAGGGTAGACCCACCCTAGACGTCCGCGCTGCGTCGACCACGGAGTTTCGCGCGGACGGTGACGATGAGCACGACGGCGAGGATGCCGTAGAGCACCCAGGTGATCCAGCTGCTCACCAGCACGGCGTAGTCCCCGTTGGAGGACAGCAGCGCCTCGCGCAGCGAGCCGCCGTAGAGGTAGGCCGATCCCCGTGCCCCGCGCCCAGGCGGGGGCGGCCTCGCGGAACTCGGCGCGCGAGAGCCACGCCCGCCCGCTGGTCTTCATCGCGACGGTCTTGGGGTTGCGCCGGACCCGGGACGCGATGTGGAAGACCTCGCCGAGCGCGAGGACCGCGACCGTGACCGTGACGATGGAGATCCCGTCGAAGAGCTCGGGGATGCCCAACGTCGAGCGCTCGGTGGCCGACGCGCGAAGGTCATCGGCAGCAGCAGGGCGACGGCCATCGAGCTGCCCAGGCCGGGCATGGCGCCGACCTCGGGCTCGCGCACCGACGCCGGTGATGCTCGGCTGACCGCGCGTGCTCACCTACCGGTGAGTCGTGACACAGTGGACCGGTGGCCGCGCTGACGACGGATGCCGTCCTGACCCTGCTCCAGGAGGTGGCGGACGAGGCCATCACGCCGCGCTTCCGTGCGCTCGCGGACGACGAGATCGGCTCCAAGAGCCACCCCGGTGACCTGGTCACGGTCGCCGACCGGGAGGCCGAGGTGCTCATCACCCGGGAGCTGCGCGCCGCCTACCCGAACGCCGTCGTCCTCGGCGAGGAGGCCTTCGCCGACCACCCGGCCAGCATGGACGCCTTCCGTGGCGCCGAGCACGCCTTCACCGTGGACCCGGTCGACGGCACCCGCAACTTCGTCCACGGCTCACCGGACCACGCGGTCATGGTCGCCGAGACCCGGGCCGGCACGACGGTCCGGGCCTGGATCTGGCAGCCGCAGCACCGCCTGGCCTACGTCGCCGAGCGGGGCGCGGGGGCGACCCGCAACGGCGAGCGGCTCCCGCCGCTGCGACCCGGCACCGACCCGGCCCGCTGGCGGGTGCACACCTCCGCCCGGCGGCAGGTCGGCGAGTCGCTCGGCGGCACCGCGCCCATGGCGCTCACCTGGGTGAGCTGCGGCATCGACTACCCGAAGCTCGCGGAGGGGGCCTGCGACGCGCTCGTCTACCACGGGACGCGTCCGTGGGACCACGTGCCCGGCGCGCTGCTCGTCCACGAGGTGGGTGGTCTGGTCGCGACCGACGAGGGCGAGGCATACACCCCGCGCAGCGACCCGCGCGGCATCCTCGCGACCGCCGGCCAGGCGGTGCTGGACCGGCTGCGTCAGGTCTCCTGAGAGCGTGGCGGTTCATGCTGGGCGGTGTCGTGCCCGGTGGTGTCGTGCTCGGTGGTGTCGTGCACGGCTGCCCGCAGCGCGAGCTCCCGCGCCAGCGTCGTCACCTGCTGCTCTAGCTGGCGCATACGGCGGTAGGAGGCCGCGACATACCCCAGGAAGACGACGGTGAGGCCGTAGAGCAGCAGGTCCGCGCCCCGGCCCACCCCGAGCAGCTGGGCCACCTGGGTGAGGACGCGGGGGAAGAGGATCGCCACCGCCGCGAGCACGACGAAGGCCACGAGCAGCAGCCGCCGCACCGCCTGGTGCCGCACCCCGGCGGTCGAGCGGGTGAGCATCGCGGTCACGACGACGACGCTGACCAGCAGCACCAGCTTGATCACGGGTTGGTCGAGCACGTCAGCGCCTCGCTCTCGTCGGTGTCACGGTCGTGGGCGTCACTGCGGTCCATGTCAACGCGGTCGATGTCACTTCAGGATGGTGTCGACGAGGATGTTGACCGAGTTCATCAGCGACTGCCCCTTGGCCCGGCTGTAGTCGGTGTAGAGCACGTGCACCGGGTGCTCGGCCCACGGCAGCCGGGTGCGACCGAGCTGCAGGACGATCTCGGTGGCGTGGGCCATGCGGTTCTGGCGCAGGTCGAGCCGGGTGGCGGCGTCGCGGCGGATGACCCGCAGCCCGTTGTGCGCATCGGTGAGCTTCATCCCGGTCTGCTGGTTGGTCAGCCAGACCGCCGCCTTGAGCACGAGCTTCTTGAGCACCCCCGGGCGGGTGCGGTCGTCGAGGAAGCGGGAACCGAAGACGATCGCGAGGTCCTCGTCCCGGGCACGTTGCACCATCTGCGCCGCGTCGGCCGGCCGGTGCTGCCCGTCGGCGTCGAAGGTGACGAGGTATGCCGCGTCCGTCGCGTCGAGGACGTAGCGCATCCCGGTCTGCAGCGCGGCCCCTGGCCGAGGTTGAACGGGTGCTGCACGACCACGGCACCGGCCTCCCGGGCGCGCTCGGCGGAGGCGTCGTGGGAGGCGTCGTCGACGCAGACGACGTGGGGGAACAACGCCCGTGCCTCGCGGAGGACCTCCTCGACCACCTGCGCCTCGTCGAACAGGGGGATCACCAGCCAGGCGTCCTCCTGCACGGGCGATAGAGTCATGGCTGCATTGTCCCCCACCGCTACCCATGGGAGTCCCGTGACGACACGCATCGTCGACAGCGCCGATGTCGCGGACAGCGCGAGCATCGGTGACGACAGCTCGGTCTGGCACCTCGCGCAGGTGCGCGAGGACGCCGTCCTCGGCGCCGGGTGCATCGTGGGGCGGGGGGCCTACGTCGGCACGGGCGTGCACCTCGGGGACCACTGCAAGTTGCAGAACTACGCGCTGGTCTACGAGCCGGCCAGGCTGGGCCACGGGGTCTTCGTCGGGCCCGCGGCCGTGCTGACCAACGACACCTTCCCCCGCGCGGTCAACCCGGACGGCTCGCGCAAGGACGCGAGCGACTGGGACGCCGTGGGCGTCACCGTGGGCGACGGGGCCTCGATCGGGGCCCGCGCCGTCTGCATCGCCCCGGTCGAGATCGGCCCGTGGGCCACCGTCGCCGCTGGAGCGGTCGTCGCCAAGGACGTGCCCGCCCACGCCCTGGTCGTCGGCGTCCCGGCCCGGCAGGTCGGGTGGGTGGGCCACGCCGGCCGCCCGCTCGAGCCGAGCGGCACCCCGGGGCAGTGGCGCTGCCCGCAGACGGGGACGACATACCTCGAGAGCGACGGTGCCCTGCGCCGCGCCGGGACCGATGAGGAGACCGCATGACCGAGCAGCCCATGATCCCCGCGGCCAAGCCGCTGATCGGGGAGGACGAGCGCGCAGCGGTGGACCGGGTGCTGCGCTCGGGAATGGTGGCCCAGGGGCCCGAGGTCGCGGCCTTCGAGGGGGAGTTCGGCGCCCAGCTCGTCGCGGGGCGCACCTGCGTCGCGGTCAACTCCGGCACCTCCGGGCTGCACCTGGGGCTGCTCGCCTGCGGGATCGGCGCCGGCGACGAGGTGATCGTGCCCAGCTTCACCTTCGCGGCGACCGCCAACGCGGTGGCGCTGACGGGGGCGACTCCGGTCTTCGCCGACATCAGCCCGGACACCTTCAACCTCGACCCGGAGTCGGTGCGGGCCGCGCTGACCGACCGGACCGCTGCGGTCATGCCGGTGCACCTCTACGGCCACCCGGCGGACATGGACGCGTTGCGCGCGGTGACCGCCGAGCACGGCGTCCAGCTCTTCGAGGACGCGGCGCAGGCGCACGGGGCGACCTATCACGGCACGCCGGTCGGCCGGTTCGGCTCGTTCGCGATGTTCAGCCTCTACCCGACGAAGAACATGACCTCGGGCGAGGGCGGGATGGTCGCCTGTGCCGACGAGGAGATCGCGCGGGGGGTGCGGCTGCTGCGCAACCAGGGGATGGAGAAGCAGTACGCCAACGAGGTCATCGGGCTCAACAACCGGATGACCGACATCCACGCGGCCATCGGGCGGGTGCAGCTGAGCAAGGTCGGGGCGTGGACGGAGGCGCGGCAGGCCAACGCGCGCCGGCTCGACGAGCACCTCGCCGGGGTGGACGGGGTCGTGGTGCCGCCGGTGCGGGAGGGGTGCACACACGTCTACCACCAGTACACCGTCCGGATCGACGGGGCCACGGGCGAGCAGCGGGACGAGGTGGTCGCGGCGCTGCGCGAGGAGCACCACGTGGGGTGCGGGGTCTATTACCCGACGCCGAACCACGAGCTGGTGTCCCTGGCACGCTTCGCGCCGGCCGGGGAGCTGCCGGAGACGGCGCGGGCGGCAGCCGAGGTGATCAGCCTGCCGGTGCACCCCTCGCTCACCGAGCAGGACCTGGAGCGGGTCGCCGACGCGGTCGGGGCCGTCGTCCGCGCGGGCGCGGGAGCCGGCGCGTGACCGGCCGACCCGCGGCGGTGCCGGAGGACCGGCCCGTCCGCATGGGCCTCATCGGGCTCGGCTCGATGGGGCGGCACCACGCCCGGGTCATCCGGGAGGTCGAGGGGATGGAGCTGGTGGCGGTCGCCGACCCCTACGGCGACAAGCACGGGGTGGCCGGGCCGCTGCCGGTGCTGCCCGATGTCGAGGCGCTCATCGGCGAGGGGATGGAGGCGGCGATGGTGGCGGTGCCGACCTATCTGCACGAGGAGGTCGCACTGGCGCTGGCCGAGGCCGGTGTCCACACGATGGTGGAGAAGCCGATCGCCGCGACCGCAGAGTCGGGGGAGCGCGTGGCCCGCGCCTTCGAGGAGGCCGGGCTGGTCGGGGCGGTGGGTTATGTCGAGCGGTGCAACCCGGCGCTCCGGGAGATGCGGCGGCGGATCGAGGCGGGTGAGCTGGGCGAGGTCTACCAGATCACGACGTCCAGGCAGGGCCCGTTCCCCGCGCGGATCGCCGACGTCGGCGTGGTCAAGGACCTCGCGACGCACGACATCGACCTCACGGCGTGGATCGCGCAGTCGCCCTACGTCAGCGTCGCCGGCCAGGTGACGCACCGGTCCGGTCGCGAGCACGAGGACATGGTGGTGGCGACCGGTCAGCTCGAGAACGGCATCATCGTGTCGCACATCGTCAACTGGCTCTCACCCCGCAAGGTGCGCGAGACGGTCGCCACGGGGGAGAACGGGTCCTTCGTCGCCAACACCCTCTCCGGCGACCTGACCTTCGTCGCCAACGGCGACGTGCGCAGCGAGTGGGACGCGTCTCGGTCTTCCGGGGCGTCTCCGAGGGTGACTCGATCCGGTATGCCATCGCTCGCCGAGAGCCGCTGCGCGTGGAGCAGGAAGGCTTCCGGGACGCCCTCTGGGGTCGCGACTCCGACATCGTGTCGATGGCCGACGGGGTGCACACCCTCAGGGTCGTGGAAGCGGTGCTGGAGTCCGCCGCGACCGACCGCACCATCACTCTGTGACCACCCCACCCCTCATCCCACCGGGCGTCGCGCATGGTTGCTCCAGACCCGACCGGGCGTCGCGAATGTTTGCCCGAGGTGCCTTTCTGGATGGAGGATTCCGGGGCCTGTTCCCCAGAAACCTCTGTCCACTTCCTGTGTCCTCCGGCGACTGTGAGTGGTTGAACCGTGCGTGAGCGCAAGCCCCTCGTCGTCCTGGCGTCGCGGATCTACGCCCCCGAGGCGGCGGCCGCGACCTTCCGGCTGTCGGCGTTGGTGCGTGCCCTCACCGATCGCGCCCGGGTCCGCGTCCTGACCACGACGCCGCCCCCGGCTCTGCGCCCACCACGGTCGACGCTCGGTGGGGTCCAGGGCAACCCGGCGCGACGCTCGGTGGGGGGTGAGGGCCAGCAGGAGGAGGGGCGCGCCAGCGCGGCAGGGGTGGAGGTGTCGCGGTGGCCGGTGCTGCGCGACGCGACCGGGTATGTCCGTGGCTACCTGCCCTACCTGTCCTTCGACCTGCCGCTCGCCCTCCGCCTGCTCACCGGTCCACGCCCCGACGTGGTCGTCGTGGAGCCGCCGCCGACGACGGGCGCGGTGACTCGGGTCGCGCTCGCGCTCCGAGGCGGGATCCACGGGCGAGGGATCCCCTACGTCTACTACGCAGCCGACGTGTGGTCCGACGCGACGGCCTCGATGGGTGTACCTGCGCCCGTGGTCGGGCTGATGCGTGCGGTGGAGCGCTTCGCTCTGGGCGGGGCGGCGCACGTCGTCGCGGTGAGCGACGGGGTCGCCGAGCGCGTGCGGGCCCTGGCCGGACCCGGGGCGCCGGTGACGGTCGTGCCCAACGGGATCGACACCGACGTCTTTACCCCGGACGGCGAGGTCCACGCGGACGCGCCTGAGACGGCATACCTCGTGTATGCCGGGACTGCCTCGGAGTGGCAGGGCGCGGAGGTCTTCGCCGAGGCGATGCGCGCGGTGGTGCGGGAGGTGCCGCACGCCCGGCTGGTGTTCCTCGGTCAAGGATCGTCCTGGCCGGCGTTGCAGCGCATCGCAGGCGAACTGCCCGTGGGGGTGATCGAGCTGCGCCCCCTGGTGCCGCCGGAAGAGGCTGCGTCGTGGCAGCGCGGCGCCGCGGCGGCGTTGGTGGGCGTGCGCCCGGGAGTGGGATACGACTTCGCGTATCGACGAAGGTGGTCGCGGCGCTGGCGTGCGGGCGCCCGTGGTCTTCGCCGGGCCGGGACCGGCCGCGGCGGACGTGCGCGACCACGGGCTCGGGGCGGCCGTCGAGCACGAGCCAGGGGCCGTGGCCGCAGCGATGGTGGCTGCCCTGCGCGCCTCGCCGGACGAGCAGGAGCGCGCCCGTCGGGTGGAGTGGGTCCGGGAGCACCGGAGCCTCTCGGCGACCGGTGAGGGCGCGGCCAGGATCGTGCTGGAGGCAGGTCTGTCAGGCCCGGGTGGCAGGCTCCCCCCATGGGACAGGTCGACGACGAGCTGAGTGGTTTCGCCCTCGGGATGCCCGGGGCGTGGCGGGACTCGCCGTGGGACGACGGCGACGTCGCGAAGGTCGGCCCGGGGGAGCGGGGCAAGATCTTCGCCTTCCTCGGTCCGGGCCGGCTGGGGGTGAAGTGCGGGCTGTCGCGGGAGGAGGCCGACGAGTGGCTCGACCGCTTCCCCGACGACGCGACCGTCATGGCCTACATCGGTCGCAGCGGGTGGAACGACCTGCGGACGGACGGGGCCATCCCGGTCGAGGAGTTGAAGGAGGCGATCGAGGACTCCTATGACATGGTGGTCAGCAGGATGCCGAGGAAGGACCGACCATGACCAGGTGGGGCAAGGAAGGCGAGCGGCCCGGTGCGCCGAAGGCCGAGGACCAGCTGGCCGACCAGGGCGTGACGAAGCGGCGTCCGTCGGCGGCGACCACGGCCCGCGCGGTCCAGAGCTGGGTCGACCAGACGATCGACCAGGCGCAGCGGCAGGGCACCTTCGACGATCTGCCGGGAGCCGGCAAGCCGCTGCGCGACGTCGACACGCGCAACGATCCCGACTGGTGGGTCAAGAGCCTGATCCAACGGGAGCAGCTCGACCTCTCCGGCGCGATGCCCGGTGTGATGCAGCTGCGTCGGGAGAAGGCGGCCTATCCCGAGGCGCTGTTGCCGCTGCCGGACGAGGCGGCCGTCCGCGCGGCGGTCGAGGACTTCAACGCGCGGGTGCTCGCCGACCGCCGACGCCCGCACGCCGGGCCGACGTCGCCGCCGGTGGTGGGACGGCTCGACGTCGAGGAGATGGTGCAGGCCTGGCGGGAGGCCCGCGCCGCAGGCTGAGGGCGTCCGCGCTTGGCTGGTCCTCCCCGGTGACCCGGGTGCAGACACACCGAGCGCATCGCGGGGCACCCGGTGGCGCTGGGGAGGGGATTGCTAGCCTGAGCGGCACGCCACGCGGGGTGCCCACTGGGCTGAGAGGGAGACGATCCCGACCCGTCGAACCTGATCTCGATCATGCGAGCGGAGGGATCGTGGCCGTGCCGGCGATGGCACCCCTTTGTGTCTCGCGGAGGATGCCATGAGCTTCGCCGCCGAGCAGCGCGAGCGCTGCGACCACCTGTTCCAGGCCTTCTACGACCATCCCTACCTGCGCTCGCTCGCCGACGGCGGCGCCAGCCGGGAGAGTGTGCTGCACTACGTGGCTCAGGACCACGCATACCTCACCGCCTTCATGCGCGGCTATGGGCAGGGCATCGCGCTGAGCCCCGACCGGGAGTGGGTGGCTTGGTTCCGTGACCAGATCACCTTCCTGCTTGAGGATGAGACACATCCCCACCATGTGCTGTGCGCGGCCTTCGACGTCGACTACGCGTCCGTCACCGCCGCCCGGATGGCGCCGACCGCCCAGGCCTACATCAACCACATGATGCTGGCCGGGCGTGACAGCTGGGGGTGCTCATGGCGGCGCTCGCACCCTGCCCGTGGACCTACATCTGGGCAGCCCAGCGGCAGCAGGCGGAGGCTCCCGTGGCGGCGGACAACCCGTTCCGGGGGTGGTGGGAGTTCTACGCCGACGCGGGGGAGATCCTGCAGGACTTCACCGACCGCATGGACCGGCTCGCCGAAGAGGCCGGCCCGGCTGAGCGGGCGAGGATGGCCCAGGCATTCGAGGACAGCTGCCACCTCGAGATCAGATTCTGGCAGATGGCCTGGACCCAGGAGACCTGGGAGGACTCGCTGAGCCTCGGGCGGGCGGTCGCTCTGACCTGACCGGCGCTCATCGGGGAGGGACGCGCCGACTGGCCGCCGCATACCGTGCGGCCGGTTGGCGCATACCGTGCGGCCGGTCCGTCAGGGGTGGTGGTGCTGTCGCCAGGCGTGGTGCACGGGGCCGGGGCCGTGGCCGATGGCGAGGTCCCGGCCGTGCTCCAGCGCGCCGGTGAGCCAGTCCTTGGCGTCGGTCACGGCCTCGATCCAGGTGTCGCGCACGGGGACCAGCGCGGTGATCGCCGAGGAGAGGGTGCAGCCGGTCCCGTGGGTGTGGGGGGTGTCGACGCGCGGGGTGCGCAGCTCGGTCAGGCCGTCGGCGTCGGCCCAGACGTCCACCGCGTCGCCGCCGAGGTCGGCCGCGTCGCTGTCGAGGTCGACCGCGCCGTGCGCCTGCTCAGCACCAAGGTGGCCGCCCTTGAGCAGGACCCGCTCGGCACCGAGGCCGCGCAGCGCGAGCGCCTGGTCGCGCATCGTCGCCACGTCACCCGCCTGGGCCTCCGGGTCGAGGCCGAGGAGCACGGCCGCCTCGGGGAGGTTCGGGGTGATCGCGGCCACGTGCGGCAGCATCGAGCGCACCTCCTCGATCGCGTCCTCGTCGAGCAGACGGGAGCCCGCGGTCGAGACCATGACCGGGTCGAGCACCACGCGCGGCAACGAACCCGACCGGCACAGGTCGCCCACGGTGCGCGCCACCTCCGCGGTGCCGAGCATGCCGATCTTGGTCGCAGCGACGTCCAGGTCCGCCACCAGGGTCTCCACCTGCTCCCGCACGAAGGCGGCCGGCACGGGGAGCACCCCGGTCACGCCCTGCGTGCTCTGCGCGGTGAGCGAGGTCAGGACCGCGCAGCCGTAGGCCCCCAGCGCCGCGAAGGTCTTGAGGTCGGCCTGGATGCCCGCGCCACCGGAGGGGTCCGACCCGGCCACGGTCAGCACGATCGTCGTCATCGCGCGGCTCCCACCTGGTCTGCCAGGTCGCGGGCAGCCACCTGCGGGTCGTCGGCCGAGCAGATCCCGCTGACCACCGCCAACCCGTCCACCCCGGTCGCCAGGACCGCCGCGGCCCGGGCGGCGTCGATGCCGCCGATGGCCACGGACGGCAGCGTCGCGGCGGCCACCAGCTCGGCGAGGCCGTCGACCCCGACCGGCGTGGCGTGGTCGACCTTGCTGGGCGTCGCCCACACCGGTCCCAGCCCGAGGTAGTCCACCGTGCCCGCCGGCAGCTCGGCGGCGGCCCGCACCTGCTCCGCGGACGTGCACGACAGCCCGAGGTATGCCGTGTCGCCGAGCATCGCGCGCGCCGCCTCGGGAGCGAGGTCGGACTGGCCGACGTGGGCACCGTCGGCGCCGATGCGCTCCGCGAGGTGGACGCGGTCGTTGACGATGAGGGGGGCGGCAGACCTCGCGCCGTCGAGCGCGCGGCGGGCGAGCAGCCCGAGCGCGACGAACTCCTCGTCCGAGGCGTCCGGGTCGCGCAGCTGGACCACCGTCGCGCCACCCGCCACGGCGGCCCGGATGGTCGTGGAGAGGCCGTGGCGCCGCGTCATACCCGTGTCGGTCACGAGGTAGAGGCTGAGGTCGAGCGGGGCGCGGCTCATGCCAGCCGCACCCGCTCAGCCAGCGTGTCCGCCTCGAGCACGGCGAGTTCGTCCAGCAGCGCCACCGCGAAGCTCCCCGGCCCGGCCGACGCGGCGGCGGCACCGTCCGCGGCCACCGTCAGCGCTGCCGTGGCGGTCGTCGCCGCGAGCAGCGGGTCTGGCTCGACCGCCGCCGCGGCCGCCATGAGGGCGCCGAGCGCGCAGCCGACCCCGGTGACCCGGGTCATGAGTGCGTCACCGTTGTGCACCTCGACCGAGCGGGTGCCGTCGGTGAGCCGGTCCACCGGCCCGCTGACGGCCACCGCGCACCCGTGGCTCCGCGCCAGGGACCGGGCCGTCTCGACGCTGTCGTCCGTGCTGTGCGTGGCGTCGACCCCGCGGCCTCCGGCCCCGCCGCCGAGCGCCAGGATCTCCGAGGCGTTGCCCCGGATGATCGCCGGGGCGGCGGTCTCGAGCAGCTCGCGGGCGAGGCTCGTGCGCCAGGCCAGCCCGGCGGCGACCGGGTCGAGCACCCACGGGGTGGCGACCTCGCGCGCGCCCCGGACGGCGGCGCGCATCGCCTGCGACGTGTCGTCGTAGGGCGTCCCCAGGTTCACCAGCACCCCGCCGGCCACCCGGGCGAAGTCACCGGCCTCGTGCGGGTTGTCGACCATCGCCGGCGCGGCGCCCGCGGCGAGCAGCACGTTGGCGGTGAACGGCGCGACCACGATGTTGGTGAGGCACTGGGTCAGCGGGCTCTGGGTCCGCACCTCCGCCCAGCAGGCGGCGAGGCGGTCGGGGGAGACGGGCGTCTGGCTCATGACGATCCCTTCGCTAGTACGAGCTAGATCAGGTTCGACGGGTGTGATCTCAGCCGCACGTGCGGCACCCCGCGTCGCCCTCGACCCTAGCGCAGAGGTATGCCGAGACCCGCCCGGGGCGGACCCGTCCCGGGCCATCTCGCCTGTCGCCGCCGTCGCGGCCCCGTTCGCGTCGCGGCACCCGCTCGCGTCGCGACCCCCGCTCGCGCCGGGTTCGTCAGTGCGTGGGTGCCCCGCCGATGCTGCGCGCCACCAGTCGGGCGACGAGGGGCAGCCGGGTCGCCCGCACCACCAGCCGACGCAGCACAAGGGCGCTCCGGCCCGTGGGGACGAAGCTGGAGGCGCCCTGGCGAGCACGGTCCTGCACGGGCTCGACCTGCGCGCGCCAGCGCGTCTCGTAGCGGTCGAGCGCCTGGGTCAGGGTGACTGCGGTCACGGGCCGGGTCAGGGTCGCCAGCTCCTGCCCGAGCGCGTGCGCACCGGCGATGGCCAGCGAGGCCCCCTGACCGGCGATGAGCGACACGGCGTGCGCGGCATCACCCATGAGCAGCACCCGCCCGTGCCGCCACCGCGGAGCGATGGCCTGGGCCACCACGTCGACGAAGACGTCGTCCTCCGGCACGCGCGCGATCAGTGCCTCTGCCGCGGGACCGGCCCCGACGAGCTGTTCGCGCAACCAGTCGACGCGGTCCGCGGGCAGCTCGGTGCCCCTGGCCAGCGTGAAGGTGGACACCAGCTCGTCGTCCATGGCGTAGGTGCCCACCTGGCGACCGATCGTGTCGCTCATCTCCACCGTCAGGCCGAGCCGCTCGGAGACCTCGGGTGCCTCGGTGCTGAAGGCGCCGGTGAGGAATCCGAGGTGGCGGACCGCGGCATCGGGGAAGAGCTGCGCCCGGGTGGGTGAGTGCAGTCCCTCGCAGATGAGCACCAGGTCGGCGTCGAGCTCGGTGCCGTCGTCCAACCGGACCCGCGCCACATCCTCCTGGTCCCTGAGGTCCGCCATCTCCGCGACGTCCGCGACGGTGCGCCCGAAGTGCACCCGGGCCCCCTCGGGGAGGGTGGAGCGCAGCGCCTCCTCGAGGCCGCCGCGGGTGATCGACAGGAAGCGACCACCCTGCAGCTCGGCGAAGGCCGCCAACGGCAGCTCGCCGCTCGAGCGGCCGGTGGCCTGCACGAAGCGGGCCGCGCGATAGACGCGGCCGCGGGCGCTGATCGCGTCGAGTACGCCGAGCTCCTCGGCGGCGGCATACCCGGGCCCGAACAGATCCAGGGTGTAGCCCTCGGTGCGCGGCCCGGGCGCCACCTCGACGAGGTCGACCTGCCAGCCCAGCGACGTCAGCGCGTGTGCCACGGCGAGCCCGCTGATGCCCGCTCCACTGACCACAGCTCTCATCGGGAGTCCTTCCTGGTGAGCTCGACGAGGTGTGCCATGGCCTCGGCCACGGGGAAGTCCGGGTCCACGCTCCGGTGGAGCACGAGGCCCTCGATCCCGGCGACCAGGGCCGCGGCCCGGCTCCGCGCCGCAGCAGGCGGGTGTCCGACGTCGCGCAGCCGCTCCTCGAGGAGCGCGCGCAGCTCCCGGACGATCTGTCTGACCAATCCGGCGACCTCCGGGTCGCGGACAGCGGCGAGATAGGTCTCGGCGACCAGCATCGACGAGGGGTCACGGGTGAAGTCGGGGGAGTCGACCGTCGCGCCGTAGGCCAGCAGCCCCGGCTCCAGATCGGGGAGGGCGGCGGCGAAGGACGCCAGAGACAGCCGCAGCGAGGCGGTGGCGGCGTGCCGGCGCAGCTCCTCGGCCGAGGAGAAGTGGTAATGCACGACTCCGGGCCGCACCTGGGCCCGCTCCGCGACCGAGCGCACGCTGACCCGGCCCCAGCCCTCCTCGGCGATGAGGGCCGCGGCCGCCTCGAGCAGGGCCTCCCGGGTGCGCTCGCCCCGGGCAGCTCGTCCGTCAGCGGTCATGTCGCGAGCGTACCAAAAATTGGACGAACGACCAAATAGATCACCGGGGCGCCACGGGCCATCGGAAGCGGGCTGCGGTGCGGTGCCCCGGCGACAGCCCAGGTCACGGCTACGCTGGACGGCGATGCTCGCTCTGTGGCGCACCGTCCGCCAGCTCCTGACGGTCCTGCCCCCCGGCACCAGCCGCTTCATCATCGGCTTCGCGGTGCTGCAGAGCCTGCTCGCCGTCCTCGACGTCGCGGCCCTCGGCCTGCTCGCGGTCGTGCTCACCCCCATGCTCACCCAGCGCAGCGCGACGCTCCCGGTCCTGGGCATCGAGCTGTCCGAGCCGGTCGAGTTCGGGATCGTGCTGCTCGTCGTCGGCGGACTGATCATCACCAAGTCGGTCTTCGCGATCCTGCTGCAGTGGTGGGCGACGCGGCGGTTCGCGCGCTTTGAGCAGGCCCTCGGTGCCCAGCTGCTGGAGACCACCTTCCGTGCACCGTGGGCCGAGCGGCTGCGCCGCAACTCCACCGACCTGGTCCGCTCCACCGACGTCGGGGTCGGGGCGACGGTGGCCGGGGTCATCATCCCGTTCTGCCAGCTCTCGGGTGAGGTCTTCACCTTCCTCGCCGTGCTCGTGGTGCTCCTCGTGGCCCAGCCGGTGCTCGCGACGGCCACGATCCTCTACTTCGGCCTCGTGGCCTTCGCGCTCTACCGCGTCGTGCTGCGGCGGGCGGTGCAGGCCGGCAAGGACAACCGCAACTACTCCGCCCGCGCGGTGCGCCTCGTGACCGAGATGGTGCACTCGCTCAAGGAGGTCACGCTCCGGGACAAGTCGCAGGAGGTCGCCACCGTCGTGCTCCGGGCCCGGCGCCGCGCCTCGCAGGCGCGAGCCAACCAGACCTTCCTCGGTGCCGTCCCGCGCTACGTCCTCGAGTCAGCGCTCATCGGCGGTCTGGTGCTGGGCGGCGCGATCGGGTGGCTGCAGGACGGGGTGCCCGGCGCGTTCACCGCCATCGCGCTCTTCGGGGTGGCCGGCTTCCGGCTCGTGCCCTCGCTGACCCGCTTCCAGACGATCATGGGGCAGACGGCTGCCAACATCCCGTTCGCGACCCAGGTCCTGGAGGAGATCGACCGTGGCCGCCGGTATGCCGAGGCGGACCGGACGGGAGGCAACGCGCCGCTGCCGGACGACGCGCGCACGTTGCGCCTGGACGGCGTGACGTTCAGCTATCCGGACGCCGCGGAGGCGGCCGTGCGCGACGTCTCCCTCACCCTGCGGTTCGGCGAGACCCTCGCGCTCGTCGGGGCGTCCGGCTCGGGCAAGTCGACCCTCGTCGACCTCGTCCTCGGCCTGCTGCAGCCGGACTCCGGGCAGATCCTCGTCGACGAGCAGCCGCTGCCGGACGTCCTCAAGGCCTGGCGGTCCCGCGTGGGCTACGTGCCGCAGGACGTCGCGCTCTTCGACGCCTCGGTCGCGCGCAACGTCGCGCTCTCCTGGGACGACGACGGCATCGACGAGGACCGCGTCCGCCGCGCCCTGGAGCGGGCGCAGCTGCTGGAGGTCGTCGAGGCCCGGCCCGACGGCATCCACGCGCCCGTGGGGGAGCGCGGGCTGGCCCTGTCCGGGGGGCAGCGCCAACGGCTCGGGGTCGCGCGCGCCCTCTACACCGACCCGCTCGTGCTCGTCATGGACGAGGCCACCTCGGCGCTCGACACCTCCACCGAGCGGGCGGTGACCTCGGCCATCCGCGAGCTGCACGGCCAGGTGTCCGTCATCGTCGTAGCGCACCGGCTGGCGACCATCCGGCACAGCGAGCAGGTCTGCTTCATGGACCGCGCCGAGCTGGTCGCCACCGGCACCTTCGACGAGGTCGTCGCGCAGGCTCCCGACTTCGCCGTGCAGGCGGCGCTCGCCGGCCTCGCGGACGAGAGGAAGGACTCGTGAGCCCCCAAGGACCCCGTCTGCCATCGGTCGAGGGCCGGGCTCCGCGCGTCGCGCTGCTCGTCTACAACGACGCCCACGCCGACTCCCGCGTCATCAAGACCGCCGAGAGCCTGCGGGCTGCCGGTGCGCAGGTCCGGATCTTCGCCGTCGCGCGGGCCGGCTATCCCGAGGGCCCGGGGGTCGTGGGCGACGCGATCGAGGTATGCCGTGCCCGCGAGTTCGCGCTCGCGCGCCAGGCCCCCTGGCTGCTCGATCTGGCGCGCCGGGTGACCGGCCGTCAGCCCCCCGAGCCGGTGCCTGAGCCACCCGCGTCGCTGCCGAAGGCGCCAGGGACGCCCGCGCCCACCGACCACGCACCCGACGACCACGCACCCGACGCCTCGGCCCCCGCGACGGGCGAGCGGCATACCCCCGCCGCCCCTGGCGCCGCGCCGTCGGAGCCGCCGCAGCCGCCGCTGCCCGAGCCCCTCTTCGACCTCTGGCTGCGCACCTGGCGGACCGCCAGCCTCGGGCTCTACTGGTGGGACGCCGCCCGCGACGCGGTCGACTTCGACCCCGACGTGGTCCACGCCAACGACGGCAACACCCTCGCCCCCTCCTGGTGGATCGCGCAGCGCACCGGGGCGCGCCTCGTCTACGACGCCCACGAGCTGTGGCGGCACCGCAACGTGCGCCAGGACCGGCCGGTCGCGCCGCACGTCGAGGCCCTGATCGAGTCGACGGTCCTCCGACAGGCGGCCGGTGTCATCACCGTCAGCCCGTCGATCGTCGCCTGGCTGCAGGAGACCTACGACCTGCCGGAGACGCCCACCCTGGTGCGCAACGTGCCGCGCCCGGCCGTGGGCGGGGCACCGGGCCGCGAGCAGGGCCGGCTGCGCGCGCTGGCCGGGCTCGGCCCGGAGCAGCAGGTCATCGCCTACGGCGGCCGGATCACCACCTCCCGCGGCATCGAGGAGACGCTGGAGGCGATGACCCACCTGGGCGAGCAGGTGCACCTGGTGCTGCTGGGCTACGGCGAGGTGGGCTATCTCGCCGCGCTGCGCCGCCGGATCACCGACCTCGGGCTCGAGGCTCGGGTGCACTTCGTGGGAGCGGTCGCCCCGCCCGAGGTCTCGACGGCGCTGGCCGACGCGGATGTCTCGGTCGTCTACGTCCGCCCCATCTGCCTGAGCTACCGCTACAGCCTGCCCAACAAGCTTTTCGAGTCGATCCACGCGGGCATCCCGGTCGTGGCCGCCGATTTGCCGGACACCGCCGAGCTGGTGCGCGAGCTGGGCGTCGGCGAGATCTTCTCCGCGCAGAGCCCGGCCGACCTGGCGGCCACGATCGAGCAGGTGCTGGCCGACCCGACGCCGTATGCCGCGGCCGCCCGGGCCGCGGCGCACGGTCTCACCTGGACCGCCGAGGAGGAGCGACTGCTCGGGCTCTACGCGCGGGTGCTGCGCGGATGAGTCGGGATCCGCGGCCCCGGCTGCTCGTCATGGCATGGAGTCCGCTGCGATCCGACGCGCGGGTCCTGCGCCAGATCCGGCTCTTCGCCGACCGCTACGCCGTGACCACGATCGGCTACGGCGAGGCGCCGGACGGCGTCGTCGAGCACCTGCGCCTGCCCGACCACGTGGTCCACTGGCACAAGGACCGCCGGCTCCTCGCGTTGCGGCGGTTCGAGACGGCATACCGCGGCGCGCCGGTGACCGTCGCGGCGGCCGAGTTGCTCGCCGACCAGGCGAAGTTCGACGTCGTGCTCGCCAACGACGCCGACACCCTGCCGCTCGCGCTCGAGCTGGCGCCCTACGGCGGGGTGCACCTGGATCTGCACGAGTACGCGTCCCGCCAGAGCGAGGAGTCGTGGCGCTGGCGGCTCTTCGTCGCGCCGTACTACCGCTGGTTGCTGCGTCGCCACGGGCGCGAGGCCGACTCGGCGAGCACGGTGGGGCGCTGGCTGGCGCGGGAGTACCGTCGCGAGTTCGGCCTCACCTGCGCGGTGGTGCCCAACGCCGCGCCGTATGCCGACCGCACGCCGACACCGGTCGGCGCACCGCTGCGGCTGGTGCACTCCGGGCTCGCGCGTCGGGGCCGCAGCCTGCACGTCATGGTCGACGCGGTGCGCTCCTGCCAGCGCGACGTCACCCTCGACCTCTACCTCATGCCCAACGACCCGACCTATCTGGAGCAGCTGCGGGCCTCGTGCGCCGACCTGCCGCAGATCCGCTTCCACGACCCGGTGCCGCCGGAGCAGCTGGGCGACGCGCTCGCCGCTGCTGACCTGGGCGTCTTCGTGCTGCCGCCGGTCAACTTCAACTACAGGTTCACCCTGCCCAACAAGTTCTTCGACTTCGTCCAGGCACGGTTGGGGATCATCATCGGGCCGAGCCCGGAGATGGCCGATCTGGTGCGGCACCACCGGCTGGGGGTGGTGCTCGACGATTTCACCGGCGAGGCGCTCGCCGCCGCGCTCGACGCGCTGAGCGACGCGCAGGTCGCGGACTTCAAGGCGGCCTCAGACGCGGCCGCGCGGGAGCTCTCCGCGCAGGAGCAGGTCCGCGGCTGGGTGCGGGCGATCGACACGCTCGCGGCGCGCGTCGGGGGGTAGCGCGACACGCCAGGGACGACCGGCGGCGGCCCAGGAGCGCCGGCCGGGTGGTGTGCGGATCAGCCCTCGAGAGCCGCGGCGAGGGCCGTGGCGTCGACCGGCTGCCCGTCGAAGGCCGATCCCGTGGTCCGCGCCTCCCACCTCTGCTCGGCGAGATCCGCGACCTCGTCGGAGAGCGGGTAGAAGTAGACGAGCGGCAGCACCTGGTCCAGACGCTCCAGGTAGTAGTCCACGAACTCGCCGACCTCCGCGTCCTGCTCCAGCGCGGAGGTGGAGACGTAGAGGAACAGCGGTCGGGTGAACGGGGCGTAGTCTCCGGACTGGGCGTTCTCCAGCGTCGGGGCGACGCCGTCGATGCTGACGTTGGTGATCTGGTCGCGCTGCTCCCCGTCGGCGGCGAGGTAGTTGCCGACGCCGAGGAAGGCCAACGCCTGCGGGTCGTCGGCGACCCAGCCGGTCAGCTCGGCCATGTCGTCGGTGGCCTCGTAGTCGTCGCGGATCGCGCCCGCCTCACCGCTCGTGCGATACGTGAAGTAGTCGAAGGTGCCGGACCCCTCCGGGCGACCGTAGAGCCCGATCTCCTGCTCCGGCCAGTCGTCGCGCACGTCGCGCCACGTGCGGACCTGCGAGTCCGGCTCCCAGATGGCCCGGAGCTCCTCCGTCGTGAGGTCGGTCGCGAAGGTGTTGTCCTCGTGCCGGATGACGGTCAGCGCGTCCAGGGCGATCGGCACCTCGACGAAGTCGACTCCCTCGTCCTCGCAGGCCGCGATCTGCTCGGTGGTGATCGCGGTCGACGCGTCGTTGATCGCCGTCTCACCCGCGCAGAAACGGTCGAAGCCGTCACCGGTGCCCTCCGCGGCGACCTGGATCTCGAAGCGCCCCAGGTCGGCCATCTCCTCAGTGATGGGCGCCACGGTGGAGGAACCGGACACCTGGATGGTGCCGTCGGCGGGCGTGGCAGCGCCGCCGTCACCGCTGCAGGCCGCCAGAGAGGCCAGCAGCACGGCCCCAGCCGCCGCGAGTGTCGAGCTGCGCCAGTGGGGGTATGTCGTGCCGCGGCTCATCGGGTCGGGTCCTCATCCGTCATGGACCCCTCGGGCTCCGGTGCCTGCGGGCCAGGGGCGGAACCCGGCGTGACGTCGGTCGCCGTCGCGCTGCTGCGGTCGGCGCCCCAGCCGAGCTCGCGCAGCGCCTCCTCGAGGAAGGCTCTCACCTCGTCCCAGCGGATCCGGCTGTTGCGCAGGTGCTCCTCGAGCCGGTCGACCTCGAGGTGCTGCAGGGTGTGCAGGCCTTCCTCCTCCCGACGGGCACGGTAGGCCGCGAGCTCGGCGCGCAGGCGGCCGGCCGTCTCCTCGGCCTCGACCAGCATCGCCTCCAGCTCGCGGCCGAGGGCGTCGCTGTCTCGGGGGGTGGATCCGTCGGTGGCGGGCTGCGGGCTGGGGTCGGCGGTCATGGGTCCCTCCGTCGGGTGGGCGGGGCGGTCGGTGGTCGGCGTGCGCCGCGCGGCGGGCGCGACGCCGGGTCGGTCAGAAGACCCAGGTGGTGAGGGCGATGAGGAGCAGCGGGAGCACCAGGAAGACGCCGAAGGTCCAGACGACGGCATACATCTTGCGCTCTGCGGAGCGGTCGGCGAGGATCGTCGCCCCGATCCGTGGCAGCGGGCGCAGGAAGGGGAGCCCGAAGATGATGAGCGTCGCCAGCACGTTGAAGAGCAGGTGCACGAAGCTCGCCTGCAGCGCCTTCTCGCCCTCGATGCCGGTGAAGGCGAAGGCCGCGATGAGGGCGGTGATGGTCGTGCCGATGTTGGCGCCGATCGTGAAGGGATAGATCTGCTTCAGCGAGAACGCGCCGGACCCGGCGAGAGGGACCGCTAGGCTCGTCGTGGTCGACGACGACTGGACCATCATCGTGACCACCGCCCCCGAGGCGATGCCAGTGACGGGGCCCCGGCCGATCGCGGCGTGGAGCACCTCCTTGGCCCGGCCGACCATGAGCACCTTCAGCAGCTGGCCGATCTTGTTGATGACGAGCAGGATGAGGCTGATCCCCAGGACGATCAGCACGAGCCCGGTGACGACGTCGGGCAGGCCCGGTAGCTCGACCAGGGCGACGACGAGCGTCGCCAGCGGTTCGATGACGGCAGAGATGGTGTCGCCGATGAAGGTGAAGACCGTGCTCACGATCCCGCCGTCGCCGCCGGCGCTGGCCCCGGCCAACCAGCCCGAGAGCCGGTCGAGCAGACCGAACATCAGCTCCAGGGGCAGCAGGATCGCGACCGCGAGCAGGTTGAAGAAGTCGTGGACCGTCGCGGCTGCGAAGGCGCGGCGGAAGACGTCCTTCTGCCGCGCCATCCCCAGGCTGACGATGGTGTTGGTCATCGTCGTGCCCATGTTGGCGCCCATGAGCATCGGGATGGCGACCTCCATGGGGAGGCCACCGGCGACCAGCCCGACAACGACCGAGGTCGTCGTCGACGAGGACTGGGTGAGCGCCGTCGCCAGCAGGCCGATCATCAGGGCGATGAGCGGGTTGTCGGCGAAGGCGAAGAGCTCCTCGGCGCGGTCCCCGGTCGCGGTCTTGAAACCGTCGCCGATGAGACTCACCGCCGTGATGAGCAGGTAGACACCCAGGGCTACCCCGATCCAGTCGCGCCGCTGGGCCGCAGCGCCGGACAGCGGGATGAAGTCGAGTGGACTGCGCGCGGGCAGATCCTCGGACGGTTGCTGCTCGATTCGCTGGTCGAGGTGCTCCTCGACGGCGGTCGTCCCGGTGTGGTCGGACATCGTTACCCTCCATGCACGGTGGCCTGGTCCCAGCCGACCGCCCCGCCGCAGACGGGAGGGACACGGCGGGCAAGAGGGTGATGAACGACCGGTGAATGTTGGTGTCAGGGGTGCAGCCGGGCGCCCTCGAGGACCTTGTCGACGCCGTTCTCCGGGCCGTGCACGGCCAGCCCCACCAGGTCAAGGTCGGTCCCCGCGACTGCCTCGACGACCGCGCGGTCGGCGGCATCGTGTCCCGTGGCGAACCTGTCGTCCGTGTAGACGGCGAGTGGGAGACCACGCCGCACCGCGCGCTCCCGAGCGGCGCGCAGCGTGTGCGCGGACGCCCCGAAGACGAGCACCGGCATACCGAGGATGGCCAGGTAGGTAGGTCTGCCCATCGGCGTCGACATGGTCCTGTCCCACGAGCTCGGGGCAGGCCGCGGCGACGCCTGGCGAACGGCGGCGAGAGCAGGTCGTCGGTCATGCATCCAGGGTGTGAGGGTTGGGTCGGGCCGTCTTGCACGTCCTTGATCCCGGCCGCGCGGTCTCAGCGGTGGGAGCGCTGGTAGCGCAGGGTGCGGAAGTGCCGCGTGACGTGGGCCTGGTCGGAGAAGCCGGCGTCGACCGCGACCTGCCCGGCGGGCAGACCGGTGAGCAGCAGCCGGCGTGCGTGGTCGAGGCGGCGACCGTGCACATACCGGTGCGGTGGTATGCCGTAGCTCGCCGAGAAGGAGCGCACCAGGTGCGGGACGCTCACCTGTAGCTCGGTCGCCACGGTGGTCAGCAGGTCAGGACCGAGCGGGTCCGCGCGAGGCAGAGCACCCGTTTGGCGAAGCCGCCCTCGGTGAGAGCCCGACCGTCGTGGGGGACGTGCGGCGGCAGGACGGTCCTTCCCGCGCGAGGCGGCGCCTGGCCCGCACGCCGGTCGAGGGCGTAGCCGATGGCGCCACGGTCCACGACCAGGACGGTCCTCGTGTCGTGGGTGTGCGTCGGGTAGGCGTGGTCCTTCCAGGCGGCGTGGAAGACCTCCTCCACCCCGCGCAGCCCGGGCCGAAAGGCCCGCACGCGGTCCGGGGCTGGCTCCATCGCTCGATCCTCGGGGCCGGCTCAGCAGCCAGTCGCCCGGCCACCATCCAGTGCGTCCAGCACCGCTGCTGCGGCGTGCCCATCGCCGTAGGGCGCGGCCTCGGTGGGCGCGGGGCCCGGGCGGGAGGCAGCCTCGCGCACGGCGGGGCCGGGCTCGGCGAGGACGTTCCAACCCAATTGGACCGTCTCCACCCACTCGGTCTCGGTGCGGACGGTCGTGCAGGGGGTGCGCAGGGCGAAGGCCTCCTTCTGCAGGCCGCCGGAGTCGGTGATGACCCCGCGGGCCTGGCTGACCGCGCCGACCAGCTGCGGGTAGGGCAGCGGGTCGCGGGTGGTGAGCGCGCCGCCGCCGAGGTCGAGCCCCTGCTCGGTGGCGCGGGCCCGCAGCCGCGGGTGGGCGAGCAGCATCACCGGGTGGTCGACCTGCTGGAGCGCCTCGACGATCGCGCGGAGGCGAGCCGGGTCGTCGGTGTTCTCCGCCCGGTGGATCGTCGCGACGGAGAAGCCGCCTGGCGGCATACCGAGCATGTCGAGGGTCGCGCCGACGTCGGTGAGCTCGTTGCGCACCTGGAGCAGGACGTCGATCATGACGTCGCCCACGACGACGGTGCGCATCGCGAGACCCTCGGCCGCGAGGTGGTCGCGCGCACCGCGGTGGGGGCGAGCAGCAGGTCGGCGGCGTGGTCGGTCAGCACCCGGTTGTGCTCCTCCGGCATCCGGCGGTTGAAGGAGCGCAGCCCTGCCTCCAGGTGCGCGATCGGCAGGTGCAGCTTCACCGCCGAAAGCGCCCCGGCGAGCGTGGAGTTGGTGTCGCCGTAGACGAGGACCCAGTCGGGACGGTGCTCCAGCAGCACCTCGTCCAGCGCGGCGAGGATCGCGCCGGTCTGGGCCCCATGCCCGCCCGAGCCGACGCCGAGATGCACGTCGGGGTCGGGGATGCCCAGGTCGGAGAAGAAGACGTCGGAGAGCATCGGGTCGTAGTGCTGCCCGGTGTGGACGATGACGTGCTCGACGTCGCGCGCTGCGCACTCACGGGCGATCGGCGCGAGCTTGACGAACTGCGGCCGAGCACCGACGACGGAAAGGACCCTCACCTGAGCGACTCCAGCCACCCTGCGATGGCGCGCCGGAAGTCATCCATCACCCGGGGAGCAGCTGCGGCAGCTTCTGCGACGATGGCGATGTCGACGGACTGGCTCAGGATCCGTTCCGTGGCCAGCCGGGCTACCGGATCGGCGGGGAGCGACGGATGACCCATGCCATCACCGAGCAGGCCCAGCAGGTCGCTGGTCAGGCCGACGAGGTCACCGCGCGTGCTCCCGGTATCCCAGGCGACCGCGAGATCCACGTCACCGGGGGAGTTGTCGGTGGGCTCTGCGGCGCTGCCGAACAGCACGACCAGGGCGAGCCCGTGCCGCTGAGCAGCGTCGGCGAGCGTGCCGTCAGTGAGCGCCCGACGCAGTCGTGCCAGAGCTGCAGCCCCGTCGCGCGTGTGCGTCATCGACATGGCTGCCAGCCTAGAGCCTGCCCTCGAGGCGTCGCGATAGCGTGGCCCGCGTGCGGGTCCTGGTGGTGACGACGTGGTGGCCGACCTCGTCGTCACCGGCGACCGGCGTCTTCGTCGCCCGTGACGTCGCCGCGCTCGCGACCCGGCACGACGTGCGGGTGCTGCATCTCGTCGCTCCCGGGCTGGCGGGACGACCAGATGCTCGCCCGGACGGCGAGCTCGCGGGGATGGTGCTGACGGAGTCGGTCGTGCCGGTGGAGCAACTGGTCATGGACGTCAAGCGGCCGGATCACGTGCTGTGGGCGGCGCGGCGGGTGCGGGAGCTGTCCAGGGGCGCTGACCTGCTGCACACGATGGCCATCTCCTCGCTGCTGCCGCTGGCGGGCTGGCGGCCCTCGGTGCCGTGGGTGCACACCGAGCATTGGTCCGGGCTGCTGGCTCCGGAGACCTTGACCCCGGCCCTGCGCGTGGCCCGCCGCGCCGTGCGACCGCTGCTCGCGCGGCCCGACGTCGTGGCCGTCGTGGGCGAGGAGCTCGCGGCGGGGATGCGCCGCCTGCGCTCCGGCCCCGTCGAGGTGGTCCCCAACATCGTCACCGTGCCGGCCGAGCTGGCTCCCCGGAGGCGACCCGACGCCGACCTCGCCGGGCGCGGGGTGCTCGAGATCGTGGCGGTGGGCGGCCTCATACCTCGCAAGGACCCGGTGCGCACGGTCGAGACGGTCGCCGCCCTGCGGACCCGGGGGATCGCCGCGCGGCTCACCTGGATCGGCGAGGGCCCGCTGCGCGGGAACGTCGAGCTGCGGGCGGATGCGCTGTCCGTGCTGGTGCGGCTGCCCGGCGGGGTCCAACCGCAGGAGGTGCCGGGGCTGCTGGGGGAGAGCGACGTCTTCCTGCTGCCGACGCGCGCGGAGACGTTCTGCCTGGCCGCGGCGGAGGCGCTGGCGGCGGGTCGCCCCGTCGTGGTCGGTGACACCGGCGGCCCGCGGGAGTTCGTCGGTCCGCCCAGTGGGGCGCTGGTCCGGCCCGGTGCGGCCCCGGAGTCGTGGGCCGACGCGGTGGAGCAGGTATGGCGTGACTCCCGAGGCCTCAGTGCTGAGGAGATCTCTGGTCCGGTGGCGCGGCGCTACGGCCCGGAAGGGTATGCCCAGCGGGTGGACGAGATCTATCGGCGGCTCGTGGGGAAGGGCGGAGCGGTGGCCGGTCGTGGGTCAGGCGAGGGCCCTCCCGCGGATGTCACCCGGGAGCAGCCCCTCGTCGACCTGGTGATCGCGCTGCACTCGGCCGATCGGCAGGTCGGCCGCGCGGTGCGCTCGGTGCTCGACGGCTCACCTGGCGTCGACGTGCGGGTCAGCGTGGTGGCCCACAACCTGGCGTTGAAGGACGCCCGCGCCGCGCTCGGAGACCTGGCCGACGACTCCCGGGTCCGGGTGCTCGAGCTGGCCGACGGCATACCGAGCCCGAGCGGACCCTTCACCCTCGGTCTGGACGCTGCCACCGCACCCTGGACGGCGATCATGGGGTCCGACGACACGCTGGCCCCGGGGGCGCTCGCCGGGTGGCTGGCGGCGGCCGATGGCCTCGACCCTCAGACGCCGGTCGTCGTCGTGCCGCCGCTGCGTCTGGCGGGGCGACGCGTGCCGACGCCGCCGGTGCGTCCGGTGCGGCGTCTGCGGCCTGGGGGGCTGGATCTCGTGCGCGACCGGCTCAGCTATCGCTCGGCACCGCTCGGGCTGCTCTCGCGCGGCGCGCTCGCGTTGCCGGGCGCGCGGCTGCTCCCTGGTGCGTTCGTCGGGGGCGACGTGCCGATGGTGACCGCGCTGTGGTCGCAGGCGGAGGTCAGGTATGCCGCAGCCGCCCCCGCCTACGAGATCCACGAGGACGCCGGCGACCGGGTGACCTATGACCCGCGGCCGCTGGCGCAGCAGCTGGCCAGCGTCGATGCGTTGTGGGACCTGCCTGTCGGCCAGCAGTTGACGGCGACGCAGCGGCGTGCCGTGGCGACGAAGGTGCTGCGGATCCACGTCTTCGGCGCGATCCTCACGCGCGCCGACCCCACCTGGTGGACGCCCGCGGAGCGCGAGGAGCTGGCACGGGTGACCCGGCGGGTGCTCGCCGAGGCACCCGGCTGCGCCGACCCGCTCAGTGTGGCTGACCACGCCCTGCTGGCCGCGATCCTGGACGTCTCGGTGCCGGCGGATCGGATGATCGAGCTGGCCCGGGCCCGGCGCCGGCACGGGCATCCGCGGACGCTGCTGCCGTCGTCGTGGCGGCACGCGCTGCACCCGGAGGCCCCGCTGCGCTTCATGGCTGCCTCGCTGATCGCCTCGCGTCGGTGAGTCACGCCCGCGCTTGAGCGTCGCCTCCACCTGAGTCTCGTCACGCTCGTGCGCCTGGTGGTGACACAGCCGTGGGCGGGAGAACGCCTGTGTCACCACCAGAGGCACAGGTATGCCGCATCGGCCGTCCGATCGGCGCAGACCCCCCGGCCAGTGAGGGCATATCGCGCGGCCGGTCAGGGCATGTCGCGCGGACGGTCACGGCATATCGCGCGGCCGGTCGACGCAGACCGCGCGGCCGGTCGACGCAGTCCCCGCGGCCGGTCCATCAGGGGGCCGAGGTGGTGGAGGCGGGGAAACGGTCGTCGAGCCAGCCCACCAGCTCGGTCTCCACCTCGTCGCGGTTGACCTCGTGCAGCACCTCGTGGCGGGCGTCCGGCCAGATCCGGGTGGTCACGTCCTGCAGGCCGACGTCGCGGAACATCGCGGCGACCTCCTCGGTCCCGGCCGCGCCGCCCACGGGGTCGACCTCGCCCGCGACCAGGTGCACCGGCAGCTCCCGCGGCATCTGCGCGGCCACCGACGGCTGGCTCACCCACCGCAGCCCGGTGAGCAGGTCGCGGTAGAAGCCGGCGCTCGCGGTCGCCCCGGACAGCGGGTCGGCCTCGTAGGCGTCGACCTGCGCGGTGTCGCGCGACAGCCAGTCCGAGCGGGTGCGGTTGGGGCGGAACTGCGCGTTGTAGGGCCCCATCGTCAGCGCCGTCATGAGGTGGCTCGCCGCGCGCGGCCCGCGCAGCCGCGCCTCGAGCGAGGCGACGGTGAGGCCGAGGTTCCCCAGGAGGCCGGGGGCACCGGCGGTGCCGGAGAGGACCAGCGCGGCGAGCCGCTCGCCGTAGCGTGCGGCGTAGGCGCGGGCCAGGAGCGAGCCCATGCTGTGCCCGAGCAGCACGATGGGCACGCCCGGGAGGTCGGCCTCGATGCGGTCGGTCAGCGCGAGCAGGTCGTCGACGACCGCGGCGAAGCCGCCCTCGTCCGCCAGGTGCCCGAGCACCCCGCGCTCACCCCGCCCCGACACGGTATGCCCGTGGCCCCGGTGGTCGGGGGCGTAGACGGCATACCCGTGGTCGGTGAGGCGCTGGGCGAGGTGGTCGTAGCGCGCGGCGTGCTCGACCATCCCGTGGGCGATGAGCACGACCGCACGCGGCGCCTCCTCGGGCAGCCAGGTGGTGACGTGGACCGGGGTGCCGTCGGGGGTGCGCAGGACGAAGGATGAGGCGTCGGGCATACCCCCATGATCCCCGATGCCCGGGCGCCGAGCACGGCGGGGAGGCAGCGCCCCGGACCCGTATCCTGGGCCGGCAGGGATCGCCGACCAGGACGGGATGCAGGTATGAAGATCGCGGTTGTCGCGATGGGCAAGATCGGGCTGCCGCTCGCGGTGCAGTTCGCCGACGCCGACCCCGCCCACGAGGTGGTGGGGATCGACGTCAACCCCGAGACGGTCGCGGCCATCAACGCGGGCCGCGAGCCCTTCCCCGGGGAGGCGCACCTGGCCGACAAGCTCGCCGAGCTGGTGCCTGCCGGGCGCCTGCGCGCCACGACCGACTACGCCGACGGCATCTCCGGCGCGGACGCCGTGGTGGTGGTCGTGCCGCTCTTCGTCGACGACGTCACCGGCGCCCCCGACTTCGGCTGGATGGACTCCGCGACCCAGAGCCTGGCGCAGCACCTGACCCCAGGCACGCTCATCTCCTACGAGACCACGCTCCCGGTCGGCACCACGCGTGGCCGGTGGAAGCCGATGATCGAGCAGATCAGCGGGCTGACCGAGGGCGACGACGGTGGCTTCCATCTCGTCTTCAGCCCCGAGCGCGTCCTCACCGGTCGCGTCTTCGCCGACCTGCGGCGCTATCCCAAGCTGGTCGGCGGACTCACCGAGGAGGGCACGCGTCGAGCCGTCGCGTTCTACGAGGCGGTGCTCGACTTCGACGAGCGCGAGGACCTGGCTCGCCCCAACGGCGTGTGGGACATGGGCAGCGCCGAGGCGGCCGAGATGGCCAAGCTCGCCGAGACGACCTACCGCGACGTCAACATCGGGCTCGCCAACCAGTTCGCCCGGTTCGCGGACAGCGTCGGCATCGACGTGCACCGGGTCATCGAGGCCTGCAACTCCCAGCCCTACAGCCACATCCACCAGCCCGGCATCGCCGTCGGCGGTCACTGCATCCCCGTCTACCCACGGCTCTACCTCTCCACCGATGCCGACGCCACCGTCGTCCGCAGCGCCCGCGAGGCCAACGCCGCGATGCCGGAGTATGCCGTCGCCCGCGCCGAGGCGCTGCTCGGCTCGCTCGAGGGCCTGCGCGTCCTCGTGCTCGGCGCGTCCTACCGCGGCCGCGTCAAGGAGACCGCCTTCTCCGGGGTCTTCGCCACCGTCGAGGCGTTGCGGGGACGCGGCGCGCAGGTGCTCGTCCACGACCCGATGTATGCCGCTGACGAGCTCGCGGCCCTCGGCTGGGAGCCCTACGCCTGGGTGCCGGGCGAGGCCGGCGACCCGGTGGACGTCGCGATCGTGCAGGCGGACCACCCGGAGTACGCCCAGCTGTCCGCCGCTGACCTTCCCGGGCTGCGGGTGCTGCTCGATGGCCGCCGCGCCACCGACCCCGCCAGGTTCACCGGGGTGCCCCGCCTGACCATCGGCGGGGGCGAGCCGGTCGCGAGATGACGCGCCGTCCCGGGGGCCGGTCGTGGGCGCGCCGCCGATGAGCGAGGGTGTCGGCTGGCTGACGGTGCTGCCGGGGACGCTCGCCCTGGCGGTCCTCTGGGTGCTTCCGGGGTATGCCGTGCTGCGGGCCCTCGGTGCCCGCGGCCTGCTCGCGCTGGGCGGCGCCCCGGCGGTGACGACCGGGATCGCCGGGGTGCTCGCGATCGGCTACGACCTGCTCGGCGTGCCCTGGACGCTGTTGACCTCCGCGCTCGGCGCCCTGCTCGCCGCGGTCGTCGCCGGGCTCGTCGGTGCCGCGCTCGGCACGACGCGCGACCCCAGCGGGGTGACGGTCGCGGGCGAACGGGCGCTGCGGCATACCGAACGCGGCTGGCTCGCCCTCACCTGGCTGCTCGGCGGCGGCGTCCTCGCGGCCACGATGACGACCGGGATGGGCCGGGCGGACCAGCCGCCGCAGGCGTGGGACGCGGTCTTCCACCTCAACGCGCTGTGGTTCGTCCGGGAATCCGGCAACGCGAGCTCGCTGGGCGGGCTGGCGCCGATGTACGCCGACCAGGCCGCGCCCTTCTACCCAGCCGTGTGGCACGCGCTGGTGGCGATCGCGCCGGGTTTCGCCGGGGTGACCGAGGCCGCCAACGCCTCCTCGCTCGTCCTCGGGTCGGTGATCTGGATCGCCGGCCTCGTGGCCCTGGCGCGGGTGGTCTGGCCGGCCCGCGCCCTGCCGACCGTCCTGACCCCGGTGCTCGCCGCGACCTTCGTGACCTTCCCGGCGGTCTCCGTCTCCATGCTCGCGGTGTGGCCCTTCGCGCTGTCGACCGCGTGCCTGCCGGGGACGATCGCACTGCTCATCGCGACCCTGCGCGGCGTCCTGACCTGGCGGATGCACCTCTCGCTGGCGCTGGGCCTGGCCTGGGCCGTCGCCGGGGTGGTCCTCGCCCACCCCTCCGGCCTGTTCTCGCTGGCGCTGCTGGCCCTCCCGCTCCTGGCGGTCCTGCTCGTGCGTCAGCTGCGGCGGCAGTTCCGCCTCGGGCGGCGGGCGGTCGCGATCGGCGTGGGCGTCGGCGGCGCGCTGGGGGCGCTGGGCGTCGCCGCCTTCCTGCTGACCTTCCCGCCAGTGCTCTCGATCATGGACTACCAGCGCGGAGGGCAAGAGTCCTATCTCCCGGGGATGGGGTCGCTGGCGATCGACCACCCGCTGGTCTACGTCTACAAGATCACCTCGGTCAACCTCGTCGTCACGCTGCTCGTCTGGCTGGGGATCGCCCTCACGCTGCGGTGGCGGCACGCGCGCTGGCTCGTCGTCGCCCTCGGCGGGGCGGTGGTGCTCACGCTGCTCGCGGCCGGGCCCCCGGAGCAGCCGCTGCGGGTGCTCGCCGGGTTCTGGTACACCCAGGCCTCCCGCATCAACCAGCTCGTGCTCATCCCGGCGATCATGCTGGCGGCCGGGGCCGGCGGGTGGCTCTGCGGCCGGCTGACGCGGGTCCTCCGGGTGCGGGTGGAGTGGGTCGCCGCTTGGCTCGTGGTGGCGCTCGTCGTGCTCACCTCGGGGCTGCGCTGGACGAGCCAGGTGCAGGTCATGGCCTCGACCTACACGGCATACCCGATCGCCTGGGGGACGATGCTGGAGCCGGAGGAGATCGCGATGATCGACCGGGCGGGCCAGACCCTGCCGGAGGACGCCGTGGTCCTGGGCGAGCCGGTGGCCGGTTCGCCCTACCTGCTGCACCGCGCCGGCGTCGATGTCGTCTTCCCCCAGCTCAGCCCGATCCCCGACAGCCCGGCCCGGACGGTCCTGGAGGAGCGTTTCGATGAGTGGGCGAGAGACCCGGCCGTCTGCGCGGCGGTGCGCGAGCTCGGGGTCACCCACGTGTATGCCGACTCGCTCGACTACTACGACGGCCTCAACGCGAAGTACGAGAGCCGCACCCAGGGGCTCTACCTGCTCGACCCCGACGGCGGCAAGGGCAGTGGCGGCGCCGACGAGGCGGGCGCCTGGACGCTCCTGGACGAGGGCGGCCGTGCCTCGATCTGGGAGTTCAGCGGCTGCCAGTGACAGCCGGTATGTCATCTGAGCGCCGGTATGTCATCGGTGAGCCTCCTCGAACAGGCTGTGAGTTGACGACCGGCTCAGAGACGTGTCGTGACGACGGGCGCCGCCCGCCGATGAAGGTATGCTCTTCAGATGAGTCGAAAGAAGCCAGAGGCTTCATCAGCGACGTCAGCGGTGTCGGTGCTCATCCCCTCAGGCGATCAGCCGTTCGCCCAGGGTCCGACGCCGGCCTCGATCCACGACGTCACCGAGTACTTCCTGGTCGGCAGCTTCGTCAGCTGGCTGATCGCCCTGGGCAGCCTGGCCCTCGCCAGCCTCTCCTGAGCCAGCGACGATCCAGGGTGCGGTCACCATCCTGCGACCTTTGGTCGCCCCATAGCCGATGAAGGTTGCCGGAAGGTGACCGCACTGGGGGAGTCGAGGCACCAGGTTCACCTGGGGCCGGCGCGGGCGACGAGCTGCCGCACCTGTGAGTCGGCGTCCCCCGCGAGCCGGTCGGAGACCTCGTGCGGGCAGGCCGGGTGCACCGCCACCCACCGGCGCACCACGGCGACGGCGTCCCCGGCGAGCCGGTCCAGCAGATCCGGGCCGGCCCAGGCGTTGCGCGCCAGGGCGACCCGGACCCGGGTGTCCTCGTCCTCGGCGAGGGCGTGCAGCAGCTCGGCCGGCGCGTGCCGGTGCGCCGCCGCGCTGGCCCGGATCCCCGGTCGAGGGTCGCGTGCCAGCGCGGCGAGGCGGCGCACCGTGGACCCGGTCACCTCCGGCGAGCGGAAGGTCGACACCGGCGCCCCGTCGAGCGCGGCCACGCGCAACCGCCGGCGCTGCTCGTCGGTGAGGAAGGTGACGCAGGACATCCCCGCTCCTCAGGAGTCGGCGCGGGTGTTGACCTCGTAGGAGGTGTTGATCGACTCGAAGAAGTTGACCAGCTGCAGGGTGTCGTTGGCCGCGGCCATCCACTTGGCCGGGTTGGCGACGCCGTACTCCGGCTCGAAGCCCAGCTCCTCCAGCCGCCGGTCCGCGAGGTAGCGGACGTAGGTGTTGATGTAGTCGGCGTTGAGCCCGAGGATGCCGTTGGGCAGCATGTCCCGGTTGTAGGCCTCCTCCATCTCCACCGCGTGCAGGATCATCCCGCGGATCTCGTCGGCGAACTCCGGCGTCGCGACGTCCGGGTTCTCCTCGAGCACGGTGAGGATGAGGTTGATGCCGAACTTCAGGTGCAGGCTCTCATCGCGGACGATCCAGTCGATGAGGGACCCGAAGTTGCGCAGCAGGTTGCGCTGCCGGAAGCTCAGCGCCACCATGAAGCCCGAGTAGAACCAGATGCCCTCGAGGATGACGTTGTAGGCGACCAGGTTGCGGACGAAGTCCTGCTTGCCCTCGGTCGTGGAGATGTCCAGCGTCTGCTCGGTCATCCGCTTGATGAAGCGGACCTCGAACTCCTCCTTCGCGGCCATCGAAGGCACGTCGACGTGCGAGGTGTATGCCGCCTCCCGGTCGATGGGGAAGGTCTCCAGCACGTACTCGAAGCTCATGCAGTGGTTGGCCTCCTCCCACATCTGCTTGGCGAGGTAGAGGTGGCACTCGGCCGCGTTGACGTAGGGGTAGACGCCGAAGGCCAGCGCCTTGTTGACCAGCAGCTCGTTGGGGTTGAAGTAGCTCATGAGGAAGGTGAGCGCGTGCCGCTCGTCCTCACTCATCCGCTCGAAGTCGCCGAGGTCCTCGCCCAGCTGCACCTCGTTGGGGAACCAGGTGTTGGCGACGGCCTGGTCGTAGAGCTCCATGGCCCACGGGTAGGTGACGGGCTTGAGCAGCAGGCCCTCGCGGATGCCGGTGCCAAGGATGCCGTTGCCGACCTCGGTGCCGTTGCCGGTGGTGGTCGTGTCGAGGGTGTCGGTCATGGGGTCGTCTCCTCCGGGAGGTCTGGTCGGCGGGTGGTCACTGGCAGGAGTCGCACTGCAGGCGCTCCATCGGGTCGATCGGGCACTGCTGGCCGTCGACCTCGTCGACGACAGGCAGCTGCTCGACCTGCGGCGGCGCCTCGACCACGGGGGCCGGGGTCGGGGTCGCCGAGGGGCGGGCGGCTGCGCCGAAGCCGGAGCGGGCGGGCGCGCCGCTGCCGCCACTGGCGCCGAAGCCGCGCCGGGCACCGCCACCCCCTCCGCCGGTGGTCGGCTGGGCCGCCTTGTTGACCTTCACCGTCGACTGCTCGGCAGTGTGCCGGGGCATCATGTGCAGGTAGTAGGTCGTCTTGACGCCCATCCGCCACGCGGCGGAGTAGAGCTCGGCCATCGAGCCGACGTCGCGGCTCGCGAGGTAGATGTTGCGGCTGATCGCCTGGTCGATCCACTTCTGGGCGCGGGCGGCGACGTGCAGGAAGGCGTAGGGCGAGAGCTGGAAGCTGGTGCGGTAGATCTCGGTCAGCTCGGCCGGGACCCCCTCCACCTTGGACAGGTCGCCCTGGTGCCGCAGCAGGTCCTCGCGCACCTGCTCCCACAGGCCGAGCTCGCGCAGGTCCTCGACGAGGTTGCGGTTGACCTCGAGGAACTTGCCGGCGCTGGTGGCCCGGCTGAAGATCTGGCTGAACTGCGGGTCCAGCCCCGGCGTGGTGCCCGCGACCAGGCCGATCGAGGCGGTCGGGGCGATGGCCATGAGGGTGGAGTTGCGCATCCCGCCGCGCACCTTCTCGCGCAGCACGTCCCAGTCCATGGTGCTGCTGCGGTCGACCTCGACGGTCAGGCCACGGTCGGCCTCCATGAGCCCGATGGTGTCGACGGGCACCATGCCCTCGCTCCAGCGCGACCCCTCGAAGGTCGGGTATGCCCCGCGCTCACGGGCGAGGTCGGCGCTGGCGTCGATGGCGTGCCAGGACACGAACTCCACGAGCCGGTCGATGAGGTCGTAGGCCTCCGTCGAGTCGTAGGACATCCCGAGGCGTTCCACCACGTCGGTGAAGCCCATCACGCCCAGACCGAGCGCCCGGTTGAGCTCGTTGGACCGCTCGGACTCGGGGACCGAGCTGATGGTGATGTCGATGAGGTTGTCCAGCTGGCGGACGGCGAGGCGGGCCGAGTGGGCCAGCCGGTCCCAGTCGATGCTGACCTCGCCCTCGCTGCGCCGTCCGTGGACGTGCCGCGAGAGGTTGATCGAGGCGAGGTTGCAGACCGAGACGTTGTCACGGTCCTGCGGCAGCGTGATCTCGGTGCACAGGTTGGAGGAGTGGATCGTCCCGGTGTTGTTGTTGAGCGCCCGGGTGTTGATCGAGTCCTTCCAGGTCAGCCAGGGGTGGCTGGTGGTCTGCAACGAGACGAGGATGGCCTTCCACTGCTCCCGCGCCCGCAGCTTCTTGTGCCGCAGCGTCCCCGCCTTGGCCTGTGCGACGTAGCCGGCATACCGGGCGGAGAAGTCGGCACCGGTGGCCTCGACCAGGTCCGGGGTCTCCAGCGGGTCGAAGAGGAACCACTCGTCGTCGGCGGCGACCCGCTTCATGAACTCGTCGCTCAGCCACACCGCGGTGTTCGCGGTACGGGTCCGGCGGTAGGGGTCGCCGGAGTTCTGGCGCAGGTCGAGGAAGGCGGGGAAGTCGAGGTGCCAGTTCTCCAGGTAGAAGCACAGCGCGCCGAACTTCTTGCCGCCGCGGCTCACCGCCCGCAGGGTCGAGTCGATGGTGTGCATGAAGGGGATCGGCCCGGTCGAGGAGGTGTTGTTGGAGCGGATCGGGCTGCCCTCGCAGCGCAGCTTGGAGACCGACATCCCGATGCCGCCGGTGCCCTTGGTGAGCCACATGACGTCGCGCACGCTCTTGGCGATGTGCTCGATGTCGTCCTCCATCTGCATGACGAAGCAGTTGGAGAGCTGGCTGTAAGCGGTGCCGGCGTTGACGAGCGTCGACCCGGCAGCGAGGTACTCCAGCCGGGACATCGCGTCGTAGAACTGCAGCGCGGCGGTCGTGGGGTCGGCCTCGTTGACAGCTAGGCCCATCGCGACGCGCATCCAGAAGAACTGCGGCGTCTCCAGCACGGTCTTCGCCGGGTCGGAGTCGTTGAGGGCATACCGGGTGCGCAGCGTCTGGGCCCCGATGTAGCGCAGCAGGTCATCGCGCGAGGGGTCGAGCGCGTCGGCCAGCACCTCGAGGTCGAAGAGCTCGGTCAGCCGGGGGTCGAGCAGGCCGGTCCGGACGCCGCGGGCGATGGTCCCGGGGAAGTACTGCCGGTGCTTGGCGGCGATGACCTCGGGGTCGTCCTCACCGAGCAGGTCGCGGGTGTCGCCGAAGACGGCCTTGTACATCGTCTTGACCAGCAGGCGGGAGGCGATGGTGTCGAACGCCGGGTCGTCCTTGACGTTCTGCAGCGCGACCTGGATGACCGCCTCGTCCAGCTGCTCGCTGGTGATGCCGTCGAAGAGGGTGATCTCCAGCTCGGACTGCAGCTGGGTGGCCCGGACGACCGCGTCGTCCAGGCCGCGGGCCGCCGCCTCGATGGAGCGGGCGATCTCGTGCCCGTCGTAGGGAACTCGGGTGCCGTCGCGCTTGACGACGGTGGTGGTGCTGGCCATCGGTTCACCCCTCGTGAACTCGGTCCTGCTGCGAGAGGCGCCCGCGCCGGAGGAGGGGGAGGGGTATGCCGTGGGTCCCGCGGTCCTCGCGGGTCGCCACTGCCAGCCCCAGACCGTCCCTCGCGGTCACGAGCCACGCGCGCCATCGGGGCGCCCGTGCACTGGCAGGTCTTCGGACTCACGGGCGCCCGGTCGGCTCTCGCCTCCCGGTCCTACTGGTCGCGGCTTCCCACGCCCCCTCAGGGGCGCAGTGCCTGGATGCGACGGTCGTTCCCGTTCACCGCTGCGGGGCAGTCCCGGGTTCTCACCGGGTTCCCTCTTGCGACGACCACGACCCACGGGAGCCCCGTGGACCGCAGCCGAACCAGCTGCGTGCGCCACTATATACAGAAGAATGACACGGATGTAACCCCACATCTTGTGAATCCCCCCGAGCGGCGCGGGTGGTGGCCCGCTGCCCCACCGAGCGCTGCTGGTGGTGGCCCGCGGCACTCCTGACACACTGACCTGCGTGGAGTTCTACAGCGCCTACGACCAGGGCTTCGCCCGCATCGCCGCCTGCACCCTGCCGGTGGCGATGGCCGACCCGGCCACCAACGCCGAGCGCACCGTCGCCCAGCTGCGCGAGTGCGACGTCGAGGGGGTCGCGGTCGCGGTCTTCCCCGAGCTCGGGCTGACCGGGTATGCCATCGACGACCTGCTCCTGCAGGACGCCGTCCTGGACGCCACGGTCGACGCGCTGTGGTCAGTGGTCGAGGCGAGCCGCGACCTGCTGCCGGTCGTGGTGGTCGGGGCGCCGCTGCGGCACCGCAACCGGCTCTACAACTGCGCGGTGGTGATCCACCGTGGTGCCATCCTCGGCGTGGCGCCGAAGTCCTACCTGCCGAACTACCGCGAGTTCTACGAGAAGCGGCACTTCGCTGCGGGAGCCGGGACCGACGG
This sequence comes from Serinicoccus sp. CNJ-927, assembly GCF_001942435.1. Taxonomy (NCBI): domain Bacteria; kingdom Bacillati; phylum Actinomycetota; class Actinomycetes; order Micrococcales; family Ornithinimicrobiaceae; genus Serinicoccus; species Serinicoccus sp. CNJ-927. The sequence continues at coordinate 40,952 of NZ_MKKF01000052.1, read as the reverse complement.
CCAGACCATCCGGCTGCCGCGCGCGAGCCACGCGGACGCGGTGGAGGTGCCCTTCGGCCCGGACCTCCTCTTCCGGGCGGTGGACCTGCCCGGGCTGGTCCTGCACGCCGAGGTCTGCGAGGACCTCTGGGTGCCGGTCGCGCCGTCCTCCGAGGCCGCGCTCGCCGGCGCGACGGTGGTCGCCAACCTCTCGGGCAGCCCGATCACGGTCGGCAAGTCGGCGGAGCGGCACGCGCTCGCGGCGCAGGCCAGCTCCCGCCTGCTGTGCGCCTACGCCTACGCGGCGGCGGGGGAGGGGGAGTCCTCGACCGACCTGTCCTGGGACGGGCAGACGATGGTGCACGAGCTGGGCCGGCTGCTCGTGGAGTCCGAGCGCTTCGCGCAGGGCCCGCACCGCAGCGTCGCCGACGTCGACCTCGTGCGGATCCGGGCCGACCGGGCCCGGCAGGGCAGCTTCGACGACAACGCGCTCGCCCTCGGCGACCGGGTCACCCGCTTCCGCACCGTCGACCTCGTGCTCGACCCGCCGCGGACCGACATCGGCCTGCGCCGCACCGTCGACCGCTTCCCCTTCGTCCCGGACGACCCCGCCGACCTCGCGCAGGACTGCTACGAGACCTTCAGCATCCAGGTCACCGCGCTGGCGCAACGCCTCGGCGCCATCGGCGACCCGAAGGTCGTCATCGGGGTCTCCGGCGGCCTGGACTCCACCCACGCCCTCATCGTCGCGGCCCGGGCGATGGACCGCGCCGGGCGCCCGCGCAGCGACATCCTGGCCTTCACGATGCCCGGCTTCGCGACGAGCGACCACACCAAGGACAACGCGACCGAGCTCGCGACCTCGCTCGGCGTGACCCTCGAGGAGATCGACATCCGGCCGATGGCGCGCCAGATGCTCGAGGACCTCGGCCACCCCTTCGCCGACGGCGAGCCGGTCTACGACGTCACCTTCGAGAACGTCCAGGCGGGCCTGCGCACCGACTTCCTCTTCCGCGCGGCCAACCAGCGCGGCGGCATCGTGCTCGGCACCGGCGACCTCTCCGAGCTCGCGCTCGGCTGGTGCACCTACGGCGTCGGCGACCAGATGTCGCACTACACCGTCAACTCCGGGCTCGCCAAGACGCTCATCCAGCACGTCATCCGCTGGGTCGTCGAGGAGCAGATGTTCGACGAGGTGACCGGGCGCGTGCTCACCTCGATCCTCGACACCGAGATCACCCCCGAGCTCGTGCCCGCCGGCGAGGACGGGGCGGTCCAGTCCACGCAGGAGAAGATCGGGCCCTACGAGCTGCAGGACTTCACCCTGCACCACGTCATCCGGTTCGGTATGCCGCCCAGCCGGATCGCCTTCCTCGCCTGGCACGCCTGGCGAGACGTCGAGCACGGTCCGTGGCCGCCCGGCTTCCCGGAGGAGGGTCGCAACGCCTACGACCTGGCCACGATCCGACGCTGGCTGGTCCTCTTCGTCCAGCGCTTCTTCGCGTTCAGCCAGTTCAAGCGCTCGGCGCTGCCCAACGGGCCCAAGGTGTCCTCGGCGGGCGCGCTCTCGCCCCGGGGCGACTGGCGCGCCCCGTCCGACGCGAACGCCCGGGTCTGGCTGGAGGAGCTCGAGCGGCACGTCCCGCGCGGCTGACGTGCGCCCAGCAGGATCCCTCCGCACGCACCGTTCGTGCCCGCATACCGTGCGGCCGCCGGTCGGTATGCCCGCAGCCGCGCCGGTCGGGCGGGGCGGTTTGACGCATCATCCATGCCGGGGAATAAGGTTAGGCATAATCCTTGCTTACCGATGAGCAGGCACACCGACCCGGGTGCCTGCTCGCATCGTGACCCGACCGAAAGCCACGCACCCCATGCCGCAGAGCCAGCAGGACGCCCCGCTGATCGTCGAGGGGCCGCTGTCCGACAACGAGCGCCTCAAGCGCGAGAGCGACTACCTCCGCGGCACGATCGCGGAGGACCTGCGCGACCAGATCACCGGTGGCTTCGGGCCGGACAACTTCCAGCTCATCCGGTTCCACGGGATGTACCAGCAGGACGACCGTGACCTGCGGTCCGAGCGATCGCAGCAGAAGCTCGAACCGCTGATCAACGTCATGCTCCGGGCCCGGATGCCCGGCGGGGTCATCACCCCCGAGCAGTGGCTCGTCGTCGAGGACTGGGCGCAGCAGCACACGATGTACGGCTCGGTGCGGCTGACCACGCGGCAGACGTTCCAGTACCACGGCGTGCTCAAGCCGGACATCAAGGACACCCACCAGGCGATCAACGCCGCGGGCATCGACTCGATCGCCACCGCCGGCGACGTCAACCGCAACGTCCTGTGCTCCAGCAACCCGCTGGAGTCCGCACTGCACGCGGAGGTCTACGACTGGGCCGCGCGCATCTCCGAGCACCTGCTGCCGCGCACCCGGGCCTACATGGAGATCTTCCTCGACGGGGAAAAGGCGAAGAGCACCGAGGAGCCGATCCTCGGGAGCACCTACCTGCCGCGCAAGTTCAAGACCACCGTCTCGCTGCCCCCCAACAACGAGGTCGACGTCCACGCCAACGACCTCAACTTCGTCGGGATCGTCGAGGACGGCGAGCTCGTCGGGTGGAACGTCCTGGTCGGTGGCGGGCTGGCGATGACCCACGGGGACACCGCGACCTACCCGCGCAAGGCCGACGACCTGGGCTTCGTCCCGCTGGAGCACACCCTCGCGGTCGCCGAGCACGTCGTCACCGTCCAGCGCGACTGGGGCAACCGCACCGACCGCAAGAACGCCAAGACGAAGTACACCCTCGACCGTGTCGGGACCGACGTCTTCAAGGCCGAGGTCGAGCGCCGCGCCGGCGTCACCTTCGAGCCCTCCCGGCCGTACGAGTTCACCTCCCGCGGCGACCGCTTCGGCTGGGTCAAGGGGCACGACGGCAACTGGCACCTGACGGTCTTCATCCTCAATGGCCGCATCAAGGACCGTCCCGAGGCCCCGATCAAGACCGGGCTGCGACGGATCGCCGAGGTCCACCAGGGCCACTTCCGGCTGACCGCCCACCAGAACCTCATCATCGCCGGCGTGCCCCCGCGGCAGAAGCGCGTGATCGACCGCCTCGCGCGCGAGCACGGCCTCGTCGACGACACCACCACCCCGCAGATGCGCAGCTCGATGGCCTGCGTGTCCTTCCCCACCTGCCCGCTGGCGATGGCGGAGTCCGAGCGCTTCCTGCCCGGCTTCGTGCGGCAGGTCGAGGGGCTCCTGGACAAGCACGGCATACCCGAGGACCACATCGTGCTCCGGGTGTCCGGCTGCCCCAACGGCTGCTCCCGCGCCATGCTCGCCGAGGTGGGTCTGGTCGGCAAGGGCCCGGGGAAGTACAACCTGCACCTCGGCGGCAACCGGATCGGGACCCGGGTGCCCAAGCTCTACCGCGAGAACATCAGCGCCGAGGCCATCCTCGACGAGCTCGACCACCTCATCGGGTCCTGGGTCTCCGGGCGCGAGGAGGGCGAGGGCTTCGGCGACTTCCTCATCCGCACGGGCGTCGTGGCCGAGGTCATCGTCTCCCGCACCGACTTCCATGCATGACCAGCCGAGAGGACGAATCATGACGGCTCTGGCCAGGAACGACGACTGCTGCGCCCCCGCCCCGCTCATGCCGCACGACCTGGACGCCGCGGCGCTCCGGCTCGGCGGCCGCAGCGCCCAGCAGCGCGTCGACTGGGCGATGGACCACCTCCCCGGCGGGTATGCCGTCACCTCCAGCTTCGGCGTCCAGTCCGCGGTCATGCTCCACCTCGTGACCCGCCGGGTCCCGGACATCCCGGTCCTGCTCTTCGACACCGGCTACCTCTTCCCGGAGACCTACCGCTTCGTCGACGAGCTGACCGACCGTCTCGGCCTTAACCTGCACGTCTACCGCTCCCCGATGTCGCCCGCGTGGCAGGAGGCGAGGTTCGGCCGGCTCTGGGAGCAGGGCGTCGACGGGATCACGGAGTACAACCGGATCAACAAGGTCGAGCCGATGCAGCGCGCCATGAGCGAGCTCGGCATCAACACCTGGTTCAGCGGGCTGCGCCGCGAGCAGTCCGACGGCCGGGCCGACCGGCAGACCGTCGAGCTGCAGAACGGCCGGGCCAAGGTGCACCCCATCGTCGACTGGAGCAGCCGCGACGTGCACCGCTACCTCACCGAGCACGACCTGCCCTACCACCCCCTCTTCCACGAGGGCTACCTCAGCATCGGCGACACGCACACCACCCGCCGGGCGCAGGACGAGCTGGATGAGGAGGGCACCCGCTTCTTCGGGCTCGTCCGCGAGTGCGGTCTGCACGTGGAGCAGGGCTGACATGACGATCACCAGCACCGTCCCCCAGGGCGCGAGCCCGCTCTCGCCCGACCAGCACCAGCGGTTCTTCGAGCTCGCGGCCTCGCTGTCGCCCATGCAGAAGGTCTGGCTCAGCGGCTACCTCGCCGGCAGCGCCGAGACCGGGGCGCCCGCCGGGGCCGCCCCGGCCGCCGCCGCCGAGCCGGCCACCCTCACCGTGCTCTACGGCTCGCAGACCGGCAACGCCAAGCACGTCGCGGCAGAGCTGGCCTCGGCGGCCTCGGCCCGCGGCCTCACCGTCGCGCTGACCGACATGGCCGACTTCAAGCCCACCCAGATCAAGCACGAGAAGTTCCTCACCGTCGTCGTGTCGACCCAGGGCGAGGGGGATCCCCCGGAGACGGCGGAGAAGATGCACGCCTTCCTGGCCTCCAAGAAGCGCCCGACCTCGCCGGGACCCAGGTCAGCGTGCTCGGTCTCGGCGACTCCAGCTACGAGTTCTACTGCCAGGCCGCGGTGGACTTCGAGGACCGGCTCCGCGCGCTGGGCGCCCAGGTCGTCGCCGACCGGCTGCTGCTGGACGTCGACTACGAGGACCAGGTCCCGGGCTGGATCGAGACGACCCTGGACGTCTTCGAGCCCGAGCTGACCGCGGTGACCCCCGCCGGCGGGACCGTGGTGCAGATGCCCGGGCTCTCGGCGGCCGCGCCGACGGCATACTCCAAGCGGAACCCGTTTACCGCGGAGATCTCCGAGGTGCAGAAGATCACCGGCCGGGACAGCACCAAGGACGTCCGGCACGTGGAGATCTCGCTCGAGGGTTCCGGGCTGACCTACCAGCCGGGCGACTCGCTCGGCGTCTTCTTCCACAACGACACCGAGGCGGTGCAGGCCATGCTGGACGCGCTCGGCCTGGACGGGGGAGCGGAGGTCACCCTCGGGGAGCAGACCAAGACGCTGCGCGCCACCCTGACCGAGGACCTGGAGCTCACCCAGTCCTACCCCGGCTTCGTCGAGAAGTACGTCGGTGCCGCGGCCGAGCCGGTCGAGGCGCTGGCCGCGCTGGTCGAGGACAAGCCGGCGCTGCGGTCCTTCCTCGAGCAGCGGCAGATCTACGACGTCGTGCACGAGCACCCCGCCCGGATCACCGCCCAGCAGCTCGTCGACTCGCTGCGCAAGATGCAGCCGCGGCTCTACTCCATCGCCTCCAGCCAGAGCGAGGTCGAGGACGAGGTGCACCTCACCGTGGGCGTCGTCGAGTGGCACGGCTTCGGGCGGGCCCACCTCGGCGGGTGCTCCGGGCACGTGCGACGGGCCCAGGAGGGCGAGGAGGTGCGGGTCTACGTGGAGCCCGGGGACCACTTCCGGCTCCCGCAGGACCCCTCGGTCCCGACCATCATGATCGGCCCCGGCACCGGCATCGCGCCGTTCCGTGCCTTCCTGCAGGAGCGCGAGGCGCAGGGCGCCGACGGCGACAACTGGGTGATCTTCGGCAACCCGCACTTCACCCAGGACTTCCTCTACCAGGTCGAGATGCAGGCCTACCTCAGGTCCGGGCTGCTGACCCGGATGGACGTCGCCTTCAGCCGGGACCAGGCGGAGAAGGTGTATGTCCAGCACCGGATCTCCCAGCACGGGGCCGAGGTCTTCGACTGGCTGGAGCGCGGGGCGCACCTCTACGTCTGCGGCGACGCCACCCGGATGGCCAAGGACGTGCACGCCGCCCTCGTCGAGGTGGTCGCCGAGCACGGACGGATGGACGCCGAGGCGGCCGAGGACTACCTGGCCGCGCTGCGGGACGGCAAGCGCTACCAGCGGGACGTCTACTGAGTCAGGCCCGCCGGGCGCCCGGTCAGGCCGGCCGCGGGTCCGTGCGCACCCTTCCAACCCCAGGCGCCCCACTCGTCCCTCGATGCCAGGAAATGCCGATCTGCCCACGCCATAGCCTGCGCGGATCAGGATTTCCCGGCAGGTCGTGACTGGTGGGGTGAAGGGGGGCCGGCGAGGGATCGTCGGGCGAAGGCCGCCGCGACGCCGCTCCGCAGGTCCTTAGGCCGGCCGCGGGGCATACATGATGATCGCGACCCCGGCGAGGCAGACGAGGGCGTCGGTCACGTCCCACCGGTCGGGCACGAAGCCGTCGACGGCCATGCCCCAGGCGAGGGGCCCGGCGACGAAGACCCCGCCGTAGGCCGCGAGGATGCGGCCGAAGTTGGCATCGGGCTGCAGCGTGGCGAAGAAGCCGTAGAGGCCGAGGGCGATGACGCCGGCACCGATCCAGACCCATCCCCTGTGCTCGCGCACCCCCTGCCACACCAGCCAGGCGCCGCCGATCTCGAAGAGCGCGGCGAGCGCGAAGAGGACGAGGGACCGGAGCACGATCATCGGGTGGCCTCCGGGGCCGTCATCAGGCCGCGACCCACTGGCCGCGCTGCGTGAGCACGTCCTTGAGGACGTCGGCCCGGTCGGTCATGATCCCGTCGACACCGAGATCGAGCAGGCGGTGCATCTCGACCGGGTCGTCGATCGTCCACACGTGCACGGACTTGCCGATCTCGTGCGCGGCTGCCAGCGTGGTCGCTGTCACCACCTCGATGCCGTGGTGCTGCGGCGGCACCTGCAGCGCGTCGACCGAGCGCAGGGCCCGCGCGGCGACAGAGGCGCGGATGAGGGGTGGGAGCTCGGCCGCGGCGCGGAAGGAGGCGGTGCTGCGCTGGCCCGCCGAGGTCGCCACGGGCCGGGTCAGCCGCATGACGGCCGCGTCGCGGCGCTGGTCGGAGAAGCTGGTCACGCAGACCCGGTCGTGGGCGCGGGCGCGCTCGATGACGCGCACCAGCGGCACGATCGCGCCGGGGGTCTTGATGTCGATGTTGACCCGCAGGTCCGGGAAGCTCGACAGCAGCTCCTCGAGGCGCGGGACCGGCTCCTGCCCTCCGATCCTGGCCCGTGACACCTCCCGCCAGGACAGCTCGGGGATCGCGCCGCGCCGGTCGGTGACCCGGTCCAGGGTCTCGTCATGGAAGGCCACGACCATGCCGTCCCGCGTCGCGTGCACGTCGGTCTCGACGTAGCGGTAGCCGAGGTCGACCGCCGCCTCGAAGGCGGCCATGGAGTTCTCCAACCCGGCCGCGGCGGGGTCGAAGCCACGGTGGGCCATCGGGATCGGGCCGGGGTGGTCCAGGTAGGCCGTGCGCACCCTCCGAGGGTATCCGCCGGGCGGCCGGCCCCGGTCACACGTCGCTGCGCGGCGGCTCGATCTCGGAGGCGACCGGACCCGACGGCACGAGCTCGCCCACGCCGCCCAGCACCTCGTCCGGCCGGAACGGGTAGGAGGCGAGGGTGTCGAGGCTGCTGATGCCGGTCGTGACGAGGACGGTGTGCAGCCCTGCCTCCATGCCCGCCACGATGTCGGTGTCCATGCGGTCGCCGATCATGCCGGTGCTCTCGCTGTGCGCCCCGATGGTGTTGAGCGCCGAGCGGAACATCATGGGGTTGGGCTTGCCCACGACATACGGCTCACGTCCGGTCGCCTTGGTGACGAGCGCGCTGATCGCTCCGGTCGCCGGGAGGATCCCGTCGGCGCTCGGCCCGGTCGCGTCCGGGTTGGTGGCGATGAAACGGGCGCCGTCGGCCACGAGCCGGACCGCGGTGGTAATGGCCTCGAAGGAGTACTGCCGGGTCTCGCCGATGACGACGAAGTCGGGGTCCGTCTCGGTCATCGTGAAGCCGGCCTCGTGCAGAGCGGTGATGATGCCGGCCTGCCCGACCACGTAGGCCGACCCGCCGGGCTTCTGCGTGGCGAGGAAGTCGGCCGTCGCCAGGGCGCTGGTCCAGATGCGCTCCTCGGGCACGGGCAGGCCGGAGTGGTGCAGCCGCGCGGCGAGGTCGCGCGCGGTGAAGATGGAGTTGTTGGTGAGGACGAGGTAGGGGGTGTGGGTCGTCTCCCAGTGGTCGATGAGGTCGCGCGCGCCGGGCAGCGCGCGGTTCTCGTGCACCAGGACGCCGTCCATGTCGGTCAGCCAGGCGTCGATGTCGTCGCGGGTCCGCATGGTCTCAAGGCTAGGCCCGGCAGATGACGGCGAGGTTTCCCGAGGCCAAGACCCAGTCCCGCGCCGGGGGATGAGCGCGACACCGGTGCGACACGGCGGTCCTACCGTGCTCCCGTCCCGTACCGGGAGCGAGTGAGCGACAGATGGGATCAAGGATGATGCATCGGACGCGGGCCTTCGCGGTGGCGGCGGCCCTCATGGGTGTCTCGGTGATGGGCACCGGGGCATACGGAGCCGAGAGCGAGGGGAGGGGGGAGAACGAGTCCGCACCTCCTCTCGCCACGACCGACGAGGTCGAGGCCGCCGGCGCGCTGGAGATCGCCTCGGCCATGGCGGTGGACGACCAGCTCGTCACGGGTGCCGAGTTCGCGCCCCTTCCCGCCAGCGATGCCGGAGCCAGCGCCGGTGTCGGGTCGGACCTGACCGGCTTCCCCGTGGACGGCGAGGAACTCGCGGTGCTGAGTACGGGGCTGCTCGACAGCGTGCCCGCCCCCGGCTTCTTCGCCGACACGAGCCTGGGAGGAGATGCAGTGCGCGGGGACTCCGACCGGGACGTCACGGTTCTGCGCCTCGACCTGGACATCCCCGACGGGGCGAACTGCCTGGGCTTCGACTTCCGCTTCCTCTCCGAGGAGTACCCGAGATACGTCGGGACCGAGTACAACGACGCCTTCATCGCCGAGGTGGGCGAGTCGACCTGGACCACCGACGGGTCGTCCATCATCGCCCCCGACAACATCGCCTTCGACGAGGACGGCGAGGTCGTCAGCATCAACTCGACCGGCATCGGCGGCATGACTCCGGAGCGGGGTGCGGGCACCGCCTTCGACGGGGGCCTGGGGTCCGAGGACGGGAACGCCGACGGAGCGGCGACGGTGCGGCTCTCGGCCTCCCAGCAGGTCTCCCCGGGCCAGGAGTCCCTCTACCTCTCGATCTTCGACCAGGGAGACCGCTCCCTCGACTCCGTGGTCTTCCTGGACAACCTGCGCGCCGGCTTCGCCCCGGACCCGGGTCTCGACTGCACCCCCGGTGCCGTGGTCGTCACCCACGACCTCGACCTGAGCCCCGCGACGGGCACCGGTCCCGTGGGGAGCGAGCACACGGTGACGGCCACGCTCACCGAGGACGACGGGCCGGTGCTTTCCGACGCGGAGATCGAGTTCGTGGTGACCGGGGCCAACTCCGCCACCGGGACGAGCGTCACGGATGGCGAGGGCAACGCGCAGTTCACGTATGCCGGCGCGAACCCGGGCGCCGACACGATCACCGCCTGCTACCGCCACGACGGTGCGGAGGCCTGCACCGCCTCGGCCTCGGTCGCCTTCTCCTGGACGGCGCAGGAAGGCGCCATCGAGCGGATCTGGGGTCCGGACCGCTACGGCACCGCGTCGCAGGTGAGCGCGACCTGGGAGCCCCACGTGCCCGTGGCCTACATCGCCACCGGCGTGAACTACCCCGATGCCCTGCCCGCCTCCGCCCTGGCGGGTGCGACGGACAGCCCCGTCCTGCTGACCAAGACGAACGCGCTGCCCGCGGACACGGTGGACGAGCTGGCTCGGCTGATGCCCGAGCGGATCGTCGTCCTCGGTGGTGATGTGGCCGTGTCCCCCGACGTCGAGGCCCAGCTGGCGGACCTCGCCCTGGCCGACACCCCCGACGAGGTCACGAGGCTGGAAGGCAAGGACCGCTTCGGCACCGCCGCCGCGGTGGCGGGCGAGTTCGCGGACGGTGACGTGGTGTACGTCGCCAGGGGGACCGACTTCCCGGACGCCCTCGCCGGCGCGGCACGCGCGGGTCTCGAGGGTGCCCCGGTGCTGCTGACGCGCACCGAGAGCGTCCCCGCGGCCACCCTCACGGCTCTGGCCGAGCGCGATCCCGAGCAGATCGTCGTCATCGGTGGCGACGAGGCAGTCTCCGACGACGTGGTGGAGGTGCTGGAGGGGTATGCCGACGACGTGGACCGCCTCGCCGGCGAGGACCGCTACGGGACCGCGGTGGCGGTCTCCGGTGACTACCCCGCGCCGGCCCCCGCCGTCTTCATCGCGACCGGCGAGGTCTACGCCGACGCGCTCACCGGCGGCCCCCTGGCGGCCCGGCTAGCCGCCCCGGTCCTCCTGACCCACCAGGACGAGCTCCCCCTGGCGACACGGGAGGAGCTGGACCGTCTCGCTCCCTCCAGGATCATCATCCTGGGTGGGACGACCGCGGTGAGTGCCGGTGTCGAGGAGGCCCTGCTGCCGTACCTGGACTAGGGGGCAGGTCGGTCCCAGGGTCAGCGGCGGGGCTGACCCTGGGACCGCGCGCTGCCCCCCGACCACCCTGTCACCCCTGGGTGGCTGGGGGTCAGCGCAGCCGCAGCGGGCCCGAGTCCGGGGGAGGGGGTGAGGGCTCCCCGACCTCCCCGAACGGCTGGACCCCGCGCTCGGAGCGCGCCACCTCGGCGCTGGGTCGCCAGCGGGTGGGGAAGGTCGCCCGCGCCGCCTCGCGGGTGAGCGTCACGTCGTCCAGCGGTCTCGCCGAGGCGACGAGCACGACGTTGCCGTAACGCTTGCCGGTGGCGACCTCGCGCAGCACCAGCTGGCCCACGTGCGGCAGCGACTGGCGCAGCGTGGCGCCCAGGCGGGCGACCCACCTCAGCCCGGGCAGGTCGGCCCCGTTGACGAGGACGAGACCCTCCGGCGCGAGCACGCGTGCCAGCTCCGCGGCGAACGACCCTCCCGCGAGCGCGCCCGGCACCCGGCCCTCGTCGAAGGCGTCGACCACGACGACGTCGGCCGAGCCGTCGCGCAGCCCGCCGATCCCCTCCTGCCCGGTCTGCGGCCGCACCCGGATGCGGTGGCCGCGCGGCAGCGGCAGCTCGCGACGGACCAGCTCGATGAGCGCGGCGTCCGGCTCCAGCACGATCTGCGGGGAGCCCGGGTGGGTGCGGTGCACCCAGCGGGCCAGGGTCATACCGGCGCCGCCGACGTGCGTCACCGCGAGCGGCGCCGGGTCGGGTCGCAGCGCGCGCAGGACGAGGGCCAGGTGCTCGACGTACTCGAAGACGAGGAGCTCGGGGTCGTCGAGGTCGACGTAGGACTGGGGGTGCCCGTCCCGGAGGACCGTGGCGCCGCCCCGCTCGTCCCGGACGATCTCCACCTCAGATGTCGCGGAAGGTCTGGATCTGCGCCCCGAGCGCGTTGAGCCGGGTCGCGAGGTCCTCGTAGCCGCGGTTGATGACGTAGACGTTGCGCAGCACCGAGGTGCCCGGCGCCGCGAGCATCGCCAGCAGGATGACCACGCCGGGACGCAGCGCCGGTGGGCACATGATCTCGCCCGCGCGCCACTTGGTCGGCCCCTCGATCATGACCCGGTGCGGGTCCATGAGGTGCACCTTGGCGCCGAGGGTGGTGAGCTCGGTGAGGTAGATCGCACGGTTCTCGTAGACCCAGTCGTGGATGAGCGTGGACCCCTGCGCGCAGGCCGCGATGATCGCGAAGAACGGCAGGTTGTCGATGTTGAGGCCGGGGAAGGGCAGCGGGTGGATCTTGTCCAGCGGTGCCTTGAGCGGACCCGGCTTGGTGGTCAGGTCCACGAGCCGGGTATGCCCGTTCGCGCTGGCGTACTCCTCCGACAGGTGGCACTCGAAGCCCATCGTCCCCAGCACGGCCAGCTCGATCTCCATGAACTCGATCGGCACCCGGCGGACGGTGATCTCGCTGCCGGTGACGACCGCGGCCGCCAGCAGGCTCATCGCCTCGATGGGGTCCTCTGAGGGGGCGTACTCGATGTCGGTGTCGATCTCCTCGACCCCGGTCACGGTCAGCGTCGTCGTGCCCAGGCCCTCGATGCGCACCCCGAGCTGCTGCAGGAAGACGCACAGGTCCTGGACCATGTAGTTGGAGCTGGCGTTGCGGATGACCGTCGTGCCGGTGTGCCGGGCCGCGGCCAGCAGGACGTTCTCGGTGACCGTGTCGCCGCGCTCGGTGAGCACGATCGGCCGGGTCGGGGACACCGCGTCGTCCACGGTGGCGTGGTAGCTGCCGGTGGTGGCGGTGACGTCCAGGCCGAAGTGCCGCAGCGCGATCATGTGCGGCTCGACGGTGCGGGTGCCGAGGTCGCAGCCCCCGGCATACGGCAGCTCGAAGGTGTCGAACTCGTGCATGAGCGGGCCGAGGAACATGATGATCGTCCGGGTGCGACGCGCCGCGGCCTCGTCCATCGAGTCGAGGTCGATCTTCTCCGGCGGCACGATCTCCAGGTCGGAGGAGTCCGGGAGCCAGCGGATCTTGTAGCCGATGCTGGTGAGCACCTCGGTGATCCGGTTGACCTCCTCGATCCGGGCGAGGTTGCGCAGCGTCGTGCGGCCCTTGTTGAGCAGCGAGGCGCACAGCAGCGCCACGGCGGCGTTCTTGGAGGTGCGGACGTCGATGCCGCCGGACAGCTTGACGCCGCCCTCGATGCGCAGGTTCTGCGGGATGCCGGAGGAGACCTGGACGATCTCGGAGTCCAGCTTCTCGCCGATGCGGGCGATCATCTCCAGGGAGAGGTTCTGCTTGCCCTGCTCGATGCGCGCGACGGCGCTCTGGCTGGTGCTGAGCAGGTCGGCCAGCTCGGCCTGCGTGAGGTCCTTGTGGCGGCGGGCGTCACGGATGAGCCCGCCGATGCGGGAGAGGTAGCTCTCGGTCATCCGGCCACTGTAGATCACATATATGAGATATGCCTGGACGGGTGGGGTCGGTGCCGGAACCGCCGCGGTCGCGGCGTTGCGCTCCTGCCGGGACCGGCCGGCGCGTCCTACCCTGGGGGTGTGGTGAGCCGGATCTCCGACCAGCGTCCGCGGCAGCGTCCCGCGGCCGGCCAGGGTGCGCCCGAGCCGGGCGTCTTCGCCCGGGGCCTGCAGGGTATACGCGCGGCCCAGGTCCGCTCCGAGCTGGTCCTCGAGGAGGTCCCCGCCCCGACCCGGCTCGCGCCGCACGCGGTGGCGCTGTCCGGGGAGGTCGTCCCCTCCCGGGTCGATGACGAGGACCCGATCGCCACCGGACGCTTCGTCGTCCTGCACGACCCCGAGGGGCCCGAGCCGTGGGAGGGCACCTGGCGGGCGGTGACCTACGCCAAGGCGCAGATGGAGCCGGAGGTCGGGCACGACCCGCTGGCCGGTCAGGCCGGGTGGTCCTGGCTCACCGACGCGTTGGACGACGCGCAGCTGGGGTGGTCCGCCGCCGCCGGCACGGTCACCTGCGTCACCTCGGAGAGCTTCGGGGCGCTGGCCGACCGGGAGCCGACCGTCGAGCTCGAGATCCGCGCGTCCTGGACCCCGGTCCTCACCGACGGGGACGAGGCCAGAGAGCTGGCCGCCCACCTCGGTGCCTGGGGCGACCTGCTCTGCACCCTCGCCGGGCTGCCGCCGCTGCCCGACGGCGTGGTGGCCCTCACCGGGGTCCGCCGCGACCGATGAGCCCCGACCTCACCGACGAGGACCCCAGCAGCGACTACGACCGCCTGGAGACCCCGCTCGAGGGGATCCCGGCGGTGGTGGACACCGCCGAGGGGCTGCAGCAGCTGATCACCGCCCTGGGGGCGGGGGAGGGTCCGGTCGCCGTGGACGCGGAGCGGGCCTCCGGCTACCGCTACGGGCAGAGGGCCTACCTCATCCAGCTGCGCCGGGAGGGGACCGGCACCTGGCTCGTCGACCCCATTGCCTTCGACGACCTCACGGCGGTCGACGGGGCGCTCGCGGGGACGGAGTGGGTGCTGCACGCGGCCACCCAGGACATCCCGTGCCTGGCGGAGGTCGGGATGCGCCCGCGGGCGCTCTTCGACACCGAGCTCGGGGCGCGGCTCGCCGGGCTGCCGCGGGTCGGTCTGTCCGCCGTGCTGGAGTACTACCTGGGCGTGACCCTGGCCAAGGAGCACTCGGCCGTCGACTGGTCCACCCGGCCGTTGCCTGAGCCGTGGTTGCGCTACGCGGCCCTCGACGTCGAGCTGCTGGTCGAGCTCCGTGACCGGATGGAGCGCGACCTGCGCGAGCAGGGCAAGCTGGACTGGGCGCAGCAGGAGTTCGCCGCGCTGTGCGACTTCACCGGGCCGCCCGGGCCGGACGAGCCGGACGCCTGGCGTCGGACCACGGGGGCGCAGCGGCTGCGCCGACCGCGGTCGCTGGCGGCGCTGCGCGAGCTCTGGACGACCCGGGACGCCCTCGCCCGGGAGCGCGACGTGCCCCCGGGCCGGGTGCTGCCCGACGGCACCCTCATCGACCTGGCCCACCGGATGCCGACGCAGGCCGCCGCTCTCGCCTCCGGTCGCAAAGAGTCCTCGCGGACCCGGCAGCGACGTGCCGAGCAGGGTCTGCTGCGTCACCAGCGTGCCTGGCTGGGCGCGCTCAAGGCCGCCGCCGCCCTGCCCGACGACGCCCTGCCCGAGCCGCCGCGGCGCGGCGACACCCCGCCGCCGCCCCGAGCCTGGGCCGAGCGGGAGCCGGCCGCCGCCGAACGCCTCACGCAGGTCCGGGCCGACCTGTCCGAGCTGTCCGAGCGGCTCGAGATCCCGGTCGAGAACCTCATGACGCCGGACGTGGTGCGGCGGATCCTCTGGAAGCCTCCCGCGGAGATGGGCGACGGGTCAGGGGACGGAGACACCTCAGGGTCTGGCTATGGCTCAAGGCACGGTGACGGAGATGCGGCGGACGCGGTCGACCGTGCGGCGGCGGAGCTGGGAGCCCGCCCCTGGCAGCGCCAGCTGGTGGTGCCGATCCTCGTCGCTGCCCTGGAGGCCCACCCCTCCTGACCACCGAGCGCCGCCCATGGTTGCCGGCGTCAGCGGGCAGAGTGCTCGTGCACCAGCTCGACCACCCGGGTGAGCACCGCCGGGTCGGTGTCGGGGAGGACTCCGTGGCCCAGGTTAAAGATGTGCCCGGGCACCCCGGCCGCACGCCCCTCGTCGACGATCTCGCGCACGCGGGCGGCGAGCGCCTCCCAGGGGGCGAAGAGGAGGGCCGGGTCGAGGTTGCCCTGGACGGCATACCGTCCACCGGTCCTTGCCGCGCCGTCGGACAGGCTGACCCGGTAGTCGACCCCGATGACGTCGGCGCCCGCCTGCGCCATCGCTGGCAGCAGCTCGCCGGTGCCCACGCCGAAGTGGATGCGCGGCACGCCGAGGTCGCCGATCCCCTCCAGCACGGACCGGCTGTGCGGCTCGACGTGGCGCAGGTAGTCGGCGCGGGAGAGGTGGCCGGCCCAGGAGTCGAAGAGCTGCACCGCGCTCGCCCCGGCCTCGACCTGGACCCGGAGGAAGGTCCGCGAGATCTGTGCGAGTCGGGCGCACAGGTCGCTCCACAGCTGCGGGTCGCCGTGCATGAGCGCTTTGGTCCGCTCGTGGTTCTTCGACGGTCCGCCCTCGACGAGGTAGGACGCGAGGGTGAAGGGGGCTCCCGCGAAGCCGATCAGAGGCGTATGCCCCAGCTCGCCGACGAGCAGCCGCACCGATTCCGCGATGTCAGGAACGTGCTCCGCTGTGAGCTCCGGCAGGCGGTCGAGGTCGGCCCGGGTCCGGATCGGCTCGGCGATGACCGGGCCGGTCCCCGCGACGATGTCGAGGTCCACCCCGACGGCCATGAGAGGCACGACGATGTCGCTGAAGAAGATCGCCGCATCGACGCCATGGCGGCGCACCGGCTGCAGCGTGATCTCGGTGACCAGCTCCGGGGTGCGGCAGGCGGTGAGCATCGGCACGTCGCGCCGCACCTCGCGGTACTCCGGCAGGGACCGCCCGGCCTGACGCATGAACCACACCGGGGTATGCCCGACCGGTTGCTTCCGCGCGGCGCGCACCAGCACGCTGTCGGCGGGGCTCGGGGTGAGATCGGTGGAGGATGCGGCAGGGGAGGTCACCGCACGAGTCTCGCACGGCATACCTGATCCGGACGGGGGCAACCATCCGCGACGCCCGAGGGGCTACTGCTGCGGTGCCGACCCCTCATGCTCCGGCGTCTGCCCGTCCCTGGCCTGCGGTGCGCTCGGGGCGGTGCTGCGGGCGGACGACGCAGCATGGCGCCGGCGCCACCACCAGAGCACCGGTACGAGGATCACCCCGAGCACGACCAGGAAGGGCAGCAGCGCTCCGAGCAGCGTCAGCAACACCGTCACGGACGCGGCGAAGGCGTCCCAGCCCTGCTGCAGTCCGGCGACGAACCCGGTGTCGGGCCGCGCCTCGTCGAGGTCCTGCGACGCCTCGGCGAGGTGCAGCGTGATCGTGGACCGGGCGACGTCGTCGGCGAGCACCTGCATCCGGGCCTTGAGCGCATCGAGCTCGGCCTCGCGGGTGGACAGCTCGCGCTCCAGGCTGGCGATCGACTCGACGTCGGGGGCCTCCTCGACGAGGTCCCGCAGTCGGGTTGCCCCGGCCTCGAGCGTGGCGATGCGAGCCTCGACGTCGCGGTACTCCGTCGTCACGTCGTCGGCGCTGCTGCTGGAGGACTGCACCTGACCCAGCTCGCCCAGCGTCGCCACCACCGGGTCCAGCTCGGCGGAGGGGACCCGCAGCACGAGCGACCCGTAGCCACCACGGTCCTCGGTGCCCGGCCGGACGTCCTCGGAGGAGACATAGCCCCCGGCGCCCGTCACCGTCGCGCGGGCGCGGGTCACGGCGGCGTCGACCGCCTCGACGACGACCTCGAGCTCGACGCGGCGCACCATCAGCGGCGCCTCGCCGTCCGCCGCGACCGAACCCTCGCCGATCTCCGCAGCGGCCTCGGCGGCGCGGCTCCCTGCCTCGTCGCCACCCTCCTGCGCGGCGGCACCCTCCGCCCCCTCCTCTGCGTCGGCGGCATAGCCGGAGGCGGCGTCCGCTCCCGCGTTCTCCGCGCCGCTGTCGGCACTGCTGCACCCCGTCAGCAGCGCCAGCAGCACCGCCACCACGGCTGCCACGATCGTCCTGGTGCCCATCGGTTCGCCTCTCCTGATCGAACGCCCGCACGGCGACCCCCTGCGGATCGACGGTGCGACGGGAGCCACCGACGGGGTCGTTCCACCGCGGCGGTCACGATCGCGTCACGATGACGACGGCGGGGTCACGGGCCGGTCACGCCGGCCCGGGTGAGACG
Source organism: Serinicoccus sp. CNJ-927 (assembly GCF_001942435.1). Classification (NCBI taxonomy): domain Bacteria; kingdom Bacillati; phylum Actinomycetota; class Actinomycetes; order Micrococcales; family Ornithinimicrobiaceae; genus Serinicoccus; species Serinicoccus sp. CNJ-927. Next base: position 23,519 of record NZ_MKKF01000052.1, on the reverse strand, counting down.
CTGGAGGTATGACGTCCTGGCTGGTCATCGGTGGCGGGATCAGTGGGCTCACGGCGGCGCTGGCGGTGCTCGAGCGCGAGCCGACCGCCCGGGTCACCGTGCTGGAGGGCAGCGACCGCCCCGGCGGCAAGCTGAGCGGTGCGCGGGTCGCCGGGTGCGAGGTGGACGTCGGGGCCGAGGCCGTGCTGGCCCGGCGCCCCGAGGCCGTGGAGCTCGCCCACCAGGTCGGATTGGGAGACGAGCTCGTCCACCCCACCTCAGCCGGGGCGCAGGTCTGGAGCCGGGGCCGCATCCACCCGCTGCCGCGGCGCACCCTCATGGGGGTGCCCGCGGACCCGGGGGCGCTCACGGGGCTGCTCACCGGCGACGAGGTCCGCCGTGCGGCGGCCGAACCAGCCGGCCGGGTCGAGGCCGACGACGTGAGCGTGGGGGAGCTCGTCAGCGGGCGGATGGGTGGCGCCGTGACGCAGCGACTGGTCGAGCCGTTGCTCGGGGGCGTGTATGCCGGGCACGCCGACCTCATCTCGGCCCGGGCCGCCCTGCCCGCGCTGCTGCGCGCCGCGCAGGACGGACAGCGGCTGCAGGACGCGGCGTCCGGGATCCTGCCCGCACCCACCGACGGCACCCAGTCAGTGGGCACGGCACCGGTCTTCGCCACGGTGCGGGGCGGGCTGCACCGGCTCGTGGACGCCGCGGCCGGGCACATCACGGCCGCCGGGGGTGATGTCCGCACCGGCACCCTCGCGCGCGAGCTGCGCCGACACCCGGATGGTGGCTTCGAGGTGGTGACCGGCCCGCGACCGGACCCCACGGCATACCGGGCGGACCGGGTCGTGCTCGCGACACCTCCCGCGGCGACCGCGCGACTGCTGCGCGACGTGTCCCCCGCCGCTGCGGACCGGCTCGTCGGCGTGGAGACAGCCTCGATGGCCGTGCTGACCTTCGCCTTCGCGACCGAATCGCTGGGGCAGCTCGACGGCTCCGGGGTCCTGCTGCCGCCGGTGGAGGGCCGCACCATCAAGGCGGCGACCTTCAGCGCCACGAAGTGGGACTGGGTCCGCGAGCTGGGCCGGGGCGCCGGGCCCGACGGCGAGGACGTCACGTTCCTGCGCACGTCGGTGGGCAGGCACCGCGAGGAGGTGACGCTCCAGCGTCCCGACGAGCAGCTGCTGGCCGCCGCGCTGGGGGACCTTCGGGCCGTCCTGGGTCGTGCCCTCCCGCCGCCGGTGGACGCGCACGTGCAGCGCTGGGGAGGTGCTCTGCCGCAGTATGCCGTCGGGCACGTCGAGCTCGTCGCGCAGGTGCGCGCGGCGGTCTCGCAGGTGCCCGGGATCGCGGTGTGCGGGGCGACCTACGACGGGGTCGGGGTGCCCGCCTGCATCGGCTCGGCCCGCCGTGCCGTGGCGGAGCTGCACCCCGCACAATGAGGGGCATGGCCGACTACACCCACCCCACCCCCGACCAAGCCGAGGAGATCAACGCCTCGCTGCGGTATGCCGCCTACTCGGTCTTCCGCTCGGCGGCTCCGCTGCCGCAGGGCAAGGCGCGCGCGAGCCTGGTCGCGCAGGTCGAGCGGCTCTTCCAGGACCTGGAGCAAGAGGGCCTCGTGATCCGCGGGGTCTACGACGTCTCCGCCCTGCGTGCCGACGCTGACCTGATGATCTGGTGGCACGCGGAGCAGGTCGAGACGGTCCAACGGGCCTACCAGCGGTTCCGGCAGACCGACCTCGGCCAGCACCTGGCACCGGTGTGGAGCAACGTCGCGATCCACCGGCCGGCGGAGTTCAACCGCGGTCACGTGCCGGCCTTCCTCTCCGGGGCCGAGGCCAAGGACTACGTCTGTGTCTACCCCTTCGTGCGGTCCTACGACTGGTACGTCATGGACGCCGAGGACCGCTCCCGCATGCTGCGCGAGCACGGGATGGCGGCCCGCGACTACAAGGACGTGCTGGCCAACACCCTCGCGAGCTTCGCGCTCGGCGACTACGAGTTCCTGCTCGCCTTCGAGGCCGACGAGCTGCACCGGATCGTCGACCTCATGCGGGAGCTGCGCAACACCGAGGCGCGGCTGCACGTCCGGGAGGAGATCCCGTTCTTCACCGGCCCGCGCGTGAGCCTGGAGCGGATCGTCGACGCGCTGCCCTGAGCGTCGTCGGGCGCCTCGGCCGCGGATTGAGGGCCTCGGGATCGTCTCGGTCTCTGCGGTGACCTGAGCACGGTTGCGCACCTGATGCACGGCTCTCGACGGCTCACCCGGTGCATACCCTTGCCCAGGTCGACGACCGCGGACCTGGGCACGGTTGCGCACCTGATGCACGGCTCTCGACGGCGCGCCCGGTGCATACCCTTGCCCAGGTCGGCTGGACCCGCCGGTGGACACGGCGGCTCGGGCGGAGCCGCGTGCGAGGGTGTCGGTATGCCTGAACCCACCGCGGCGACCGACTCACCCACCATCGGCATCCTCGGCACCGGCTCGCTGGCGGCGGCCATCGTCAGAGGGCTCTGCGAGGGCGTCGACGACGCACCGCCGATCCTGCTCTCCCCACGGGGCGAGCGGATGAGCGCGCGGCTCGCCGCGGCATACCCCGACGTGACGGTGGCAGCGGACAACCAGGCGGTGGTGGACGGCGCCGACACGGTGCTGGTCTGCCTGCGTCAGGACGACACCGGGGCGCTCGGGGACCTGACGTGGCGACCGGAGCAGACCGTGGTGAGCGCGGTCGCGGGGCTCACCGCACCAGCGCTGGCCCAGGCGGTGGCACCCGCGACGGAGGTGGCGCGGGCGGTGCCGGTCGTCGGCGTCGCGACCCGGTCGTGGTCTACGCCGCTGCGCCCGGCACTGCCTGGTGCGGTGGCGGTCTTCGAGCGCACCGGCGGTGTGCTGCCGGTGGAGGACGACGAGCAGTTCGACGCGATCTTCACCGCGCTCGGCACGGTGGCCCCGCTCTTCGACTACCTCGCCGCGATCGAGGGCTTCCTGCGCGACCACGGCCTGCCGGCCGGTGGGGCCCGTACGCTGCTGGGGCAGAACGTCGCGCTCGCGCTCGCCCCGCTCGGCGTCGAGCCGGAGCCGGACTTCGCCGAGCTGCGGCGCGAGCACACCCCGGCCGGGGGCGGCAACGAGCAGATGGCGACGCTCCTGGCGCAGGCCGGGGTGCCGGAGGCGACGCGCGCGGCCCTGGACGAGGTCTTCCGTCGCCAGACCGGCGGCGCCTGGGAGTAGCCGGGCGACGCGGCTGCCGCCTGGCTGGGCCGGTCAGCCGGCCTTGGGCTCCAGTGTCATCGCGATGCTGTTGATGCAGAAGCGCTGGTCGGTGGGGGTGTCGTAGCCCTCGCCCTCGAAGACGTGGCCGAGGTGGGAGCCGCAGGAGGCGCAGCGGACCTCGGTGCGCGTCGCGCCGAGCGAGTCGTCCTGGAGGTACTCCACCCGGTCCTCGGCGAGCGGGGAGTAGAAGCTCGGCCAGCCGCAGTGGCTCTCGAACTTCGTCTCGCTGCGGAACAGCTCGGTGCCGCAGGCACGGCAGGCGTAGACACCCTCGGTGGTGGTGTTGGTGTACTCCCCCACGAAGGGGCGCTCGGTGCCGGCCTCACGCAGCACGGCGTACTCCGCGGAGGAGAGCTGCTCGCGCCACTCCTGCTCGCTCTTGGCGGTGTCGTAGGCCTTGCCCTCAGGCTTGGCGGCGTCGGTCGCGGGGGTGCTGTGGTGGCTCATGTCCTGGACAACGAGCGGCGCCGCCGATTGCTTCCTGACCTGCCGTTCCGGACATCGGCTCCTGGCGCACGTCGCCCAGGAACCGAGGTCCAGAGCCGTGGGTCGGTGCTGCGGCGTGCCGCTACATTGCGGGTATGCCTGCCGACGCCCTCACCCTGACCGCCCCCGGCCCGGACGGCGAGGAGCGGGCGGTCCGGCTGTCGAGCCCGGGCAAGGTGGTCTGGCCGGCCACGGAGGCGGGTGCGGCGATCACGAAGGCCGACCTCGCGGCATACCTCGAGGCGGTGTCGAAGCCGATGCTGCGTGCGCTCGCGGACCGGCCGGTGACCCTCCAGCGGGTCCGCGGTGGCATCGAGGGGGAGGAGTTCTACTCCAAGAACCCGCCCAAGGGGGTCCCCGAGTGGTCGCGGACCACGACGTGCACCTATCCCTCCGGCCGCAGCCACCCGCAGCTGGTGATCGACGACCTCGCCACGCTGTGGTGGACCGCGCAGATGGGCACGGTGACCTGGCACCCGTGGCCGGTGCGCAGCGGCGACAACGACCATCCCGACGAGCTCCGCATCGATCTGGACCCGCAGCCCGGCCGCGGCTTCGCCGACGTCGTCGAGGCGGCCCGGGGGCTGCGTGAGGTGATGACCGAGGCGGGGCTCACGCCTTTCGTGAAGACCACGGGCAACCGGGGGGTCCACGTCTTCGCCGCGATCGAGCCGCGGCTGGAGTTCCTGGAGGTGCGGCACGCCGTCATCGGCCTCGCCCGCGAGCTGGAGCGACGGATGCCCGAGCTCCTCACGACGGCATGGTGGAAGGAGGAGCGCGGTGAGCGCATCTTCGTCGACTTCAACCAGGCGACGCGCGACCGCACCCTGGCCGCTGCCTGGAGCACCCGGATCCTCCCGGGTGCGCCGGTGTCGGTGCCCCTGACCTGGGAGCAGCTGGGGGATGTCGACCCGGCCGGGCTCACGCTGCACACGGTGCCGGACTTCCTCGCCGAGCACGGCGACGCCTGGGCGGGCCTGCATCGGGAGGCGGGCTCGGTCGACGGTGCCTACGCGCTGTGGGAGGCCGACCTGGAGCGTGGCCTGGGTGAGCTCAACTTCCCGCCCGACCACCCCAAGATGCCGGGTGAGCCGCCGCGCGTTCAGCCGTCCAAGAAGGTGGCCGAGCACTGGGACGCCGACGGCAACCGGGTGGAGGGCACCTGAGGGGTGAGGATCGATCGCCGTGGACGTGACACGCAGACAGGTCCGTTCCGGGCTCCTGCCGATGTCACCCAGCGGCCCCCTTCGGTGCCCTCGACGGCCGTCATCATGAGCGCAACCGGGCAACTCGGCGCGCCCGGCGCGCGTGACGGCGCTCAGGTCGTCGTGGTCGCGAGGTAGAGGTCGCCCGCGCCCTCGATCCGCACCGGCCCCGCCTGGTCGACGAAGCACGCGTCACCGCGGCGCAGCGTCAGGGTCGCCTCGCCCGCGCCCAGCGTGAACTCGCCCGCCAGCACCAAGGCGATAGACGGGCTGCCCGTGGCCACGTCTGCCGACCCGGTCACGTGCAGCAGCTGCCAGGGCACGTCCGCCCCGCTGGCCTGGGTGCTCGGACGGTATGCCCGCACCCCCGGGGCGACCTCGACCGGCGCCAGGCGCGGTGGCGGGCCCGATGTGAAGTCCAGCACGCGCAGCAGCTCGGGAACGTCCACGTGCTTGCCGGTCAGGCCGCCGCGCAGCACGTTGTCGCTGGGGCCCATGACCTCGACCCCGAGGCCGGACAGGTAGGCGTGCACGTTGCCCGCCGGCAGCCACAGCGCCTCACCGGCGGCGAGTCGCACCCGGTTGAGCATCAGAGCCACGGCGATCCCCGGATCGCCGGGATGATGCGCAGTGAGCAGCCGGACAAGGTCGGCATCGCGCTCCGGCAGGCCGTCGAGATCCTCCTTGCCGAGCGCACGCACCAGCCTCTCGGCCTCCGGGTCGCCGGAGAGCAGCCACGCCACCGCGGCACCCACCCCCGAGCCTGTCTGCCCGGCGACATCCCCCTGCCCCGGGGCACTCGCGACCCGATCTCGCCACACCCCGACGGCAGGGTCGTCGAGCAACCCCGCCAGGGTGTCCAGCAGCGCGAGGACCTCCTCGACCGGCCGGAAGCCGCACAGCGCGTCGAAGCCGTCCTCGACGGCCACGATGATCTCCGGCTTGGCGTGCGGGTCCTGGTAGCTGCGCTCCGGTGCACCCAGCGGCACCCCGGCCGCCTCCTCCCGGGCATACCCGGCCCGCGCCTGCTCCGCGCTGGGGTGCGCCTGCAGCGACAGCGGTGAGGCCGCGGCCAGCAGCTTCATGAGATAGGGCAACGACTCGCCGCTGCTCTGCTCCCAGACCGCGAGGTCGGTCCATCCCGCCGCAGCCTCGAGCGCCCGGGAGGGTGCACCCGCGTGCGCTCCCAGCCACAGCTCGGCCTCCGGGCCGGTGCCCGGCGGCTGGCCAAGCGCGGCCCGGATGCCGCCGACCCGTCCCCAGGCGTAGTCGCGGACCTCGCCGGCCAGCGGCACCAGCCCCGCCGTGCTCACGGGTCAGCCCCCGTCTCCTCCTCGTGGATCCTCACCGTGCCCGCGTCGCCGTCCACGGTGAGCATCGTCCCCGTGGTGATGCGCTCGGTCGCGGAGCCGGTGCCCATGACAGCAGGTATGCCGTACTCCCGCGCCACGATCGACCCGTGCGCGAGGGCACCGCCGACATCGGTCACCAGCCCGGCCGCCTGCCCGAAGAGCGGTGTCCAGGCCGGGGTGGTCGTCCGGGCGACGAGAAGGCTCCCGGGCCGCATGAGGTGGAAGTCCGCGGTCGAGCCGATGACGCAGGCGGGGGCGGTGACCCGCCCCGAGCTCACCGCAAAACCGGTGAGCGTGCTCGCGTCGGCATCGGAGCTTCCGCCCGGGGTGGGGTGGAAGGCGGTGAGCTCGAACGGCCCGACCTTGAGGGCGCCGCGCTCGGGCACGATCGGCGGTGGCGTGAGCCGGGAGCGCGCGGCGCGAAGGTCCCGACGCTCCTGGGCGAGACCGGCCAGATGGGCGGGCTCGCCGATGGCTCCCTCCAGACCCGCCACGGCGCCGGTGTCCCTCGTTCCGGTCGGCTCACCCGCGACCGCACCCCCCAGCCGAAGCGCCGAGCGGATCTCGGCGTCGGTGAGGAAGTAGACGTCGCCCGCGTCATGGAGCGCCGCGACCTCCACCAGCCGCCGACCCAGCTCGGCGGCCAGGCGCCGGGCCGCCGGCCAGCCCGACCCGAGGTGGAACATCACGTGCTCGCGGTAGGGCGCGTAGTGGGCGGTCCACCGCCAGAGCAGGTCGAAGGCGGCGCGCGCGAGCGGTCCGAGCCGTCGGCGGGTGTGCGCCAGCAGCTCCTCGCGCTCGGCAGCCATCCTCCGCTGGCGGGCGCGCGCACCCTCGGCCGGCTCGGACCCCACCAGCGCCCGCAACGTCGCGGCCACCAGCGTCGGGTCCTCGCCCATCGGCGGCTCGGCGAAGTCGAGGGAGTAGATCTGGTGGCCGTAGGTCGCCAGGTGCCGGCGCAGCCCGGCCAGGACCGCACCACCAGCCGGGTGCTGCTCCAGCGCGGGCAGGAGCTGCGCGGGCTCGGTGCCGAGCACGAGGTCGCGCAGCCCCGCCGACGCCCGCACCTGGTCCGCCAGCCCCTCCAGGTCGGCCTGCGCGTCCAGGGCGGGGGAGGTGAAGCCGCGCAGGAAGGACGAGCTGCCCAGGCCGGGCTCCGGCAGCGCCGACCGCAGCGGCGGCAGCCGCGAGGCCAGCCCGAAGGTCGGGTCGAGCAGCCGCGACATTCCAAGGTTCAGCGCCGAGCCGAACCAGTAGCGCGCGTCCTCCAGCGCCAGCTCGGCGAGCCCGTCGAGGAGGTCCTCGCCCGTCGCCGTCGCGAGGTCGACGTGGGTCCACCGAGCCCGCACCTGCTGGTAGCGGGGCAGCACGGCCCCGTGCCAGTCGAAGGCCGGGCTGCCGAAGATGCGGGGGAGGCGGGCATACACCCCGGCGATGCCGCGCAGCGTCGCCCACCCCATCCGGAAGCTGGCGGTGGTGTAGCCGAAGCCGTTGATGGAGCGCCCGAACCCCTGCGGCACCATCTCGTCGACGTCGAAGGTGGCGCCGGTCGCCGAGGCCATCTCCTGCCCGAGCTCGCGCATCGCCTGCTGCAGCCCGCGGCGGAGATAGAGCTCCTCGAAGAGCGGCGACAGCGGGCCCGGCATGTGCTCCACGACCTGCCGGCGCATCCACACCGTGCCCGGCACGGGTGGCTCCCACCGCACGTCCCTCAGCGGTGCCGGCGGCAGGGAGGTGATCGGCCGCGCCTGCAGCACCGCCACGGTGCCCTCGCTCACCGCCCACTCGACGTCCATCGGCGTCCCGGTGTGCTCGGCGATGCGGCCACCCAGCCCCGTCAGCTCCAGCGCCGTCTTGCGGTCGAGGGCGGGGGCGTCGACGAGCTCGGCCGGGGTGGGCTCCTCCCGCGTGCCGGCCCGCGTCGGCACGGTGCGCACCTCCTTGGCCGCGATGTGCTCCTCGACGACCTCGGGCGCGGCCGGGTCGGCGGTGCTCACCACGACGGTGTCCGGCGTGACCAGACCACCCACCACGGCCTCCCCGAGACCCCACGCGGCGTTGATGACGGTTCGCCCGCGCTCGCCGGTCGCCGGGTCGGCGGTGAAGAGCACCCCGGCCACGTCCGCCGGCACCAGCCGCTGCACGACGACCGCCATCGCGACGTCCTCCTCGCGCAGGCCCTGCCTGGCGCGGTAGGCGAGGGCGCGCTCGGACCGCAGCCCGGCCCAGCAGTCGCGCACGGCGAGCAGCACCGGGTCGGTCCCGGCGACGTGCAGGAAGGTGTCCTGCTGGCCGGCGAAGCTCGCCTCCGGCAGGTCCTCTCCGGTGGCCGAGGAGCGCACGGCCACCGGCAGATCCTCCCCGGCGCCGGCCCGAGCGCCCAGCTCGAGGTATGCCTGCGCCACCTGGCCCCGCACCTCCTCGGGCAGGTCGCCACCAGAGCCGGCCGCGGCATACGCCTCCGTCGTCAGCACGAATGCGTCCGGCACCGGCATCCCGGCGCGCACCAGCTCGCCGAGCCCGGCCGCCTTGCCGCCCACGTCCGCGAGCATCGAGGCGTCCACCTCCTCCAGCCACCGGACGAACCCGTCGGCGGGCATACGCCTCACCCTCCTCGGTCGACCCGGGGCGCCCTCACCCCGCCTGGCCCGCCAGTATGCCCGCACCCACCGACACGCTCGTGCCCGCCTGGCCCCCGGACGGCTGTCGGCGGCATCGGGCACACTGAGCGCGTGGACCTGCCCGTCATGCCCCCGGTCAAGCCGATGCTCGCCAAGCCGGCCGCGAGCCTGCCCCCCGGCTGGCTCTACGACCCGAAGTGGGACGGCTTCCGCTCCATCGTCTTCCGCGACGGCGACGAGGTCGAGCTGGGCTCGCGCAACGAGAAGCCGATGACCCGCTACTTCCCGGAGCTCGTCGAGGCGGCGCGTGCCGAGCTGCCGCCGCGCTGCGTCGTCGACGGCGAGATCGTCGTCTCCTCCCCGGACGGGTCGCGACTCGACTTCGACGCCCTCGGCCAACGTATCCACCCCGCGGACTCCCGGGTCCGGATGCTCAGCGAGGCGACCCCGGCGGCCTTCGTCGCCTTCGACCTGCTGGCCCTGGGCGACGACGACCTCACCGGTATGCCGTTCCGCGAGCGCCGCGGCCGGCTCGAGTCGGTCCTGCCCAGCACCTCCGCCGGCTCGATCCACCTCTCGCCGCTCACCGACGACCTGGAGCTGGCGATGCGGTGGTTCACCGACTTCGAGGGTGCGGGGCTCGACGGCATGATCGGCAAGGACCCCGAGGCGGTCTACGAGCCCAACAAGCGCATCCTCACCAAGCTCAAGCACACCCGCACCGCCGACTGCGTCGTGGCCGGCTACCGCACCCACAAGTCGGGCGACGACGTCATCGGCTCGCTGCTGCTGGGCCTGTTCACCGGTGAGGGACGACTGGCCCACGTCGGGGTGTCCTCCTCCTTCACCATGGCGCGGCGGCGCGAGCTCTTCACCGAGCTCCAGCCGCTGGTGGCCGACTTCGAGGGCCACCCGTGGGACTGGGCGTCCCAGCTGCAGGCCGACACCCCGCGCAAGAGCGAGGGATCGCGCTGGGCGGCCGGCAAGGACCTGTCGTTCACGCCGCTGCGACCGGAGCGGGTCGTCGAGGTGAAGTACGACTACCTCGAGGGTGGCCGCTTCCGGCACACCGCCCACTTCCAGCGCTGGCGGGAGGACCGCGAGCCGGCCAGCTGCACCTTCGAGCAGCTCGACCAACCGGTGGACTACCCCCTCGCCGACGTGCTCGGGGCCCCGGTGACGGGTCGCTGAGGCAGGGGGCACGAGACAGGTGGCACGCATGACGAGCACGGCGGGGCGGGCGGCCGCGGTCGGGTCGGCCGTGGCCGGGGGAGCGGCGCTGGGGGGAGCCGTGTCGATGGGCACGGCGACCTACTTCGCGCACCGGGTCATCACCCCGGACCACGAGAAGAAGGACGACGTCACCGTCGTGTCCGTGGACACCGAGGCTGGCACCGTGACCCTGCGCGCCGACCCGCAGACCACGTCCGTCGGGCGCTACGGCCTGTGGCTGGACCGGGGCGCCGGGCACGCCCGGCTCGGTGAGGTGGTCGAGCCGGCGCACACCGAGCCGGAGGAGCCGGCACGCGGTCATCGGCGGCAGACCGTCGTGACCCGGCAGCTGCTCGGCGTCGACGTCGGCGACCTCGTGCCCGGCCCGGCCCGGTGGAACAAGTACTTCTACTGCGGCGACCCTTCCGGTTCGCTCGGCCTGGAGCACGAGGACGTCGTGGTCACCTCGGACATCGGGGACCTGCCCGCGTGGCGGGTCCCTGGCGACCCGTCGGCGCCGGGACACGGCGAGGACTGGGCGATCCTCGTGCACGGCCGCAGCGCGCAGCGCGGCGAGACGCTGCGCGCCGTCCCGGTGCTGCACCGCCTGGGCTACACCTGCCTGATCCCGATGTACCGCAACGACATCGGGGCACCCCCGTCGTCGGACGCGCGCTACAGCCTCGGCCTGTCCGAGTGGCGCGACATCGACGCCGCGATGCGGTATGCCCTCGCGCACGGCGCCAGGCGGCTCATCCTGCTCGGGTGGTCCATGGGCGGCGCGATCGTGCTGCAGGCGCTCAACCGCTCCGACGTCGCGCACCGGGTGCAGCGGGTCGTGCTCAACGGGCCGGTCATCGACTGGGGATCGGTGCTGGCGCACCAGGCCGACCTGCACTTCATCCCCCGGCCCATCGAACAGCTGGCCCGCAGCCTGCTGCGCAGCAAGGCATCCCGTCACCTGCTGCGGGTCGCAGAGCCGGTCGACGTCGCGGCGACCAACTGGGTGGACCGGGCCGACGAGGTCAGCCACCGCATGTTCATCATCCACTCGATGACCGACGAGACGGTGCCCTACGGCCCCTCGCAGGACCTCGCCCGGCGCCGCCCGGGCCTGGTGCAGACCTTCGTCTGGCCCCAGGCGCGGCACTGCCAGGAGTGGAACACCAACCCCTCGCTCTGGGAGGACCTCGTCGCCTCCTTCGTGCGCTGAGCCGGAGAGGGCACCACATGGGAGCACTGCAGCTGGCCCGCGGGCCGCTGACCGAGGACGAGCTGGACGCGTGGTACGCCCTACCCGAGGACCACCCGGCCGACACGGCCTGGGTGCGGGGCAGCTTCATCGCGACGCTGGACGGCCGGGCCACCGGCCCGGACGGCCGCAGCGGTGGGCTCAACGAGGGCTCGGAGGGTGACCACGCCGCCTTCGAGGCGGGACGCCGCTGGGCAGAGGCGGTCGTGGTCGGTGCCGGCACCGCGCGCGCGGAGGGCTATCCGCCGCTCGAGGGGTGTCTGCTGGTCGTGGTGACGCGGTCCGGCGACGTGCCGGCGTCGCTGCACGACCACCCGGACGTCCTGGTGGTCGGCGGCGACGGCGAGGACGTCGGTCCCGAGCGCGTCCTGGCGGCGATCCGTGACCGCGGGCTCCACCGGGTCGTGGTCGAGGGTGGCCCGGCCCTCTTCGGCCCGTGGGTCGCGGCCGGAGCGGTCGACGAGCTGTGCGTCACGGTCCGGCCGGTGCTCGCCGGTGGCGAGGCTCCCTCGCTGGTGCCCGCGGACGTGCAGCTCCCCCAGCTGGTCGGCGAGGCCACCCACCTCATCGAGTGGGACGGCGACCTGCTCCTGCGGACCCGGCTGCGCTGACGGACCCCGGCCGGTCTGCCAGACTGCGGCGATGGGCACGAAGGCGAAGAAGCAGAAGAAGAAAGACGAGGCCAAGGCGCGCAGCTCAAGGCCACGTCGGGCAAGGCCGCGAAGGGCGTCAAGGGCAGGAAGGCCGCCAAGGGCAAGAAGGGCGCGAAGGGCAAGAAGGGCGCGAAGGCCTCGACCGAGCGCAGCTCCGCGCAGCAGGCGACGGCGACGTCATACACCGACGCCCTGCGCGCCGGCGACGGCTTCGTGCTCGCCGACCTCGACCCGCGCTCGACCCCGGCCTTCGACGGGGACAAGCAGGCCGGCAAGGAGGCGCTGGCCGCCGCCGACGACGAGCTCGACACGCTGCAGGAGCAGCTGTATGCCGAGTCCAAGGCAGGCGGGCGCAAGCGGGTGCTGCTGGTCGTGCAGGGGATGGACACCGCGGGCAAGGGCGGCATCATGCGGCACGTCGTCGGCGCGGTCGACCCGCAGGGCGTGGAGCTCACCGCTTTCAAGGCGCCGACCGCGGAGGAGAAGAAGCACCCTTTCCTGTGGCGCATCCGCAAGGCGCTGCCCGGCCCGGGGATGATCGGGGTCTTCGACCGCTCGCACTACGAGGACGTGCTCATCGTGCGGGTGCACGACCTGGTGCCGCCGAGCCAGTGGAAGCGGCGCTACGCCACGATCAACCGCTTCGAGCAGGGCCTGGTCGACGACGACGTCACCGTCATCAAGGTCATGCTGCACATCAGCGCCGACGAGCAGAAGGAGCGGCTCGCCGAGCGGCTGGAGCGCCCGGACAAGCACTGGAAGTTCAACCCCGGCGACCTGGACGAGCGCGCCTACTGGGACGACTACCAGGAGGCCTACCAGGCGCTGCTCGAGCGCTGCAGCACGGACGCGGCGCCGTGGTTCGTCGTCCCCGCCGACCGCAAGTGGTATGCCCGGCTCGCCGTCCAGCAGCTTCTCCTGGAGCACCTGCGCGGGCTCGACCTCGCCTGGCCGAAGGCAGACTTCGACGTCGCGGAGCAGACCGAGCGGCTCGCCGACCTCTGAGACCTGCCGTTCTGGACATCGGTTTCTGGGGGACCGGGCCCCAGAAAGCCGCGTCCAGATCGTCAGCCGTCGGCGAGCTCGGACTGCGGCGTGGCCTGGAGCACGACGACCGCGCGCGCTGGCATCTGCCGCGTGCCGCCGGTCTCCCACGGCACGTCGTCGAGGTCGTCGCCGCTGGTGTCGACGACGACCTGCCAGGTCGGGGTGTTCATCCCGTCCGGCACGGTGAAGTCGACCGGCTCGTGGTGGCCGTTGAAGAGGAGGAGGAAGTGGTCGTCGGTGACCGGCCGGCCCCGCTCGTCCCGCTCGCTGATGGCCTCGCCGTTGAGGAAGACCATGACCGCCTGCTCGCGGCTGTGCCAGCGCTCCTCGGTCATGATCTCGCCGCCGGGGGAGTACCACTGGATGTCGCCGAGCTCGCTCTGCCCGCCGTGCTCCGCATCGCCGGCGTAGAACCGGCGGCGTCCGAAGGCGGGGTGCTCGCGGCGCAGCGCGATGAGCCGTGAGGTGAAGTCGAGCAGCTCGGCCTGGCGCGGGTCGAGGTCCCAGTCCATCCAGGCGATCTCGTTGTCCTGCGCGTAGACGTTGTTGTTGCCGTGCTGGGTGCGGCCCATCTCGTCACCGTGCGCCAGCATCGGCACGCCCTGGCTCAGCATGAGGGTGGCGAGGAAGTTCTTCTGCTGCCGCAGCCGCAGCGCGCAGACCTCCGGGTCGTCGGTCGGGCCCTCCACCCCGCTGTTCCAGGAGCGGTTGTGGTCCTCGCCGTCGGCGCCGCCCTCGCCGTTGGCCTCGTTGTGCTTCTCGTTGTAGGACACGAGGTCGGCGAGCGTGAACCCGTCGTGCGCGACGACGAAGTTGATCGAGGCATACGGGCGGCGGCCGCTCTGCTCGTAGAGGTCGCTGGAGCCGGTGATGCGCGAGGCGAACTCGCCCATCGTCGCCGGGGCGCCCCGCCAGTAGTCGCGCACGGTGTCGCGGTACTTGCCGTTCCACTCGGTCCACAGCGGCGGGAAGTTGCCCACCTGGTAGCCGCCGTCACCGAGGTCCCACGGCTCGGCGATGAGCTTGACCTGGGAGATGATCGGGTCCTGCTGGACGATGTCGAAGAAGGCGGAGAGCTTGTCGACCTCGTGGAACTGCCGGGCGAGCGTCGCCGCGAGGTCGAAGCGGAAGCCGTCCACGTGCATCTCGGTGACCCAGTAGCGCAGGCTGTCCATGATGAGCTGCAGCACGTGCGGGGAGCGCATGAGCAGGCTGTTGCCGGTGCCCGTCGTGTCGTAGTAGTGCGCCTTGTCGTAGTCGACGAGCCGGTAGTAGCTGGCGTTGTCGATGCCGCGGAAGGACAGCGTCGGGCCCAGGTGGTTGCCCTCGGCGGTGTGGTTGTAGACGACGTCGAGGATGACCTCGATGCCGGCCTCGTGCAGCGTCTTGACCATCGACTTGAACTCGGTGACCTGCTGGCCGCGGTGGCCGTAGGCGGAGTAGCCGTTGTGCGGCGCGAGGAAGCCGATGGTGTTGTAGCCCCAGTAGTTGGACAGCCCCTTGTCCTGCAGGTGCGGGTCGTCGACGAACTGGTGCACCGGCAGCAGCTCCACGGCGGTCACCCCGAGGCTGGTCAGGTGCTCGACCACGGCCGGGTGCGCGACCCCGGCATACGTCCCGCGGATCTCCGGGGGCACCTCCGGGTGGTTCATCGTCAGACCCTTGACGTGCGCCTCGTAGATCACGCTGTCGTGGTAGGCGTGACGGGGCGGCCGGTCGTGGCCCCAGTCGAAGAACGGGTTGACCACGACCGAGGTCATCGTGTGCAGGGCGGAGTCGTCGGTGTTGTATGAGGTCGGGTCGCCGAAGTCGTAGGCGAACAGTCCCTGGTGGCCGCGGATCTGGCCGGCGATCGCCTTGGCGTAGGGGTCCAGCAGCAGCTTGTGCGGGTTGAAGCGGTGGCCCTCCGAGGGCTCGTAGGGACCGTGCACCCGGAAGCCGTAGCGCTGGCCCGGCTGGCAGTTGGGGATGTAGCCGTGCCACACGTGCGCGTCGACCTCGGTGAGGGGGACCGTGGTCTCGATCGCGCGGTCGTTGATGAGGCAGAGGTCGACAGCGGTCGCGTGCTCGGAGAAGAGCGCGAAGTTCGTGCCGGTGCCGTCGAAGGTCGCGCCGAGCGGGTAGGCCGATCCGGGCCAGAGTTCCATCGGGTGGTCGGGCCTTTCAGTGGGGTTCAGGGGAAGGCTGACCGCGGTGTCACCAACATCTCAGTGTATGCCGTGGGCCGGCCGCCGAGGGCCTCGGCACCTCCCCGGCACGTCGCGCCATAGGGACCGTGACCCGCGGCTACCGTCGAGGACGTGACCACCGCACCCACCTTCCGGCGTCGGTTGCGCCGGGTGCTGGCACCGGTCTCTGGGGCGGCGGCTGCCCGAGCGCGTGGACGTGCTCGTCGAGCTCTACTGGCCGCTGGTGGGGGTGCTCGGGATCATGAGCCTCACCGGCCTCTTCCACGTGGCCACCCCGGCCCGCTCGACGTTCTGGCGCGACCTGCCCGGGGCGCTGCTGACCGTCGTGCTCTGGGTCGTGAGCTCGATCCTCATCCGCCGCTGGGCCGAGCTCGCGGCGGGCGGCTTCTCGGTCTTCGGCCCGCTGACCGCGCCGATCATCCTCATGGTCTACCTCTACTTCCTCTCCTTCGCCGTCCTGGTCGGCGCCTCGCTCAACGCGGGGATCCGCCGCCTGCGGCCGCCGCCGGAGTACCGCGGTCCCACGGCGCGGGTCAACGAGTGGTGGGAGGAGCGCCGTGCGCACCGCGAGCTACGCCGCGCCGAGCAGGAGGAATTGGCCGCCCGGAGCCGGGAGTCCGAGGAGGACGAGGAGCTGCGTCTGGCGGCGATGGACGGCATACCGGGGCCGCGCTGAGCCGCCGCAGGACGCGCCGTGCGGGTGATTTGGAAACGTCCGCCGCCGTCGGCTAGTGTTTTACCTCGCGCCGCTGGTAGCAGCGGAGCAGGCGGATGTAGCTCAGTTGGTAGAGCGCAACCTTGCCAAGGTTGAGGTCGCCGGTTCGAGCCCGGTCATCCGCTCTGAGGCACCACCACCAGATGCCTCATGGTGGAGTGGCCGAGAGGCGAGGCAGCGGCCTGCAAAGCCGTATACACGGGTTCGAATCCCGTCTCCACCTCGCACTCGCGATCTTCATCGCGCAGGGACGATTGGCGCAGCGGTAGCGCGCTTCCTTGACACGGAAGAGGTCACTGGTTCGATCCCAGTATCGTCCACCAGTACAACAAGCCCCTGACCAGCAGGTATGCCGGTCAGGGGCTTCCGTATGGCCCAGCGCGTGTCATACACGTGTCATTCGGCTGCGCCTGCCGTGTCATGGAACGTAGAGGAGTTGGCTGCCGAGTACCTTCACCGCTGTCTGTCGAAAGGCGAGTAGGGGGTTCGACAGGCTCGCCCTGAAGGTCACAGATCAGCTGCTGTCCACTTCGAGGGCCGCCGACGGCGGAGGCGGTGAGACGTTCTGATCCGGGGCAAGTCAGGACGCACGCGCCGGAAGCTGCGGTTCTAGAGGGCGCCGACGGTCGAGGGCGACCGTAGCGCGAGAAGTCACGGTGCTCTCGAGGGGCGAGAGGGCGCGATCGATGTGAGTCACGTCGTCGCCACGTGGGGCCAGGCCGGCAAACTGGGTGCCGGGTCGCCCTGGGGGTGGGGTGAGCGCGGTGCAGGTCGTGGATGAGGGACCGGTGGAGAGGGGTGCGGGCCACGTAGCCGCTGTCTCTGCCTAGTCCGGCAAGGGGAAGGGTGCGGTCATTGGCGGCGAATTGACGCGTCCGGCCACTCGTGGGCGTGGTTCCTCGTCCTGATGCAGACTCAGGGCATGGATTGGTCGCGCGACGGGCTGAGGACCGCAGGCTTCGACGGGTTTGTCCATTTCGTCGACCTCCAAGCCGCACGCGTACCTCGCGGATCAGGGGTGTACGTCGTGCTGCGCGAGAAACTGGAGGGGCCGACCTTCCTTGATACCAGCCCCGCGGGACGGTTCAAGGGCAAGGACCCCTCCGTCACACGGGACCTCCTTGACGCGGCTTGGATAAACGAAGCACACGTTCTCTACATCGGCAAGGCAAGCGGTGGGGCATCCGGCAGGCGAGGGTTGTCTACGCGCCTGGACGAGTTCCGTAAGCACGCGCCGGCGCCCCTGTGGGGCACTGGGGTGGCAGGTACATCTGGCAGTTGGCCGAGAGTCCGAGTTTCCTCGTGGCCTGGCTCGAAACGCCCGACGACGACCCAGAAGACGTCGAGTCTGAGCTAATCACCCAGTTCGTCTCCGACTGGGGGCAGCGCCCATTCGCAAACAGGAAGGCTGGCCGAGTGCGGAAGACGTATTAGGCGGTATGCGGCGGTATGACGTGCCTCTGAACCACCCGACCGGCGGCAGTACAGGATCTGCATGTGCGTGCGGCCGCGCTAGTGCGGCAGGTCCGCTGGCCCGGGTGCAGCAGACCTCACTATTCGAGCTGGAGGGGTGGGCCGCGCCGATGGGAGCAAGGCCGGCGTTAAGGCCGCGATCTGTCGGAGCTCCTACATAGACTCAACAGCGACAGGGTTCTTGAACCGTCTATACGATGAGCAAGGGAGCGTCCGTGCGGGTACGACAGGTTTGGGTCCGGTTCTACAAATCGTTCAACTTCGACTACGAGCTGAAAGCAATGCCAGGCACGAAGCCCGTGCCGTGGCAGCAGGTCGAAGGCGTCTGGATGCCGCATGTGCGGATCCCGATCGAGCCCGACATCACAGCCGTGGTCGGTGCGAACGAGTCCGGCAAGACCCACTTGCTCGACGCCATCAGGATCGCCCTCACTGGGGATGGCCTCCGCCAGCGGGATTTCTGCAGGTCGTCGACGCTGTTCTCGGTCGAACACGGATCGCGTCGGTTCCCCGAAGTCGGCCTGACTCTTGAGCTCGAGGTCGACGAGGCGGACGCCGTCGACGAGCAAGGCATCTCGCGGCGAAGGAACGGCGATCTTTTGCTTCTGCGCCCAGAGCCAGAGGTGGTGGCGGTGGTGGACCGCGATGACGAGCGCGTCGTCCTCACCAACGAGCAAGTGGCTGCGCTCCAGGATCTGCTACCGCATCCACACGAACTGAATACCGAGATCGCGCTCCCCGACTCGGTCTCGATTGCGGAGCTCGCGAACAACGGCGGCGGTCTGGCCGGGCGAAAGAAGCGATCCGCGCTCCTCGCGCTGTTCGACTCCGTCACCACGGCCGAGGACGTCACGAGGAGCGCTCCGAGCGTCCTAGCGCTGGTCAACGCAGACCAGTCGACCGAGTCCGCGAAGAGGCAACAAGAGCAGCAGCTAGGCATCGATCTGCTGGTTAAGATCGCGCGGATAGAGGAGTCGAGCTTCAAGGAACTCCAGAGCGCAATCGCTGACGAGCGCGAAGGACTGGTCAACGGCCTCATCCAGGAAATGAACAACTCGATCGCTCGCCACCTAAACGTCTCCCGGTGGTGGAGCCAGGACCCGGAGTTCCAGCTTCGCGTCTCGCCGAGGGAGCACGAGCTCGTGTTCACGATCCGCGACCGGACCGGGACCGACTATTCGTTCACGGAGCGGAGCCGGGGGCTGCGGTACTTCCTCAGCTACTACGTGCAACTGCTCGCCCATGACCGACCGGCCGAGAAGCCGGAGGTTCTCCTGATGGACGAGCCCGATGCCTACCTCTCCGCCTCGGGACAGCAGGACCTCCTCCGGGTGCTCGAGCATCACGCGCGCCCGGACGACGAGGATCGCGAGGATCAGGTCGTGTACGTGACGCACTCGCCGTTCCTCATCAACCGCAACGCTGGCCACCGGGTGCGAGTGGTTGACAAGGGGTCGCGCGACGAGGGCACCCGCCACGTCAAGGACGCAACGCGCAACCACTACGAGCCGCTTCGCACATCTCTCGGCGCTTTCGTCGCCGAGACCGCCTTCATCGGCGGCGACAACCTGTTTGTTGAAGGCATCGCCGATCAGGTCCTCCTCGCCGGAATGAACATGCGGCTACTACGCGCGGGGACGGCACCCAGTCACTGCCTTGACCTCAACCAGGTGACGATCGTCCCGGGCGGTTCGAATGTCCCCTACATGCTCTACCTCGCGCGCGGCCGCGACCAGGTCAGGCCCGCGTGCGTTGTTCTGGTCGACGGTGACTCCTCAGGGGAAACCGCACGCAAGCAGATCAGGAAGGGCGGCGCGCACGGCAAACCGACTGTCGCCGAAGACCTGGTCGTGCAGGTGACCGAGTGGTCGGGCACCGTCTCTTTGGAGGTGACCGAAGGCGTCGTCGTCCGCGAACCCGAGGACCTGATTCCTGCGTCGGTCGCGGTCACAGCCGCGAGGGGGTACGCGCGCGCGTTCCTTGGAGTCGACGAGGAGTCCGCGAAGCGGCTCAGTGAGGAGGACGTCACCGGCGGGCTTCAGGCCTCGGACGGGAGCCTCTGGGACGCAATGGAGAAGGCGTTCGAGTCCACCTTTGACACACGGATCAGCAAGGCGGGATTCGCGAAGGAGCTGCTGGCCTTCCTGGGCGCTTCAGAGGGAGACGCGAGCCGCCCGCCCGGAGTCCCCGCCCTGGACAAGAACTTCGGCCTACTGATCGAGCATCTCGCCGATAAGCTCAACTTGGCGCGGGACCGCGAGTCCGAGAGCCGCCGCGACCAACGCCTCGATCGCATCATCGACAGCTTCACCGGGGACTATCCAAGCGGCTGCACGCGTGATCGAGCTCTTACGGTGCTCAAGCGCGTCGACGCGGCGGTGGATGACACCACAGCAGGCGACGTCGTCCGCGCCGAGACGGCGAGGCTGCGGCGGGAGTTTAAGCTCACCTCCGAGCCGCTCAAGAACGTCGACGACTACTCGGACTTCCTTGAGCGGCTCGGCAACGTGCGCCACCTCGAACGCCTCCAGGATCAGGGCGTTCTCTCGGGGACCCGACGAGATCGGTGAGTCCACAACACACTTCGGAGTAGACCCCGCGAGTACCTGGTGTCGTGGAGCAACGGTGACGACGACGCCGTGGTGGAGCTCGCACCGGGGTCGCTCCATCCCGACGCTTTCCAGACGAGGGAACAGGACTCATCTTCGCGAATGGACCCTGACAGGGACATGTTGTCCCTGATAGCTAACGGGATGTGGCCGCCGAGGTTCTAGTCACTCGTGCTGCCATTTCAACTCCCACTGTTCTGTCAGGTACATATCCCGCGCGGTGTCCTCGTCGCGCTGATACCCGCAGGCAATGCACAAGCCCACCGCCATGGTGCCGCCGCTGTCGTCGTAACCAAGCGGAACGAAAGTACGCCGGAAGCAGTCGTCACACTCCTCAGGCTCCATTACATCGAGGAGGTCCTTGACTCGGCGCACATCCCTTTCCGCGTATGCCTCTGCCTTCTCGGAGAACAGGGTGACCATCATGTCGTCCACCGTTCGATGAGCCGCAACGTGGTGGAGCACCCCGAGGCCATCCATCTCGTCGAGCGCACGCAGCGCGGTCACGTGCTTTGATTCGAGTTGAATCCACTCGTCATCGGCTCGGCCATGTCGGAGCGGCTGGGTCAGCTGCAGTCCGTTCGCCAACGTTTCCTGATCGATGCTGAGGCCGAGTGCGCTCGCCCTCGGCAGCAGAGCGCTGGCGGGTAGCGTGAGCCCTCGCCGGTCGACAACGGCCACGGGATCGATGGCCGCGATGATGGCGAGTAGACCATTCGTCAACGCGACGTCGAATGGGCCTTCAGGGGGCACCCGATCCTCATCGAGCACTGCGACATTCAGCGCATACCGAGCCTGCCGCATGACCTGCCGACGAACATGGTCGGGCGCCCATAGGTCTAGCGTCATGTACAACATCACCTCTTGTCGTCTCCAGCGACCTCGCCAGAACGTACCCCAAAGAGGGCGCTCACCGACTTGCGGCCAACTGCACGGCAGTTTGGTTGGCTGGGCGCGCCGGGCCGGCGCAAGGGCTCTCGCCAACCGTCCTGCATTCGGTGTTGTGCGACCCGACTCTCCGGGTGACAGTGATGTACCGCGCCCTGCGCGTGCCCGGGCCGTGCGGATTACCTACAGATCCCTGATGAGTGCGCGACTCCCGGCGGTCAGCGTCGCCATGAAATCGAGGTCGGGTCTGAGACATCAGGCAGTACTCGTCCTACAACCGGACCATGGACACGCAGGCGTCGTCATGTCGCGTCACAGTGGGCGATACGACGTACGTGGCTGAGGGGGTGCACAGGCGACCAAGCCTCTGAGTGCTGCCAGGAGCCGTCGCCGGATGGCTGCAGCGTGGTCACAGGCGTATGGGCGTACCCGCCGCTGGGGCGTGAGAGCTTCGAGTCCCTTCACGTCCACTCGCATGCCAGGGCCTTCACCAGCGAAAACGCGGGTGAAGGCCTTCGCTTTGTGTCGAGCGTGCATCCCACGTGCATCTCGTCTCGTCAAGGCCACTTGGGACGACGGTTGGTAATGGCCTCCAGGGCCGGTCACGGTGGCGGCCGTGGCCGGGGCCCTGCACGGTACGGAGGCGCTTCCGGTCGACCTGGTCGACAGGCTCGACCTGCCATGGGTTGTAGACACCCTCACCCGTGACCTGGCCGCCGACCTGGCGGGACCTACAGACCTTCAGCAGTCCCGCTCAGCCAAGGACACGTGGGCGTGCCCCGATCGCACGCCAAGACGAAGAGCATGGGGTGTAGTGTGTGGAGGCTTACCATCCCACGGACGGCGAGCTAGCCGCGGAGTAGTGGGCACTCGGCCATAGGATGTGCGGACGTTGTACTTCTGGAAACACCCTTATACAGTCGGCACCTGACCATGGCGCAACCTGGGACCAGAGCGTTTTAGTGAGTACCAATGGTAGAGACGCATATCCCTTTCTGGGGCGAGAACCATGGAGTGTCCAGCGACTGTGAAACTCACGCGTACATACCACGGCACCACGCGGGCCCCCGACCGGGCGTTCTTATCACCCGCTAGTGCAACCCGAAGGCGACCTTCCTTGGCGATTTCGTTGCTACTCCTTCTCATTGCTGGCTTTCTCGGATATCAAGCAGGGAGGACGGTGTCCCTAGGTCTGCACCTATACGCGTGGATCATGGATATATGGCAATTATGGGTCAGCATTCTTATTGCCTTGCTTTTGTTATCATTTCTGATTGCTTTGACGTTGATTGCTAGTCTCACCGGATTTCTAAGGAAAGGCATCCTTCAGAACGCGGTATCTTGGTTCGTGGTCGCGTTGGCGGGGGGTGTTTTACTGGGGGCGATGGAAGTTGCCGGCGAGACACAGGAACGTGTGTTTGGGGATACGATAGGCATATTCGTCGACGCTTCACACCCTGCATCCTTGTCGACGCCTCGAGCACACATCACCGTCTTTCGAGGTGGAGCAGAAATAACGCTGCAGTCGACACCCGTCTCGGGTGACCTTATGAGGACCATTTGGGTTTTGCCGACCAACTTCGGCATCACGGGTCACCCTGGCTGCGCGCGACTCGAGGGTGACACGAATTGGATAGTGTTGTCCTGCACTCGGGGTTTGACGCTGAGTCATAACGATGATACTTGGCAAGCAACCGCTCCCGCACGGTTGGCTTCGGTACTGACGATCGATACCAACCCAGAAAGTTTTGGTCTCGACCCCTCCAGGTTCAGGCCGGTGCGAGACGCAAGCATTGAATTCGACACATGGCTTGGTAGTCACCGGACTCTTGATCGAATTACCGTCGGTCGCGGATACCCCACTGAGGCGGGAGCTGCCTTTACGATCTCAGAACAGCCCACATCAATTTTGCGCGCGGGCGTGGAAGTCAAAACCCCGGGGGAGGTCGCTCTGAACGCTAGTCGAGATCTCACGCTGATCGTATTGGGTGGCGCCTTCACATGGATGCTCTTACCGCGTGCCCAAGGGTCTGTTTATGAGGCTGAGGCCGGCGAGCGAATGGCACGCAAGAGTCGAATGGTCAGGAAGCGCGAACGTATCAGAAAAAAGCACGACGCTGACCATCGCTCGGGCGACGATGGAGTGGGCTCCGCCATGCCACGGCACGCGAGTGAGCAAGGTCATGAGCGGCGCCAACAAGCGGTGCAAGACAAGAATCGCCGCCGAAACAACTTGGATTGAGCAAAAACACAGCCTCACCAAGGAACTGCCACCGCTAGGGCGAATAAGCGCAAACGCGGGGAGAGGGGCAGTGAGCGCCATTCCCGGTGTCACGATCAGGAGGTAGAGAACATGTCTTCCATCCCGGCGACATTGCCAGAAAAGACTGCGCCGGTCGAGTCAGATAGCAAATTACCTTCTTACCACACGTCGATGCCGGTAGAGGTTGTCGGCGGCGCTTGAAAAGTAGACAGTAGCGGCGCTCGAAAAGTGGACACTCCGCCAACGATTGGAGTGTGATCACCATGGAGGACTGGGCGCTGATCAGGAG
>NZ_MKKF01000051.1:0-165003 GCF_001942435.1 Serinicoccus sp. CNJ-927 | reverse complement strand
TACTCGGCGCCGACGACAGCGTCGGCGTCCGCGGACAGCAGACTGTTGATGATCGACTGCAACAGCGTGCGCATCAGATCAGGCGATGCTTCCGCCAGGGCTTCACCGAGCAGGCCGGCAGGGTCGACAATGTGAGGAGCGGTCATCGTGTGACTCCGTTCGAGGGTGCTGTGAGAGGTTCACTCGATGGATCACGCGGTGGCCGCGTCCTCGCCTGACGCACACGCCGGAGACGACGACCTCGGCTACCGCGCTACACCACTATGGGGGACTCAACTCCCGTGGGTGATCTCAGCCGTTGCTGAGCTGGGACCCACAAATGTCGTCGGGGTGGCCAGATGGATTTGGGAGCACCACGAAGAAGACCTTCGAGCTTCCGGTGACCTCTTCTACACGTGGCAGTACGACATTCGCTGGGCCGCGCAGAAACTTCTAGACAACGGCGCACTAGCGCAAACCGGTCGCGGCAAGAGTTCCGCATGGCGCATGGCCAGTTCCACTGCAAGTACACCGTGAGGACTCGACCGCCACGTGTTGGAAAGTCGGCAGCGTCATGCGCATCACGCATGTACCACTGCATCCCGTTCCAGCATCCCCAAGGCCTCCACGTAGTCCTGGGTCCCCGACCTCACACGAAGAGATTCTCTATAGCTCGTCTCAATACGGAACTCAGAGCAGGTGCCAAGCTCGGCCGAGCCGCAACGGTCACGCCTCTTTGCTCGACGAGTGAAATTCTGTAGCTTCCCTTGGCCACGGGAGATATACCTGATCGTAGTCATCTCCGCCTTCATCGTCGTCCTCATAGAACGCCTTTTCCCAGTACCTAGCAACGGATGTTGCATCGAAGAAAAGGGCGGCCGGGAGATCAGCCTCATCGATTCCGAGATATACCCCATAAGTCACATCCTTGTTAGAGTCAAAAAACCACAAGGATTGCCCGTAGAAAGGGTGGTCCACCACGGACGGGATGCCACCGCCGTAAAGGGTCGCCTCCACTTGGCGATCATCCCTCAGTTCGTTGGCGCCGGGGGCACCTAGGGCCAAGCGGGAGTGACTCCCGCCTATCCGGCCAATCTCAACCGCAGCCACGACGTCTCCCACACCGGCCCAAGTCACTTTCATGCAGGTTCCGAAGGATGTGTCTGGGCCCCCCGCTACCACCTCGTAAGCGACGGGGCCAGAAATGTCGAACCAGAGGTCGTGCTCCTTGTATCCGAGCAGCCGAGCTCCGCTCGGTAACACCACGTCTCCTCGAGAGAATATTGAAGGCCGAAACTCCTGCCCTTGCACATCGTGCACCACTCTGTCCGTGAACAATCGTGGAATAGTTGTGTGTCGGCGAGCTCGAGCCAAGTCCGGCTCGCTTGGCGAGTCAGTGCTCTCGGCCCAACGGGCCTGATCGGCTTTCGACGCCTCGAGCTCTCTATGGACTCGGTCAAGCTCCACGCGAGGGTCGTACCCGCCTCCTTCTATCGCTGATTGAGCATCGTTCCTAGCCGCCAGTATGCCTTGAACAGCAAATACCGTAAAGCCCTCACGATATTGGTTGAGTGGTGGCCTCGGTGAGCCCTCAAGGACGCCCCCTTCAAGAGCCCGTTCAGCGATTATCCGCCATTGGTCCCAGTAGCCATACTGATACACCTGCCTAGCCGCCGGAAATCCCTCAGAGGGGTGCGCGGGGTACAGCGTCGGGTCGTATGGATCGTCAGTCATAGTGAACCTATTCGGTGCGGCGAGTGCTCCCAGTCGATGCAGTATCATCGCACCCCGACAGTGTGGGGTGGCGACGGACCCCACGGGGATCACGTCTTTAGCGTTGCTGTGTCAAGCGTGACAGGTTGTGCGCGCCTCACCATGCTCCATCGCTCACGTCGAGAAGTGACAGCCCCGCTCATGTTCTGCCGGCGTGAGTCTCGTGGCCCACCGTCCGCTACTTTGGAGAGCGACGGTGCCTGTATCGCTGGTGGGTTAGAACTTGAACACGGAGGCTTCCGAGAGGTCGCGGCCCTTGTCGAGCTGCCACTCGTCGTGGGTCTCGGCGCAGAAGACGCCGCTGAGCCGGATGACAACAGCCTCGTTGAGGAAGATGCCCACTATGCGGGAGTGGCGTTTGATCTTTTAGTTAAGCCGCTCTAGGGGGTAGGGACCAGAGCTCGTGCCAAAGGTCGCACCGGAGGGCCGCGCACTCGTGGACTCCAGCCTTGGCGCCGTCCATCAGCGCACGGTATCTCGATACCGGCCGGCGAGGTTGTCGCAGACCTCGTCCCACTGCCGGCCCTGGGAGGCCAGGCTGGGCAGGTCGAAGATGGCCCGAACTACCGCGACGACTCTTTCGGTCTCGGCTCTCGCATGTGCCAGAACGTTGCGGACGAAGTTGATCCGGCACCGTCTGGGGGACGAGCCTTGGAACACGTGCCTCTGTCGACGGCGGCTGAAAGCACCCAGGTTCCGCAGGTGTTGCGACGTTGGGTGGAACCCGCCGCGGCGTTGCTCTCGAGTTTTCCCAGGCCCCGCCGACACGGGACCCGTAGGCGGGGGCCCGCAAGCATGTCATCTTTGCAGCCCTCGCCCGCAAGGGCGTCGCAGCCTTTCCGCCGGCGAAGGAGCGTCGGAGGCTAGCGCTACCGTGAAGACCGAACATCTGGCCCTCCAAGTGAACACCCAAGTTGCAGGCCCATTACTGGGAGCTAGGCTGCGGGACGTGTCCCCCTCCGAGGTGTCTAACTACAGAACGAGAACGGGACGATTGCAACCGAACCTTCGACACGAGATGAACGAGGATTCCCGGTGACTGACGAGCAAGCCGCCTTCGTACGGACGATGTTGATCAACTCACTACGCGGAGGCGGCAACACCTTGGAGCAAGCCCGCGCAGAGGCCGTCCGCGGCTTGCGGGCCATGGTCGGACACCAAGTTGCGGAGCGGCTCGTGAGTGAGGCTGTCGGATGGATCAACGAGGAAGCGGCGAAGATCAAGAGGGCGGGGAAGACTCCGATCGTGAACACGGAGGACCAGCGTCGGGCAATGTCTCAAGACTACCGAGAGCGAGCTTGGTACCTCGGCCCCGGCCCCAACGACAAGTACTGGCCGGCGTTAAAGAGACGCCTTCAGTCGGGAAGTCTTGGGGACGCGGTCCAGGTTATCGACGATGCATCAACCAAAGTCGTCTCTCACTGCGCCGAACCGATACTTCGAGGGGCCAAGAAGAAGGGATTAGTTCTCGGTTACGTGCAATCGGGGAAGACCGCCAATTACACTGCCGTGATGGCCAAGGCTGCAGATGCTGGCTATCGGACATTCATCGTCCTGTCGGGCATGCACAACAATCTGCGACGACAAACGCAGAGCCGCATCGATAGAGATCTCAACACTGAAAAGCGCTGGTTCCGGTTGACAGACACGGAGAATGACTTCGGCTCCGGCATCACCGGTGAGGCGCTCATGGCTGGGCGCGGGCTCTCGGTCGCCGTGGTGAAGAAGAACCCCGCACGTCTGCGTCGACTTCACAAATGGCTCGCTTCCATCGACGACGACGTCTTAGCACTCTCGCCCATTCTCATCCTCGATGACGAGGCTGACCAAGCAACTCCGAACACGGCGCGTGCCAAGCAGGAACGGTCCGCCATCAACAAGCTGATCAGAGACATTTGGTCAGAGGTCGAGAACGGGACGTACATCGGTTACACGGCGACTCCGTTCGCGAACATCTTTATGGACCCTGACGACGACGACGAGCTCTACCCCTCCGACTTCATCGTTGATCTACCGCGATCGGGGGAGTACTTCGGTGCAGAGCGAGTTTTCGGGCGTACATCCCTAGGGGATGCAGATGAGCCGGATGACGGACTCGACATGACGCGTTCGATCCCCCCTGAGGAAGCAGACGCTCTCACACCCCCCTCTTCGCCCTCTCAACGTGCCACTTTCGATCCGGAGATCCCCCCATCGCTCCAGGCTGCGATCCGCTGGTTTGTCATGGCGACGGCAGTACGACAAGCCCGAGGACAGACCGAACAACACAGCAGCATGCTGGTGCACACTTCAGCCTACATCGCATCCCATTTCGCCCTCAGGGGTCAGATTGAAGAGTATCTACATGACCTAGCAGCCGACTTTCCAAAGGAGGCATCTCTCTGGCTGGAGCAGTACTGTACAGAAGCCGAGCGGGTTCCGGAGGTTTCGCAGTTCGCACCCCCGCGGTGGGATGAAATTGTCCATCATATTCCTATGGTCCTTCAGCGCGTTCGCGTCGTTGCTGATAACGGCTCATCCACGGATAGACTGGACTATAACAGGCGCGATGAGGCCGGACGGGAACTTTCCGAATGGGTCATCGCAATTGGCGGCAACACGCTGTCCCGAGGCCTGACGCTCGAGGGTTTGGTCGTCTCCTACTTCGTTCGTACGGCGCGCACGTATGACACGCTGCTGCAGATGGGTCGATGGTTCGGCCACCGGCCCGGATACGAGGACCTACCGCGGGTCTGGATGCCCGATGCCCTCCTCGACGACTTCAGGTTCCTAGCACTGGTCGAGGAGGAGATCCGGCGTGACATGCGTCGCCTTGTTTCACTGCGACTCACACCCAAGCAGTTCGGCGTACAGGTACGCGCCCATCCTGGCCATCTGGAAATCACCAGCAGGAACAAGATGGCGCACGCCGAGCTGGTCCGTCTGTCCTACAGCGGTCAACGGCACCAGACCATCGTGCTCGCCGAGGGCAGTCCGGAAGTCCTCGCCGGCAACATCCGGGCCACCCGTGACCTCGTCCAAGAGTGCCTCACTCTAGCTCGGTCCGGCATTATGGAGCCCACCCGGACGCAATTCCACGACCTTCCAACAGAAAGCCTTCTCAAGTTCTTGGCGCGCTACCACTTCCACAGCGACCAGCCAGGCCTCCGCCGTGATCACATCATGGGTTGGATCCGCAAGAGTGCACCTCAAGTGCCTTGGAACGTCGTCGTTTTGGGCTCCTCACGACGCCTCACACCCGCGGACGGAGAACCGCTCGAGCTCGGCAGCATCGACCTAGGCCTCGAATCCGAGGTGCCCATGGTAAATCGCTCTCCACTACGTAACCCGGGACCGGGTACGGCCAACATCAAGTCGCTTCTCTCCCAGCCGGACTGGGTGGCAGACTTGGACCCAGAGGTGCTGGGTGATCTGGAACGGCCCAGTAAGCAAGAGGGATGGCAGGAGATCCGCCGAACGCATGGGGATGGTAATGGTCTGCTAATCGTTTATGCTGTCAGCCCGCACTCACGCCCCATTCGCGAGAGGCAGCAGCGCTCCCGTCGACCAATGCAGGCCGAGGTGCCGCTCGTGGGGCTTGGCCTCATCTTCCCCACCGTGGACCACGGCGAGCTTGCCATGGAGGGGAACTACTACTCGGTTCGTCCCGATTGGGAGGCGTCGACGGACGAGGTGGAGGACGAGACTCCCATCGACACCGAGGGATCGCGCGAGATCACTGCTGAGGACATCGAGGGATTGACACATGTCCTCTGAGATTGAGGAGGCTTACGTTCTCCTGACGTTGGCCGCCGATGAGAAGTACCGTCGCGTGCTTACCCGAGACTTTGGTGTCCCAGGCCTGACCGCAGTCCTCGACGGTGCCGGAATGAAGCGACTCCGGGCAACACGGCGGCCGCATGAAACCGCCGATGCCGATCTACGGAGCAGAGGCGTACATCTGCGCCCTCAGAATCAGGAGCACGGCGACATCGACCACATTGACCTCGTGTGTGTCGATCCTTCCCTCGACTTGGTCTTCGATCACATGGTGGCCGATGTCTCTCGGCGCGTCACGGACAAGGGCATGAGCCCAGTGGAGGCGTGCCGCTCAGCCTTGGACGACTGGCGTTCCTTGCTACGTCAGAGCAGCAGTCTGTCGGAAGCACAAATCGTCGGGCTCCACGGAGAGCTCGAGGTGCTGCGCGTGATGGGTACTTGGGGAGACCCCCGAGCCGCCTTGGATCGATGGAAGGGGCCCTTAAAGTCCATCCACGATTTCGTGAACGGCTCCTCGCTGCTCGAGGTCAAAGGGACTGCGACACGTGAGGGCGCGACGGTCGCCATCCACGGGCTCGACCAATTGGACAGTGCAGAACATGAGGTCCTCCATCTCGTGGTGGCACATTGCCGTCCCGGCGACCGAGGTCTCAGCCTGGACGACAGAATCCGGGAATTGCTCGCCAGCGGCTTCCCTCGGACCGAACTTATCGAGAGGGTCGGGGCAGCCGGCTACCTCTTCGAAAAAGGCCTGCCGAGCGAGGCGCGCTACGATCTCCTCGGTCTACGAGTCTTCAAGATCGAGTCTGGGTTCCCAGGACTGCGCAGGAGGGACATTCCTAAACATCACCTAGCAGGAATATCCAGCGTGCAGTTCTTGGTCCATCTCGAGGCGGCGCGCGAGTTTGAGCTCACCGATGACACCATCGAGAGCCTTTGGAGGGCCTGGACATGACGTGGAGCGAGGAAGAACTCGACCGCGCAGTCTCGCCTGTCCGAGGGTATTTCACCGCGACACACCTTGCTCCTAATACCGTTCTAGCTGCATGGATGAGGTCTGTCGGAACGGTCCCGACGGGAGAGGACTGGCACTACGCCCGTGCGCTGCTCGACGAAGGTTATGACTTCGAAGAGGCTGCCCGCGAAGTAGCCTCGCAGAGTGCCGCTAGACCGGAGCCGCCTAAAAACAACGTTGACAAGGAGGGAACCCCTCCTGTGGTGGCGAGATCTTCCCCTCCTCGGGGGGGCGCGACCCCATCCGCACCCGCGGCCACAAATCTGACTCGCCGCTCGAAACCTGTGGCAGAACTTCCGGGCTCGGGTGGCCTAGCGTGGTACCCGAAGGTCTTTGGCCCGGGAGACATTGACGGCACGGGTGCTCGTCGCCTGCTCGGAACACCGCATGTCCCGCTCTCCACAGTCCTCGTGCGCGAGACGGCTCAAAACAGCTGGGATGCGCGGACCGGCTCCCAGTCAGTCACATTCGCGCTCCATCTCCGCACCTTGTCCGAGCGCGAACGCCAAGTCCTCGCCGACCGAATCTTCACCGGTCAGGCTACGGGACTGGGGCTGCGCGAGGCTCTCGCCTCCTCTTCGGTCCGCGTCCTCGAGATTTCTGATAGGGGAACGAAGGGCCTTGGCGGTCCGATTCGCAACGATCTCGAGATCCCCGAAGGTATGCCGAGCAATTTCATCGACCTGATCATGAACATCGGTGCACCTCGCGAAGTTCATCTGAGCGGTGGCACGTACGGCTTCGGGAAGACCATCACCTACCGCTGCAGCCGCGTCGGCACGGTTCTCTTCTGGTCCCGAAGCATGGAGGGCGACGAAGTCGAGGACCGTCTGATCGGGTCCGCCTTCGGAGACAACTTCAACGCGAACGGCAAGCGGCATACCGGAAGGCACTGGTGGGGAACGGTCTGTGAGGACGGCGCCCGTGTCGAGCCGTGGACTGGTAACGACGCACGTGCAATGGCCGAAGGGGTGTTCGACGCCTCGTTCACCGACCACGAGACAGGCACCAGCCTCATGATCATCAACCCAGATCTTGGCGGGGAGACCTCCGGTGAGGCGTCGAGCGTTTGCGTCAGGGCGTTCTGTGGAATCTATGGCCCAAGCTACTCCCCACGCCCAGCGGTGCACAGCCCATGTCCATCCAAGTGCTGCACGAGGGTGTCGAGGTGACGCTGCCCGATGTCGCTGAGCACCCAATCCTCGGCGGCTTCTCAGACGCACTGCAACTGGTCCGCGCCACCCAGACCGGTACCACGTACACGCCCAGATTCGACACCCAGGTTTTTCCCATTGAGATCAAGCGCCCCGTGGAGCTGCTAGGACATTTGGCCATCACCCGATTTCCACGACTGCTGGAGGGGGACGACTACCCGGTCGACACCGTGCCCGTCTCGGGGCCGTCAGCCCATGTCGCGTGGATGCGCCATGACGCGGAACTGGTCGTGAGGTACGACGCCAGGACCCCTATCGACAACCGGCTTATTCACTGGGCGGCCGTCTTCAAGCCAGAGGCCGAGCAGGACGACAATTTCGCCCTCGCCGAGCCGCCCGCGCACGATGACTGGGTGCCTCAGTCCATCGACAACCGCACAACGCGGTCTCGCGTCAACGTAGCCATCACCCGGATGCGTGACCAGGTCACCAAGCATCTGACGCTTGCGCCGGAGAGGGGAGCGGAGACCAAGGACGCTCGCTCAGTCGCTGTCTTGGCGGACGCCCTGTCGAAACTGATCGGCTCCGTGCCCGGATCCAAGCCGACGCCCAAGTCATCGCCTCGGCGGAAGAGCCAGGAAACGCGGGCGAAGAAGCCTCAGGTAGAGGTCACTGACATACGCTTTGGACGGGTCGACGAATACGGCTATCGGACCGACGTGTTCACGGTAGAAATCCGCGACGCGACCGTCCCCATCGAGGTGACTGCCTACGCCGCCGCGCTTACGGAGGCGGGTCGGCTCAATGACGATGACCTCGTGTCTGTCGTCGGTTGGGGAACCGACCCGAGGCCCATGGACGGCGCACGGCACGTCATTGCGGCGGGACGCACGGCCACAGTCCGCGTAAAGACCTACCGGGACACCACGCTCGACCTCAGGTTCGACGCGGAGGCGGCCAACTGATGGCCTCGATTCAGATTCTCCCTCACCGAACTGCCGCGCCGTCATCCGTCGACTGGGGGAGGTGGTGGGTCCAGGTTGGCGAGCTGAGCCGGAAGCCTGCTGATGAGTTGGTGACGAATTGGGACTACTCAACGCCGATCACTTTCCAGCTGCAGCCAGCTATCGATGAGGCCCACTTCCTCACGTCGACTGGACTCCCCGCTCTCCGAGTGTGCGACGTCGTCGTTACGGCCGAGTGCCTCTCTACGGGACGGCGCTTCTTGGCGCAACAAAATCTCGCCACGCTTGCTGGGACCAGCGAGAAGCTAGTGCAGGTCTCGCCCCCACCGTCCGAGCTGGCCGGGGATCTGAAACTGCGGGCTCATATCGTTCTAGTCGAGAACATGCTTTCCTCGGGTGACCGCGTCGCCACGCGTTTTGGCGCGAGGCTCGCGACTCTTTCTCCCACCACTGTCTCACTCGAAGGGTCCGGTGCGCGATTCCCAACCGAGGCGGTCAGCTTTGCATCACTGGGCCTCGAGGCTGCGCTCTGGACCTTGCGAGTCGACGCGTCAGAGCCTGACGAACCCTTCACGTCGGTGGTCCGTCTCTTCATCAACACCGACCACCCAGCGAGCAGCGCACTAATAGATCGACATGAGATCTCCGGCCCTCTCCTCGTGTCGGCGCTGGAGACTGATGTGATCCGCCAGATCTTTGAGGAAGCACACTCCATGAAGGACATCTTCGTAGACCGGTTAACGTGGTCAGAAGGCTCCTTCGGCGAGACTCTAGAGAACCTCGGCTACACATTCTTCGACCGTCCGTTCACGGAGATATCAGGGCTAATGGAGACCGACCGACCTGCTTTCGAACGCATCCTGCAGGACCGCAGCCGCTTGTTTCGGGAGATCCGGTGAGCGAACTCTACGCCTATCCGAGATTGTGCGATGGTCCGGCGCTGGTAATCCACCAGCAGATGCTCCGTCTCGCCGAGCAGCCCAGCGTGGACTTCACCCCTTTGGTGGGCTACAGCCATCACGATGCGACACCAGTTCCGACTGGTGCACCGATTGCGAACGAGGACAGGATCAAGAGCGTCCGCTCTGCCGTTGTGGCAGCGATAGAGCCTTGGCTCTCACGACAGAACACCAGCCTGCGTCCCACCGACAACGCGGCTTTTGATCTCGCCTTGGGGAAGACGCTCTGCGACTCATTGCAGATCATGCCGGCCGACGCTGGGCACAAGGAGACCTGGAGCTTTCTGTCGACGGTCGTCTTCCCCGACGTCGTCTACGCAAGATTCCCCGGTCTGCACGTAGATCGAGTCCTGGGTAGGCAGCATCGGAACGCACTCAGACGGGCGTGGTTCCGCTTCACGATCGTCGGCGACCTGCAGTTGGCCAGCAGCCGCCCTCTGGGGGAAGACGAGATGACCGCCCTTTTTGAGCGCCCGACGCTCGCGATGAACCCCCGACTACTGCGGCTGTTGGCGGAGCATGTGCTGTCCAGCAGCGCCTCGGATCGCGCCAATTACACCCGTCAGCTCGCCAAGCGGGCCATCGCGCTCACGGGCGCCTACCTCTTGGACGTCATCCCTGACTTCGAAATCAGAGAGTTACTCGGGATGAAAGACCTGCTCACACGGAAGCCGGACAACCCACCTTCATCCAAGGCGTTGCTGACTAGTTCGTGGCCGAGGAGTTCCGCTACGCACGCCACGCCGCCCCTCTGGAGCCACGGATCTCATCGAGTCGAGCACAAAGACCCGCCGGCTGCTGAGAGCACCGTGATGGTCCAGAAGGTCGCGGCACAAGAGTCATCAGACCTCGTAAGCGTGTTCCACCGAGAGATGGTGCAGCTGTGCAGGCAAATCGAGCAGGCGCTGGGCACCCGACCACGGGAACTGGCAAGGCGCGTCGCCACCATGGGAGGTTTTGAGGCAGCTCGGCAAGCCCTGGCGAGCACATCCATGGACCTGTTCGTGGCCCTCTGGGAAGCCGGACACTCAGAGCTGTCGGTTGAGGCACTCGTGCTCGACGCCCGTTTCCGCGGGTTGTTCACAGCGGCCCTGCTCGAGCGGGCCGAGCAACGGTTGGGGGTATCCTGATGCGCCCCCGCAATTTCATCGGCAACAGAACGGGCACGTCCGCATGACCTCGTACGCAGTGCCCCCATCGGCTGCGAGACTCACCTCCTCGCTTCGCGACGTCGGGTACGACTTTCACTCGGCCATCGCGGACCTGGTCGACAACAGTATCGCCGCAGGCGCGTCGCAAGTCGATGTCGAGATCGTGTTCGACGGAGAGGAGAGCTACGTCACCATCGCCGACAATGGTGGTGGCATGTCCGCCAACGGTGTACAGGAGGCTCTTCGGTTCGGCAGCAGACGAGACTACGCGCAGGGCGACCTAGGTCGCTACGGGCTAGGGCTCAAGACTGCTTCCCTATCTCATGCACGCGCTGTGACAGTCGTTACGCGAAGCGCTGCCGGTGTTGTCACCGCACGCACTCTGGACCTCGACCTCATCGCAGAGTGGGACGAATGGCTCATCGTTGATCCTGGGGCCACAACCCCTGTGTCGCGCGCGAAGCGAAAACTTGAGAAGGGCCGGAGCACGTGTGTCATTTGGGAACGCCTTGACCGAGCGCTGCCGGAGCGGAACCCCGAAGGCGGCTGGGCGCGCCGGCGACTCCAGTCGTTGGCCGACAGGACGGCAGAGCATCTGAGCATGGTGTTCCACCGATTCCTGATTGATCCGAAGCGGTTGAGACTTGAGGTCAACGGGCGACGTCTTGACCCTTGGGACCCCTACGCCCAAAGCGAAAAGCGCACTAGAGAGCTCACGCCCATGACCTTCGAGGCGGAGACGCCAGACGGGCACGTCGGTACCGTTCATCTGGACCGCTATATCCTGCCATCACGGGAGCAGTTCTCAAGCCTCGGAGAATTCGAGCGCATGTCCGGCCCGCTCAAGTGGAACCGGCAGCAAGGGCTCTACATCTATAGGGCCAATCGACTCGTTCAGTGGGGCGGCTGGGCCGGCACCCGAGCACTTGACGAACACACCAAGCTCGCGCGTGCAGCGTTGCGGTTTGACACCGATCTGGACGTGCTGTTTAACACGAATGTCGCGAAGATGCGGGTGTCACTACCTGGCAACGTCAAGCAACCGATCACACCCGCCTTGACCGAGCTAGCACAGGCGGCAGGACACGAGTACCGACGTGCGAACAGAATGCGTACCGCAGAGCCAGGAACCGGCGCTCCCGCAGGAATCGACCGCGAGAGTTTGCTGGCTTTACGAGTGGCTGCTCTCGCCGCAGGCGAGAAGGAGGCATTGGACCGCATCTTCGCCAAGCTTCGTCGCGACAACCCGCAACTCGCCCAAGCGATGGGACTCGATTTCTAGAAGAGCACATCACTTGGGCACGCAAAGATGTCGACCGCCTCCATGCAGTCCTCCTTGAGCGGGCAGACGCCACAGGCTGGGCGTTTCGGCCGACATATACCTTGGGCGATTTCGATTAGGGCGAGGTGCGCGTCCCGCGAGTTCACGTCGGAGCCGATCATGCGGGCAACGGCTAGACGGCCATCGGTCCTGCTGTTCCTTTTCTCGACGTCCGATCCCCAGTATCGGCCGGCAGGCCTCAGGACGCCTTTGGTGGTCAAGACGGGTTCAGCATCCAGACCGTGGTCGTCCCTGTGCGCCACCAGTTCCAACACGTCCCTCATCGTCGGGCCCAGACTCGGACTTCCCAGAAGCCAGCCATCGGGGTCATCGCCACCGAGGTCGATGGCCTTTACCGCATCTTGAAGGAGAATGTCCACCCGAGCCCGCCGACCGATGAGGTCGCCCAATCCTTGCAACAACGCGCTCGCGTCTACAATATCGCTGGCACTCTTTAAATGGGCAACGAAGGGCCACGTCGCATTTATCTTGTTCGCGTCTGCGCGTTCCAGCAGGGACTCGCCCAAGTAGGCGTTCCACACCGACCCGGACGCCAGCCACGGCAGTCGGTATTGACGCCGCGAACCGTACCATTCGGCGAGACGCTGGGCGATCCCGCCGGAGGTCCATCGTGCATCCTGAGCATGGAACAGCGCCGACGTGACAGCCTCTCCCAATGCCTCACCGAGTTTCGGCGCACTGCATTGCCGATCTGTTTGAAGGCAGCGCTGGGTGGACCGTTGAACCGAAAGTGATCTGGGAAGGTCTGCAACCTAGCAGCTTCCCGCACCGTCAGTGTTCGATGTTGGCGAGGATGGATGTACCAGTACCCATCCTTGGCTATGTGAGCCGTGATCGTCCGTGATAGGTCGTTCTCGTCCAGCCGCTTGTATTTGTCGTCAAAGATGTCGTCTCGGTAGCGCCGGTGCTCAGGCGCAAGATCCGAGTACCGCGTTTTGGAGTCCATGTTGGCAAACGCTTTCGCGTCGTCCTCACGGACTGGTCTAGTTATGTGGTCGTAGACTCGGTGGACCTCGTTTCCGGGAACCAGTCTTCGCATCTCCCGCTGGAAAGTGGTCCTTGGCTCAGCGTAGTCAAGGTAGCCCTCAGCCCCCCCAGCCGGACGAAAACCACCTTCAACTGGAGGAAGGTCTCCTATGGCCTCCCACACCGACGTCCGACGTCCGACTTCCTCAGGCCAGTCGAAGGCGAGGCCATCCCGTAATGCCACCATGATGAGGCGCTGTCGGAATTGCGGAACGCCGTATCGACGCGTCTCGACGACGCGCTCCTCCACGGCGTATCCGAGGCTCTCCAGCTCCCCCACCATGGCTCGCAGGATGAACATTTCACGGTCCAAGGCCATGTCTGGCACGTTCTCCATGATGACCGCACGAGGCTTCGCCAGGCGGGCTATCTCGAGGAAAGCCCTCCACAAATCCCTTCGTTCATCGTGAGGATCTCGTAGCCCGTGCTCGACTCGATAACGAATTCCCGAGCGGCCTGCCTTGGAAAAGGGCTGACACGGTGGTCCACCGGCTAGGACATCGATATCCAGCTCCCTCATAAGGGCTGCGGTCTCCTCGACGCGCTGCACGTCACTCAGGTCCCAGTCCACCGACATCCCCGCGAAGTGGTGCACGTGGGTCTGGACCGCGTCCTTGTAGTGATCGGCGCTGAGGACCACCTTCATCCCGGCTTGCTCCAACCCGAGGCTGAGTCCACCTGCTCCAGCGAACAGATCTGCCGCCAGTACAACCTGCGGGTCAGCAGCTCGGAGGTCAGCCACGAGCTGCCTCAGCTCGCCTTTGGTCTCGCAATGCTGGGGATGGGGTGCCAACTCCACAAACGGACCTCGGACCAGTTTGACCCCGTAAGCGCCCTTACTCAATGGCTTCTCTCTCGTCAGTCCTCCAATGCCCGAGATCTCCGAGCCGGGACTCGCTCCGGCTCGGAGACGTACGGGGCGGCCTCACAACCCTAAGGCTGGTCAGTGACCGGACTCGCTCAGGGTCGGTACTGTGATCAGCTACAGCCGCTGGTGCTTCCGCAGCCCTCGCAGACGTAGCACGAGCCAGCCGGGCGCATCTTCGTCCCGCAGGTCATGCAGATGGGCGCATCGGCGACCTTGCCCTGGAACTGCTCGAGCAGCTCGGCAGAGGAGTGGATCTCCGCGTCAGCCTTGCGGGCGTCAGCGGCGCCGGCACCGGACTGGTCGGCGATCTCCTCCTTCTTCTCCGCCTTCTTGGCCGGAGTGGTGGCCGCGCTCTGGCTGTAGTTCTCCAACTCGTCCTCGTAGTCCTCGTCGTCGCTGGAGGACTCGAGCGGGGCATACGACCCGGTCTCCAGCTGGCGGGCCCGCTCCTCGGCGGTGTGAATGCCCATGAACGAGCGGGTCTCGAAGTCCAGGTAGTCCAGCGCCAGGCGGCGGAAGACGTAATCCATGATCGACTGCGCCATGCGCACGTCCGGGTCGTCCGTCATACCGGCCGGCTCGAAGCGCAGGTTGGTGAACTTCTCGACGAAGGTCTCCAGGGGCACGCCGTACTGCAGGCCGATCGACACGGCGATGGAGAAGGCGTCCATGACACCGGCGAGGGTCGAGCCCTGCTTGCCGAACTTGAGGAACAGCTCGCCCAGGTCACCGCTCTCGTAGGTGCCGGCAGTGAGGTAGCCCTCTGCGCCGCCCACGGCAAAGCTCGTGGTCTGGCTCGACCGGCGCTTGGGGAGCCGCTTGCGGACTGGG
Source organism: Serinicoccus sp. CNJ-927 (assembly GCF_001942435.1). Classification (NCBI taxonomy): domain Bacteria; kingdom Bacillati; phylum Actinomycetota; class Actinomycetes; order Micrococcales; family Ornithinimicrobiaceae; genus Serinicoccus; species Serinicoccus sp. CNJ-927. The sequence continues at coordinate 150,181 of NZ_MKKF01000051.1, read as the reverse complement.
CGGTACTCGACGACCTTCTCGACGGGTGCCTCGACCTCGTCGGCCTTCTTCTCCTTGTCCGCCTTGCCGTCGGACAGCGGCTGGCCGACCTTGCAGTTGTCGCGGTAGACGGCCAGCGCCTTGAGACCCATCTTCCAGCCCTGGAGGTAGACCTCGGCGATGTCCTCGACGGTGGCCGACTCCGGCAGGTTGACCGTCTTGGAGATTGCGCCGGACAGGAACGGCTGCACCGCGGCCATCATCCGCACGTGGCCCATCGGACGGATCGCCCGGGCGCCATCGCGCAGTCGAAGACCTCGTAGTGCTCGGGCTTAAGGCCGGGGGCGTCGATGACGTGGCCGTTCTCGGCGATGAACTCGACGATCGCCTCGATGGTCTCGTCGGCATACCCCAGGCGGTTGAGCGCCCGCGGGATGGTCTGGTTGACGATCTGCATCGACCCGCCGCCGACGAGCTTCTTGAACTTCACCAGCGAGAAGTCGGGCTCGATGCCGGTGGTGTCGCAGTCCATCATGAAGCCGATGGTGCCGGTCGGCGCGAGCACGGAGGCCTGCGCGTTGCGGTAGCCGTTCTTCTCCCCCGTCTTGACGACGGCATCCCAGGCCTTGGTCGCGGCCTTGTGGACCGCGGAGTCCATCGCGTGCAGCGTGCGGATCTCGTCGTTCGCCGCCTGGTGCTTGCGCATGACGCGCTTGTGCGCGTCGGCGTTGCGGGCATACCCGTTGTAGGGGCCGACGACGCCGGCGAGCTCGGCGGAGCGCTTGTAGGCCGCGCCGGTGAGCAGCGAGGTCAAGGACGCGGCGAGCGCGCGGCCACCCTCGGAGTCGTAGCCGTGACCGGTCGCCATGAGCAGCGCGCCGAGGTTGGCGTAGCCGATGCCCAGCTGCCGGTAGTTGCGGGTGGTCTCGCCGATCGGGTCGGTCGGGAAGTCCGCGAAGCAGATGGAGATGTCCATCGCGGTGATGACCAGCTCGGCGACCTTCTGGTAGGTCTCCACGTCGAAGGTGTCGTCATCGCGCAGGAACTTCAGCAGGTTGAGCGAGGCAAGGTTGCAGCTGGAGTTGTCCAGCGACATGTATTCCGAACACGGGTTGGACGCGGTGATGCGGCCGGTCTCGGGGTTGGTGTGCCAGTCGTTGATGGTGCCGTCGTACTGGATGCCCGGGTCGGCGCACTCCCACGCGGCCTGCGCCATCTTGGTGAAGAGGTGCTTGGCGTCGACGGTGGTGACGACCGAGCCGTCCTTGCGGGAGGTGAGGCCGAAGTCGGTCTCCTCCTCGACGGCGCGCATGAAGTCGTCGGAGACGCGGACGGAGTTGTTGGCGTTCTGGTACTGCACCGACACGATGTCGTTGCCGCCGAGGTCCATGTCGAAGCCGGCGTCGCGCAGCGCGCGGATCTTGTCCTCCTCGCGTGCCTTGGTGTCGATGAACTCCTCGATGTCGGGGTGGTCGACGTCGAGGACGACCATCTTGGCCGCGCGGCGGGTGGCGCCACCGGACTTGATGGTGCCCGCGGAGGCGTCGGCGCCGCGCATGAAGGAGACCGGGCCGGAGGCGGTGCCGCCGGAGGAGAGCAGCTCCTTGGAGGAGCGGATGCGGGAGAGGTTGAGGCCGGCGCCCGAGCCGCCCTTAAAGATGAAGCCCTCCTCCTTGTACCAGTTGAGGATCGAGTCCATCGAGTCGTCCACCGAGAGGATGAAGCAGGCGCTGACCTGCTGCGGGCTCTGGGTGCCGACGTTGAACCACACGGGAGAGTTGAAGGAGAAGATCTGGTGCACCAGGGCATACGTCAGCTCGTGCTCGAAGATCTCCGCGTCCTCCTCGGTCGCGAAGTAGCCGTGCTCCTTGCCCGCCTTGACGTAGGTGAGGACGACGCGGTCGACGAGCTGCTTGAGGCCGGTCTCGCGCGCGTCGGTGCCGACGGCGCCGCGGAAGTACTTCGTCGTGACGATGGTCGAGGCGTTGGCCGACCAGAAGTCCGGGAACTCCACGCCGCGCTGCTCGAAGATCGTGTCGCCGGTCTTCCAGTTGGTCTGGACGACGTCCCGGCTCTCCCAGGTGACCTGGTCGTAGGGGTGCACGCCAGGCGTGGTGAAGATGCGCTCGATCGTCAGGCCCTTGCCGTTGCGGCGCGTGCGCGTCTTCGACCCGGTGGTCTCGGTCATGACTAGCTCTCCTTGGTGGGGATGTGCGTGCGTGTCGTCCGTGTATGCCAGTGCACCAGAGGGCACCGACATACCTGTCGTGCTCAGGTGGTCGGGGTGGGTTCGGTGTCGGAGGCGGCGTCGCGCTCGGTGCGCAGCAGCACGATCGCCGACTCGAAGTCGTCGAGGTTGTCGAAGGCCTGGTAGACCGACGCGAACCGGAGGTAGGCCACCTCGTCCAGCGCCTTGAGCGGCTCGAGGATGGCCAGGCCGACCTCGTGCGCGTCGACCTCCGCCTGCCCGAGCGAGCGGATCGACTCCTCGACCTGCTGCGCGAGCAGCTGGAGCTGGGCGTCCGTGACCGGGCGACCCTGGCAGGCCTTGCGGGCGCCGGTGATCACCTTGTCGCGGCTGAACGGCTCGGTCGCGCCGGAGCGCTTGATGACCGAAAGCGTGGCGGACTCCACCGTGCCGAAGCGGCGCCCGCACTCGGGGCACTGGCGGCGGCGACGGATGACCGTCCCCTCCTCCTGGACGCGGCTGTCGACGACCTTGGAGTCGGTGTGACGGCAGAACGGGCAGTGCATGTCACTCTCCTTCTCGGTCGCGGCAGCGCGGCGCGAGCACCTGCCGAGGCAGGCGCTCTGTGGGTGGATCTGGGGACGATCTGTGGACGGGCTGTGGGGACAGCCGGTCCGGTTGTGAACAAGATGTGGACGAACCACACCCCTGTAACTACTAGATATGGTGATCGTAGGCGACCCCGCTACTAGATGCAAGGGGTGCGTGTCGGGCTAGGTGTCGGGTGCTCGCGAGGCCCAGAACGGCGGGGATCGGGGGGGTGGTGACGGGGTGTCGCTCGGTGGCTGTGCACTTCGCGGGGGTGTTCAGATACCGGCGAAGTCTTTACTGTGGACGAGCGTCCAGCGGCCCTGTCCTGGGGCACACTGGGCTGGACGGAACGGCCGCGGGGGACCTGCGGCCGCAGGATCGAGAAGGGGTATGCCGTGACCCGCACCATCGTCGTCGCCGCCGTGGCCGGCCTGGTCATGCTCGCCGGCTGCGACAGCTCGACCGAGCCCGCCGCTCCCCCGACGTCGGAGGACGCACTCACGACGCCGACGGAGGAGCCGTCGGAGGACACCGAGGTGACCTCCGAGCCGGCCGAGACGTCGGAGGAGGCGACGAGCGAGGAACCTGACGCGGACCGGCCACCCGAGATGCCTGCGGTGGCGGCCGAGCAGACGGAGGAGGGAGCCGAGGCGTTCGCCGAGCATTACATATCCACGCTCAACTGGGCCTACATGACGGGCGACACCACTGCGTCTCAAACACTCAGCGATTCAGAGTGTGAGTCGTGCGCTGGCCTCATAGCCGAGGCCGCCGAATACCAGACCGAAGGCGACTACGTACGCACAGAGCGGACGTCTGCACTTCTCTCAAGCGATGGTGCACGGGTCGAGGTCACCATCGAGCAACTAAGTGGCGCCGGAGCTGGCGAGGCGGAGATCGTGGTGCGATTGAGGCCTAGCGAGGAGGCCTGGCTCGTCGACGAGATAACCATCGTGGAGTGATGATGGCCCCCAACAGGAACGCCGCCTCTGGATTGACATTGACCCTTAGCGCTGCCCTCTGCGTCTCAGGGGCCTCCTTCGCCCAAGGTCCGCCAGGGACGGATCCCCCGCCTGGCGGCTTCAAGAAAATAATCAGAGGGGGTGGGGGAACTGAAGTGGGGCTTACAGTCAATGAAACGAGAGCAAAAGCGAACGTATGGCCACCCGGCAGTAGCCCCAGTTCCCCCAGCTCTTGGTACGAGTACCGCGCTGTCATTGACTGCATGCCGCCGAACACCGTCGACGAGCCCCGTGTTGACATCTGTCAGAGCGCACTCAACGCCTGTGTAGGCCAGCCAGAGCCGTCATTCGCGCTGGCAGTGATCTTCCGCCGACTTGTGACCGCAGAGGGTTCGGAAGGAAGTTGGGAACGCGACGGTCAAACTTGCTTCGCCAACTCCGTTCCTACTCGTTCAGGCGAAGGCGTGGAGGAACTCACTGAAGAAATGATTATCGAGCAGTTTCATCAAACGGACTTCGCCCTACCCGGGGCGGTTATCCAGCCACCGGACGGTCGGACGCTTGTCAACCTACCCGTCTATTTCGCACTCGCCTGGCCCAGCGAAGGGTTCGAGCCGCAGGAGATAGATAGCACCACGATCATTGGATACGAGGTCCGCATCCGCCCAACACTGGTGGGTGTCACATACGTCACCGGGGATGGCAACAGTATTGGCCCGACCAAGAGCCTCGGCGGTCCCTACCCGGATGGGGATATCACTCACGAGTACGCAGACGCTGCCGATGTTGCCCCGTACATCTCGGTTGAGTACGGCGGTGAGGTCAGCGTCGACGGTGGTGATTGGGCCGAGATCCCCAGCACCGTGACTGTCGATGGCCCGACGAGTCCGCTCGAAGTCCTCACCTCAGAGAACCGGCTCTACAACAACTGACGCCCGAGCGATCAGAGCCAGCCGCGCTCCTCGGCATACCTCGCCGCCTCCACCCTGGTGGCGGTCCCCGTCTTGCCAATAGCGGACGAGAGATAGTTGCGCACCGTCCCGGGTGACAGGAAGAGATGCCCGGCGATCGACTGCACGGGCGAGCCGTCGAGCGCCTGTCGCAGCACCTCGCGCTCCCGGTCGGTCAAGGGGTTCGGCCCACCGATGAGCGACTCGGTCGCGAGCGCCGGGTCGACCACGCGCAGCCCGGCATCCACCCGCCTGACCGCCTCGGCCAGCTCCGGTGCCGGCGTGTCCTTGACGACGAACCCGCTCGCCCCCGCGTCCATGGCGCGCCGCAGATAGCCCGGCCGGCCGAAGGTCGTCACCATGAGGCAGCGTGCACCCACCCCGGCCTGGCGCAGCTGCTCGAGCACCTCGATCCCGTCCAGGCCGGGCATCTCGATGTCGAGGAGGCATACCTGCGGCTGCGCCTTCCTCACCGCGTCGAGGACCGCGTCCCCGCGCCCGACCTGCGCCACCACCTCGATGTCCCGCTCCAGGTCGAGCAGCGCCGCCAGCGCGCCCCGCACCAGCGCCTGGTCGTCGGCGAGCAGCACCTTGATCACAGCTTCACCTCCACGGTCGTGCCGGATCCGCCCGGCCCCGGGCGCAGCGACAGCGCGCCGCCGGCCTGCTCCACGCGCTCGCGCAGACCACGTATGCCGTTCCCCTCCTGGCTGTCCCGCACTCCCCTGCCGTCGTCGGTCACCCGCAGCCAGTGGTCGCCGAGCTCGACCTCGCACCTCGTCGCCCCGCTGTGCCGGACCACGTTGGTCACCGCCTCCCGCAGCACCCACGCCAGCGTGATGCGGTGCCGCGGGTCGACGAGGAGCACGTCGTCAGGCAGCTCGGCGCCGATCCCGGCGCCCCGCAACGCCACGTCCGCCGCCTCGACCTCGTCGGCCAACCGCGCCACTCGCAGACCGCCGACCGTGGCGCGGATCTCCGCCAGCGCCTGCCGCGCGAGGTCCTGCACCTCCCCCATCTCCTGCTTCGCCCGCTCCGGGTCAGCGTCGACGAGCCGCCGCGCCAGCTCGGTCTTGACCGTGACCACCGTGAGCGAGTGCCCGAGCACGTCGTGGACGTCGCGCGCCACGCGCTCGCGCTCCTCGGTGAGGGCGAGCTGCTGCTGGGTCTCCTGCGCCGACTCCTGGTGCTCCTCCAGGTAGCGGCTGAGCACGCTGATGGTGAGCACGAGCGCCGAGATCCCCCAGTACATCACCGTCGGCCACAGGCCCCAGAGCAGCGCGCTCGTGACCATCCCGACGCCGAAGAGGCCCAGCGACACGGTCCACACCCCGCGCCACGGCAGGAAGAACACCGGGACGCCGATGATGAACGGCATGGCGGTGAGGGAGTTCGGGCCGATCAGCCAGCCGAGGGCGACGGCGACGGCGATCATCACGCCGAGACCGATCATCCCGCCGCGCGCGGCCGCGGCATACTCGCCCATCCCGATGCGCCGCACCGCGCGGCGCACGGTCAGGACGTAGGTGACCATGAACGCGGCCACGACCCCCGTCGCGAGCAGGCGCCACAAGAGGTTCCCCGCGGTCGTCCAGATGTGCCCGAGCGGGAAGGCGAAGAACACCAGCCAGATCCCGCCGAAGAGCCAGCCCCAGCGCGACCACGCGTCCGTGGGCCTGTCCGTCCGACTCATGGCGCCCACTCTGCCAGCCCTCGGAGCTCTCGGACAGTGACGTCTGTCACCGGATCGTCGCAGGTCACCGGGTCTGTCGGTGGCGGGTGCTTGAGTGGAGTATGGCGTTGAACCCGGGGGTGCAGGAGTGGGAGGCAGGCGAGCCGCCCACGCACCGGACGCATGCCCAGCCGCCACTCGACCCCTATGACCCACTCGCCGAGATCAACGCGATGAGCTCGGCTGAGTACAACGCCTTCATGGACGAGGTCGACGCAGCGCTGGACGAGATGCGCGCGGAGGAGCAGGCGGCGCGACCTGTGCGCGAGCGCATGGCCGAGGGCCTGGACACCGCGAGTCGCGGGTTGAGCTTCGCGGGCGCGCTGGCGCAGCACTCCGCCACCGTGCTCGACGGCGACCTCACCGATGCGATCGAGGCGGTGGGCGCGCTGCAGACGCAGCTGGGGGCGGTCGGCTTCACGCTCGCGCGGGAAGCGGCGGTGCGCGGGCTCCACCAGGACGTGGCGATGTCGCTGGTGGACTGGCTGCGGGTCCGATGCCCCTGGCTCAGCACGCAGGACGCCGCGCAGATCAGTGCGATCGTGAGGGCCTCGCAGTCGCCCGTGACCACGGTCATCGGGGACGCCGTCGCCGACGGCAGCGTGCCGGTGCACCGCGCCGCCCTGGTCGCGCGGACGATGACGCGGCTGGAGTCCTCGCTCGACCCCGACCAGCGCGACTCGTATGCCCGGATCGCCTCCGCCGCGGCGGCTCGGCCGGACCTGTCGGACCATGACCTCGCCAAGGTCTGCCACCGGCTGGTCGAAGACCTGCTGCAGGAGGCCCAGCCCGGCGAGCGAGAGCGGAAGGCGTCGAGCTGCGGACGGTCGCCCGCCGCCGCGTCGGCCCCGGGCTGACCCGCTTCACGATCGACGCGCCGGACGGTGATGCAGCGGTCATCTCCGGCGTGCTCACCTCGGCGTTGGCCGCGCCGGCGCCCGGTGGTGAGGGTCAGCAGCGCGGGGCTGCCGGGGGCCAGGACACCCTGGGGTTGTCCGTGGACGCCGCGGGGACGTCCAGCTCTGGCGCTGGAGCAGTCGAGCCGGACACCCGGCTGCCTGGGCAGCGCCGCTACGACGCGCTGATGACGGTGATCCGTCGCGGCACCGGCAACCCTGGTGCGCCGCCGTCGACCGCCCGCGCCACCGTGCTGCTGACGATCCCCTTCGACCCCGACCGGGGCATCCCGTCCGGGCCGGCGAGCACCATGGAAGGTGACTACGTGCCGCCCAAGCAGGCCGCCGAGCTGTCGTGCAGCGCGGACATGACCCCGGTCTGGCTCTCCGCCGACGGGGCACCGCTCGCCCTGGGTCTGACCGCACGCTTCGCCAGTCCCGCGCAGTGGACGGCCCTGGCCGTGCGGGACGGCGGCTGCTCGTTCCCGGGGTGCTCCGCGCTTCCCCAGTGGTGCGACAGCCATCATCTGGACCACTGGGCCCGGGGTGGGCGCACCGACGTCGACCGCATGGCCTTGCTCTGCGGCCGGCACCACACCCACGTGCACCAGCACGACCTGACGGCGACCGTGAGCGGGTGCACCGTCACCTGGCACGTCTGACCACCGTGCCCCGCGGCCGGCCCATCGGGGCCGGCCGGTGAGGCATGCCCAGCGTGATCAGGAGGCGGGGGCGCGGCGTAGCAGGGTACCGCGGGCCGATGCTCGGCTTGGGCGGTCGCCGCGTCGAGTTGCTGGGCCTCTCACGGCTGGGCCACGACCGGCGCGGCCGGTCGCCCGGAGACAGACGTCAGGACCTCTTCCGGCATACACGGCAGGGGACACGCGTTGCCCAGACATGACATCCACGCGCGTCCCGCTCTCCGTCCTCGACCTGGTCCCCCGCTCCCAGGGCATGACGCCCGCCACCGCCATCGAGGAGTCCGTGGCCCTCGCGCGGGAGGTCGACCAGCTCGGCTACCACCGCTTCTGGATGGCGGAGCATCACGGCTCCGAGGCCTTCATGTCTTCGGCGACGGCGCTGCTCCTCGGTCACGTGGCGCACGCGACCGACCGCATCCGGCTGGGCTCCGGCGGCGTGATGCTCCCCAACCACTCTCCCCTCATGGTGGCGGAGTACTACGGCACCCTGGCCACCATCCACGGCGACCGCTTCGACCTCGGTCTCGGCCGGGCACCGGGTACGGACCCCATGACGGCCGCGGCCCTGTCGCGCTCCAGCGGGCACCTGCCCGACTTCGCCTCCGAGGTGGCGGACCTGCAGGGCTACCTCGGCGAGCCGCGGGCCGGTCGCCGGGTCCGTGCGCTGCCGGGCGAGGGCACCGGGGTGCCGCTGTGGATGCTCGGCTCGTCCACTGGTGGTGCGCAGGTCGCCGCGGCGCTCGGGCTGCCCTTCTCCTTCGCCTCGCACTTCGCGCCGGACCAGCTGCAGGAGGCGCTCAGCCTCTACCGCGACCGGTTCCGCGCCGATGCTGCCACCGCACAGGTGGACCGTCCCACCACCATGGCCGGCGTCAACGTGCTCGTGGCGCCCACCCAGGAGGAGGCCGACCACCTCTTCACCACCGCCCAGCTCATGGCGATCCGGATCCGCTCCGGCCAGCCGGCGCCGCTCGACCCACCGGTCGAGAGCCTCGCCGCCGTCGTGCCGACCGAGCTGCTGCCGCTGGCCAACGCCCACCAGTCCGTCAAGATGGTCGGCACCCCCGAGACGGTCGTGGAGAAGCTCGAGACGTTCGCCGCCGCGCACGAGCTCGACGAGCTGATCGTCACCACCTACACCTTCGACCCAGAGCTGCGGCGGCGCAGCTATCGCATGCTGGCGGAGGCCTGGGGGACGACAGCGCGCCCGCCGGAGCGGGTCGCGGTCAGCGGCTGACCTCGATGCGCACGACGCCGCCCGTGAGATGGGTCGCGCCGTCCGGCACCCTGCCAGGATGCCTGTCATGGCCCCTGAAGCAGAGCGACTGACCACCCGACAGTTCCAGACCGCTCCAGGGACGGAGGACTGGCGCGGGCTGGGCCGCGGCGCCCACGCCTGGTTCGCAGCCCGGTCGCACGCCGACGGCGCAGCGCTGCTGCGTACGGTCGTCGCCGCCTGCGCCGAACGCGGCACCGTCCTCCCCGACCTCGACCTGCGCTCGACCGGCCTCCGGGTGCGTCTGGCCGCCACCGGCGAGGGGTTCACATGGGAGACGGTCGAGGCGGCGCGGGCCACCTCCGCAGCGGCGCGCGATCTCGGCCTGACGGCCCAGCCGGAGGCCGTGCAGGAGGTCCAGCTCGCGCTGGACACCCACAACCCGGTCACGGCGATCACGTTCTGGGAGACGGCGCTGGGCCACGTCCGTCAGGGTGACGAGGACGTGGTCGACCCGGCGCGGCGCCACCTCCCCGTCTGGTTCCAGGGCATGGATGCGCCTCGTCCGCTGCGCAGCCGCTTCCACCTCGACTCGGTCGCCGCGCGGGCCGTCGCCGTCGCCACCGTGGACCGGCTGGAGGCGGAAGGAGCCCGGGTCGAGCGCCACGGCTACTACGCCACCGTCTCCGACCCGGAGGGCAACGAGGTGGATGTCCTCCCGCTCCCCGAGGGCGAGGACCTCTGGACGGAGACCGGCACCGAGGACTGGCGGCTCGTCTTCGCCGCCGTCGCGGCCTACCCGGTCCCGTCCCACGGCCAGCTGCTGGATCTCGCGACCGGGGTGGCCGACCTCGCCGATGCAGCAGGGCTCCCGCTGGGCATCGACGTCCGCCCGCTGCCCACCCGACGGGCCGACACCCAGCACGGCCAGGACGACCGGGGCGGTGCCGCGGATGGCCGCGCCGTGGTGACCCTGCACACCGCCAAGGACGGCTGGGAGATGGACGACGGCTACCCCGCCCTCGCCGCCCAGGTGCAGCGCCTGGCCCGCTCCCTCGAACTCACCGCTGACCCCGACCTCGCCCGGTTCGTCCAGGTCGGCCTGGACGCCGCGGACATACCGGGCGTCCGAGCCTTCTGGCAGGCGGCCCTCGGCTACGACCCCGACCCCAGGCCCGACGTCACCGACATCGTCGACCCGCGGGGCCTGGGCCCCGTCCTGTTCTTCCAGCCAATCGACGAGCTGGACGAGCAGCGGCGCGCGCAGCGCAACCGGCACCACATCGACGTCTTCCTGCCGCACGACGTGGCGGCGGCGCGGGTCGAGGCGGCGGTCGCCGCCGGCGGCACCGTGGTCCGCGACGCCGCGCCGTTCTGGTGGACGCTCGCCGACCCGGAAGGCAACGAGATCGACCTGGCGGTGACGGTCGGCCGCGACGAGGAGTGGGGCTGAGCCACCCCGCACAATGGTGCCGTGCCCCCCGCCGACACCCTCCCCGCAGCCGAGCCCACGACGACCCTGCGCACGCTGCTGCCCGCCGCGGGGGTCTCGGTGTCAGCCTTCCTCCTCTTCGGCGTGCACCTGCCGCTACCCGGGTATGCCCTCCTCGTCGCCAGCCTGGTCGCCGCCTTCCTTCTGCACCGCGAGCTCTTCCGCGACCTGCTCCTCATCGCACTGGGCATCGGCATCGTGTCCACCACGTCGGTCGAGGCCGACATCAGCTGGGACATGTTCTTCCTGCTCGGCGCTGTCCTCACCGCCGCGGTCCTCGCCCCGGTGCTCGTCGACCGCTTCGTCTACCGCCGCAGCGCCATCACCTTCCCGTGGATCACCGGTCGCCGCTGGACCCGGCTGCAGTGGGGCTACGTCGTGGCCGTCCCCGTGCTCGGCTACCTCATCCTGCCGGCCTACTTCATCCACTCCGGCAGCTACCAGAACTGGCCGCCCATCCAGACCGCCAGCGAGTTCGGCCGGTTCTTCGTCGGCGTCAACGCCGTGGGCCTGTGGGACGAGCTGTTCTTCATCTGCATCTGCTTCGCCCTGCTCCGGCGTCACTTCCCGCTGTGGACCGCCAACGTCCTGCAGGCCACGATCTTCGTGTCGTTCCTGTGGGAGCTCGGCTACCGCTCCTGGGGACCGCTCCTCACCATCCCGTTCGCGCTGCTGCAGGGCTACATCTTCACCCGCACCAAGTCGCTCACCTACGTGGTGCTGATCCACCTGCTCTTCGACGCGGTGGTCTTCCTCGCCATCGTCCACGCGCACGACCGCAGCGTCTTCCCGTTCTTCCTCTCTTAGCCGTCGATCGCCAGCGCGAGCGGCAGGACTGCCTCGGCGCCCGCCTGCCGCAGCGCCCGTGCCGCGACCGTCATCGTCCACCGGGAGTCGACAATGTCGTCGACGAGCAGCACCGGCCCTCGCGCCTGCCGCACCCTCTCGGCGAGCTCCGCTCCCACGACCACACGGTCCCAGACGTTGGCCAGCCGGAAGGCGCTGTTGCCACCCGCCTCCCCCACGGGCCCGCCGTGCGCCAGCTCGAGGGTCCCCAGCAGCGGCAGTCGTCCGATCTGGCTGATCTGCTCCGCGAGCGAGCCGACCACCGCGGGCCGACTCCGCGAGGGCATCGCGACCACCCCCACCGGGCGCTCCGACCAGCCCCACCCGGCGAGCACCTGCACCACCGCCCGGGTGACCTGCCCGGGCACCGGGTCGCCGGACTCCAGGACCTCGCGCAGCCGCTGCCCCCAGCCCAGGTCGGACAGCCGGGCCAGCGCCCGGCCCTCCGCGGCCTGGTCCTCCGGCGGGATCTTGCCCTTCACCTCGACGCCGAGACGGGGCATACCGGTCGGCCACTGCGCCCGCGGCTCGACCGGCACGCCGACCGCGCCGAGCCGCTCGCGCGCCGACCCGATCGCCTCCTGCGGGATCTCGCTGGGGAACCACGCCCCCGCGCAGCGGTCGCACCGCCCGCACGGCTCCGCCGTCGCGTCGTCCAGGCACTCCTGCAGGAAGGCCATCCGGCAGCCCTCGGTCTGCTGGTAGGCCACCATGAGCTCGGCCTCCCGCACCCGCGCGTCGGCGACCCGCGTGTAGCGCTCCTCGTCGTAGACCCACGGCCGGCCCGTCGCGGTCCACCCGCCGCGCACCTTCTCGACCGCGCCGTCGACGTCGAGCACCTTGAGCAGCAGCTCCAGCCGGGTGCGCCGCACGTCGACGATCGTCTCCAGCGCCGGGGTGGACAGCGGCCGGTCGCTCTCCGCGAGCGCCGCCAGCACCGCGTCCGCCTGGTCCTGCCGCGGCATGGAGACCGTGGCGAAGTAGTTCCAGATGTCGCGGTCCTCCGACCCCGGGAGCAGCAGCACGTCGGCCCGCTCCGTCGCGCGACCGGCGCGCCCCACCTGCTGGTAGTAGGCCACCGGCGAGCTCGGCGCCCCGAGGTGCACGACGAAGCCCAGGTCGGGCTTGTCGAAGCCCATCCCGAGCGCGCTCGTCGCCACCAGCGCCTTCACCTGGTTGTCCCGCAGGGCCGCCTCCAGCCGCTCACGGTCCTCGGTGTCGGTCCGCCCGGTGTAGGCCGCGACCTCCTGCCCCGCAGCGCGCAGCGCCTCCGCGACGTCCTCGGCGGCCGACACCGTCAGGCAGTAGATGATCCCGCTGCCGGGCAGCGTGCCGAGGTGCGCGAGCAGCCAGCCGAGCCGCTGGTCCGGGGTCAGCCGGGGCAGCACGCCGAGCCGCAGCGAGGCCCGGGCGAGCGGCCCCCGGATCGTCTGCACCGTGGCTCCTCCGGCCCCCAGCTGCTCGACGACGTCCTCGACCACCCGCTCGTTGGCCGTCGCCGTCGTCGCCAGCACCGGCGTCCCCTCCGGCAGCGCGTCGAGCAGGGTCCGGATCCGCCGGTAGTCCGGGCGGAAGTCGTGCCCCCAGTCGCTGATGCAGTGCGCCTCGTCCACGACCAGCAGCCCGCACCGCGCCGCCAGGTCGGGCAGCTGCTCGTCCCGGAAGCGCGGGTTGTTGAGCCGCTCCGGGCTCACGAGCAGCACGTCGACCTCGTCCGCGGCGAGCGCGGCCCGCACGTCGTCCCACTCGGTGGCGTTGGCCGAGTTCATCGTCACGGCCCGCACCCCCGCCCGCGCGGCGGCCGCGATCTGGTCGCGCATGAGCGCCAGCAGCGGCGACACGATGACCGTCGGCCCGGCACCCTGCTGCCGCCGCAGCGCGGTGGCGACGAAGTAGACCGCCGACTTGCCCCACCCGGTCCGTTGCACCACCAGCACCCGCGCCCGTTCCTGCACCAGCGCGCGCACGGCCTCCAGCTGCCCGTCCCGGAAGTCCGCGTCCTCCCGCCCCACCAGCCGCCGCAGCGCCGCCCCCGCGGCCTGCTCCAGCGTCGTCGTCTGCTCCGTCGTCTCCGGCATACCTCGACCGTAATCCTCACCTGCGACACACCACCGCACTAGGGTGTCTGCCGTGAACTGGGACCCCGTGACCGCAGTCCTCTTCGACCTGGACGGCGTGCTGACGCCGACGGCCGACGTGCACATGCGCGCGTGGGAGGTGATGTTCACCCGGCTCCTGGAGCGCCAGCCCGTCCCGCAGGAGCCCTACACCGACCAGGACTACTTCGCCTACATCGACGGCAAGCCGCGCTACGAGGGGGTCCAGGACTTCCTCGACGCCCGGGGCATCGACCTGCCCCAGGGTGAGCCGAGCGACCCGCCGGAGCTCATGACCGTGTGCGGGCTCGGCAACCGCAAGAACGAGATCTTCAACGAGGTGCTGACCGAGGAGGGGATCGCGCCCTACCCCGGCTCGCTGCAGCTCCTCGACGAGCTGGCCCGCCGGGAGATCGCGATGGCCGTCGTCTCCTCCTCCAAGAACGCCCCGTCCGTCCTCGCCACCGCGGGCATCGCCGACCGCTTCCCGGTCGTCGTCGACGGGTCGGTGGCCGCGCGCGAGCAGCTGCCGGGCAAGCCCGCGCCCGACACGTTCTGGTATGCCGCCCGCCAGCTCGGTCACGAGCCGGCCGGGTGCGTCGTGGTCGAGGACGCCGTCTCCGGCGTGCGGGCGGGCGCGGCCGGCGGGTTTCACCGCGTCGTGGGGGTTGATCGCGGCGCCGGCCACGCCACGCTGCTGGAGGCCGGCGCCGACGAGGTCGTGCCCGACCTCGCCGACTTGATCTGACCGCTCGCTCCCCCGCCGAGAGGACCCCCTGCCGATGGCTGCCATGTCCCACCACCGCCCCCCGGCCCCGGTCGACCCGCTCGACCGGACCCGCTTCCCCGCCCGACCGTGGGAGCTGGCCGAGACCGCCTACGAGGGCTCGGACCTCGGCGTGACCGAGACGCTCTTCGCCGTCTCCAACGGCTACCTCGGGCTCCGCGGCAACGTCGAGGAGGGTCGCGACACCTACGCCCACGGCACCTTCGTCAACGGCTTCCACGAGACCTGGCCGATCCGGCACGCCGAGGAGGCCTTCGGGCTCGCCCGCGTCGGGCAGACCATCGTCAACGTCCCGGACCCGAAGACCATCAAGCTCTACGTCGACGACGAGCCGCTGCTCGTCTCGACCGCGGACCTGGAGCACTACGAGCGGACCCTCGACTTCCGGGCCGGGCTGCTGCGCCGCTCGGTCGTGTGGCGCACCAGCGCCGGCAAGCGGGTCAAGATCACCTCCTCCCGGATGGCGAGCGTGGTCGAGCGGCACCTGGCCGTCATGACCTTCGAGGTCGAGATGCTCGACGGCCACGCCGCCCTCGACATCTCCAGCCAGATCCTCAACCGCCAGGACGGCTCGGACGAGTACCACGTCACCAGCGCCGCCATGGGCGAGGGCGTCGACCCGCGCCAGGCCGAGTCCTTCGAGCACCGGGTGCTCGACCCGGTGCTCGCCGACACCAGCGGGGCCCGGCTGCTGCTCGGCTACCGCTGTCACAACTCCGGCATGACCCTGGCGACGATGGCGCACCACTTCGTCGAGACCGACAACACCTGGACCGAGCAGACCTCGGTCACCGGCGACCTGGCCAAGCACGTCATCCGGGTCGAGGCTGCCGAGGGCCGCCCGGTGCGGCTGGAGAAGCTCGTCGCGGTGCATACCTCCCGCGGCGTCCCGCCCCGCGAGCTCGCCGACCGGTGCTCGCGCACGCTGGACCGCGCCACCCAGCGTGGGGTGCCGGCGCTGCAGCGGGAGCAGGCCGGGGTCTGGGCACGTTTCTGGGAGGAGTCGGACGTCGAGCTGCCGGAGCAGCCCGAGCTGCAGCAGGCCGTCCGGTGGAACCTCTACCAGCTCGGGCAGGCCTCGCTCCGGGCCGGCTCGCACGGCATCGCGGCCAAGGGGCTCACCGGCTCCGGCTACGGCGGCCACTACTTCTGGGACACCGAGTGCTACGTCCTGCCCTTCCTCGTCTACACCCACCCGCAGGCCGCCCGCAACGCGCTGCGGTTCCGGCACGGGATGCTCGAGGCGGCGCGCCGCAGGGCCGCCGAGATGGCGCAGTACGGCGCCCTGTTCCCCTGGCGCACCATCAACGGCGAGGAAGCCTCGGCCTACTTCGCCGCGGGCACGGCGCAGTACCACATCAACGCCGACGTGGCCTACGCCCTGATGAAGTACTCCCGGGCCACGGGCGACGACCAGTTCCTGCTCGACCAGGGCGTCGACATGCTCGTCGAGACGGCCCGCCTCTGGGCCGACCTGGGCTTCTGGCAGACCAACGGCAACCGGCAGTTCCACATCCACGCGGTCACCGGTCCGGACGAGTACACGACGATCGTCAACGACAACCTCTTCACCAACGTCATGGCCCAGCTCAACCTGCGGGCCGCGGTGGAGGCGGTGCGCCGGCTCCAGGTCGCCGACCCGTGCCAGTTCGCCCGCGCCGTGGCGCGCCTCGACCTGGGCGACCACGAGGTCGAGTCGTGGCAACGGGCGGCCGACGGCATGCACATCCCGTTCGACGAGGAGACCGGCGTCCACCCGCAGGACAGCCACTTCCTCGAGCGCGAGGTCTGGGACCTCGACGCGACCCCCGCGGACAAGCGGCCGCTGCTCCTCAACTACCACCCGCTGGTCATCTACCGCTACCAGGTGCTCAAGCAGGCGGACGTCGTCCTCGCCCTCTACCTCGCCGGCGACGCGTTCACCGCGGAGGAGAAGCTCACCGACTTCGCCTACTACGACCCCATCACCACGGGCGACTCCACCCTCTCCGCGGTCGTGCAGTCGATCGTCGCGGCCGAGGTGGGCTACCACGACCTCGCGCTGCGCTACTTCTACGCCGCCCTCTTCGTCGACCTGGACGACCGCCACGGCAACGCGAGCGACGGGGTCCACGTCGCCTCGACGGGCGGCGTGTGGAGCGCGCTGGCCGCCGGCTTCGGGGGCATGCGCGACCACGGTGGCGTCCTGTCGCTCGACCCGCGACTTCCGGCCTCGTGGCCCGGGCTCACGTGGCGTATGCGGTGGCACGGCTCCCGCCTGCGCGTCACCGTCGAGCAGGAGCAGGTCAGGCTCATCGTCGAGGTGGGCGACCCCGTCACCCTCGAGGTCCGCGGCGAGCAGGTGCAGGTGGCCGACGAGGAGGTCACCGTCCCCCTGGACGGCCACGGGTTGCGACGTGACGGCGCCCCCACCTCGGAGGCGGTGTCCACCGCCAGCATCCCGACCGACCGCAGCAAGGGTATGCCGGGCCGGCCCACCGGCGTGGTCCCGCACAGCTGGCCGGAGGAGGAGTGGGACTCCACCGGGCCGGTCCCCCGCGTCCGCGTGGGCTCAGAACCCGAGGCTCCGGGCCGCACGACGGAGTGACTCGGCTCCGGCCTCCAGCCCGGCCTGCTCCTCCCCGGAGAGGGTGGGCGCCAGCGGGCGCCCGGCGCCCCCGGCGCCCACGACGGTCGGGATCGACAGGCAGACGTCCTCCAGCCCCAGCGTCCCGGAGAGCAGGGTGGAGACCGGCAGCACCTGCCGCTCGTCCCGCAGCACGGACCCGATGATCCGGCTGGCCGAGGCGCCGATGGCGTAGTTGGTCGCCCCCTTGCCGGCGATGATCTCGTACGCGGCGTGCACCACGTCGTGGGCCATCTGCTCCCGCTGCTCGGCGGTGGTGAGCTCGGTGATCGGCACGGCGCCGACCGTCGCGCTGCTCCACAGCGGGACCTCGGAGTCCCCGTGCTCGCCGACGATGTAGGCATGCACGCTCTGCACCGCCACGTCGCAGGCCTGAGCCACCAGCCCCCGCAGCCGGGCGGAGTCGAGGACGGTGCCGGAGCCGAACAGCCGGGCCGGGGGCAGGTCGGTGACCTTCTGCGCGACGTAGGTGATGACGTCCACGGGGTTGGTCACCATGACGAAGGTCGCATCCGGTGCCGCCTCCACCAGGCGCGGCATGAGATCGACCATGAGCCGGGTCGTGGAGGCGGCCAGGTCGAGCCGGCTCTGGCCGGGCTGCTGCTTGGCGCCGGCGGTCACGGCCACGACGTCGGCGCCGGCGCACACCGAGACGTCCTCTGACCCGTCGACGTGCGCCGCCGGCATGAACTGCAGGCCCTGTCGCAGGTCGAGCGTCTCCGCCCGGACCTTCTCCGCGTCGATGTCGTGCAGGACGACGTGCCGGGCGACCCCCCTCAGGAGGAGCGCGTAGGCGAGGGTCGAACCGACCGAGCCCGCTCCGACGATGGCCACCTTGGGTCCCGAGATGCTGTCCGTCACCGGTCCATCATGGCAGTCCCGGGCCGTCGGCGCCGTCGCGGGATTGGCCCTGCAGCCCGGGGTGTGGTCGACTACTGGACATGAGTGAGCCCACCGACCTCCCCTTCCAGGACGACGAGCGTCGGCCGGAGTCCGTCTACGAGGGTGAGCGACCGGTGGAGAACCGAGCGGACCGTGGCGGTGCCGATCCGGCACCTCGGCAGGACGACCCGCAGGCGACCAATGGCGGGTCGACCCCAGGCACCACCCGCCTCGGCCAGCTGTCCGAGCCCGAGGAGACGGAGACCGACGTGCTCGCCGCCCGGGTCACCGGGCCGGAGGACCACGGGGGCATGACCCGCCTCTGGCGCGCCACCATGGACCTGCCGCACTGGTGGTTCGTGGCCGTCGGCGACGCCGGGTCCGAGTCCCCCGCCGCCGCGCAGATCGATGGCCAGATGATGCTGCTGACCTTCACCAGCGCCGAGCGCGCCCGGCACTTCGCCGTGCAGAACGAGATGGTCGCGCCGGAAGAGGACCTCCGAGCGATCGCCCTGCCTCCGCAGGAGCTCGTGGACACCGCGCGGGCCTACCAGGACGCCGGCATCGCGGGCCTGATGTTCGACCCGCACCTGTCGGGCTACTTCATGCCGACCGACCAGCTCGGCATCGTCTGGGACGCCGTGCACGAGGCCGGCCCGCAGACCGACTGAGCCGCAGGCTCACCACAGCTCGCGCCGGTCTCCCCTCCGGTCAGCGTCCGGGGATGACGAGCTCCTGACCCGCCGCCACAGACGTGGTGCTCAGACTGTTGGCCCGCTGGATGCTGGTGATCGCCTGGCTCAGCGGCACCTCCGGCAACTCCTGCGCCGCGATCTCGGACAGGGTGCTGCCCTGCTCCACCACGATCGAGGAGCTGGCGCCGGCCGGTCCGAGCAGCCCGAGCATGGACCATGCCACGAGCGCGACCACGAGGCTCGTCGTCGTGGTCAGCGCCAGCCGCCCCCGCCGCGTCAGCCGCAGGTGTCGGGCCGGCGCCACACGCCGTGCCCGTGCACTCCGGAACTGCGACCCGTCGCCGGAGCGGCCGCGGGCCGACGGCGTCGGCACCAGCCGCAGGTGACCTCGGGCCGCCCCACGCGGACGCGGGACCGGCAGCGGGCTCAGGATGTCGTGCGCGATGGCGGTGCTCATGCTCTTCACCTTCCTCGTGGCGGTGCGGGTCGGACACGTGTCCGATCGCACGTCTGTGTCATTGATAGCACATGCGTCCGACGCTGTCGACACGCCACCCGAACAGGTGTTTGCCTTGACCTGGCGCCGGGCGTAGCCTGTGCTCATGTCAGGAACTCAAGCACCCACCACTGACATACCCTCTGACCAGGCATGATGCCGAGACGCCGGGGCACAGCACCACAGCAGCCGCGGCGCGACGAGGGTGGGGCCCGCACGAGGGGATGGAGATCATGGCCGTAATTCACGAGATGCCGGATCGCGACGGTGGCGCCGCGCTGACCAACCGTCAGCGGCGCGTCCTCGACGTCATCCGCGACTCGGTCGACCACCGGGGTTACCCGCCGAGCCTGCGGGAGATCGGTGACGCCGTCGGCCTCACCTCACCCAGCTCGGTGGCCCACCAGCTCAAGACGCTCGAGCGCAAGGGCTACCTGCGCCGCGACCCGCACCGCCCGCGGGCGATCGAGGTCGTGCACCCGGGCAGCGAGGGCTCGGGATACCGGCGCCGCGACGCCGAGGCCGGCGCGACACCCACCGAGGTCCATGACGAGACCGGCATCGGTGACGCCCGCCCCCAGCCGTCCTACGTCCCCATGGTCGGCCGCATCGCGGCGGGCGGCCCGATCCTCGCCGAGGAGGCCGTCGAGGACGTCTTCCCGCTCCCTCGGCAGATCGTGGGCGACGGGGAGCTGTTCCTGCTCAAGGTCGTGGGCGACTCCATGATCGACGCCGCGATCTGCGACGGCGACTGGGTCGTCGTGCGCCGCCAGCCCACGGCGGTCAACGGGGAGATCGTCGCCGCGATGCTCGACAACGAGGCCACCGTCAAGACCTACCGCCACCGGGACGGCAAGACCTGGCTCATCCCCCACAACCCTTCCTACGAGCCCATCGACGGCGACCACGCCGTGATCCTCGGCAAGGTCACCGCGGTCCTGCGTCGGGTCTGAGGCCACCTCCCCGACGCGACCCCGGGTGCCACTGCACCCGACCCCGACCGCGGCGTCGGTCCCCGGCCCCTCCATCCTCTCCGGGGGCCGACGCCGCAACTCCTACGCTCAGCCCGAGGGGGCCGGCCCCTCGTCCACGGAGTAGTAGTCGTAGAGCTGCTCCTCCTCGTCCTCGGTCAGGTGCCCGTCGCACGGGATGTCCGGTGCGTCCTTGATCATCGCGAGGGGGTAGGGCACCTGGATGCGGCCGCCCTGGACCGTGGCGTTGGACACCGGGCAGAAGACCTTGCGCCCGCCGAACCACCCGGTCCGGACCGACACCCACGCCGGGCTCCCCGTGCCGTTGTCGAGGTAGACCTGGCACATCCCGCCGACCTTGTGCCCGTCCTGGTCGACGACCTCGGCGTCGTACATCTCACCCAGCTGCTCGTAGGTGACCACAGCGACCTCCTCGCCGGCGGCCCGTCCGGACCGTCCTCGCCCAGCCTAACCACCGAGGTCGGCGACCAGTGCCGGCAGCACGTCACCGACCAGGGCATCGACCCCCACCGTCGTCTCGGCGTCGCCCCGCGTGCCGCCCCGGGTGACCACGGCGACGGGTATGCCCTCGCGCGCCGCCCGTCGGACGAACCGGTAGCCGCTCATCACCTGCAGCGAGGAGCCGAGCACGAGCAGGGTGCGGGCCTGCTCGACGAAGGTGTAGGCCCGCGCCACGACCTCCTTGTCCACCGAGCCGCCGAAGAAGACGACGTCGGGCTTGAGCCGGTCCTGCCCGCAGACCAGGCACCGGGGCGTGCGGAAGCGTTCCACCTGGGCCTCGGGCAGCGCGACGTCGCCGTCCGGGCGCACCGGAGAGGTGGCATCGACCACGGCCAGGAACCCGGGGTTGGCCTCGGCGAGCCAGTCCTGCACCTGCGCGCGGGTCGTCACCTCGCCGCAGTCCAGGCACACCACCCGGGAGAGGGTGCCGTGCAGCTCCAGGACCCGTCGGCTGCCGGCCCGCTGGTGCAGCCCGTCGACGTTCTGCGTGATGACGTGACGGACCAGGCCCAGCCGCTCCAGGTCGGCGACCGCGCGGTGCGCGGCGTTGGGCCGTGCGGCCGCGAAGCGGGTCCAGCCGACATAAGCCCGGGCCCAGTAACGCCGTCGCGCCTCTGCCGACCCGACGAACTCCCCGTGCTGCATCGGTTGCACCCGACGGGTGCCGTCCGGTCCGCGGTAGTCCGGGATGCCGCTCGCCGTCGACATCCCCGCCCCGGTGAGCGCCACCACCCCACCGGCCCTCACCAGCTCCCGGAGCCGGGCATACCTCCCCGGCTCCACCGACGTCTGCGCGGGCACCGTGAGCGCGCTGTCGAGCGGCCCGACCGCGCTCACCGGGCCCCCTCGCGCGGCAGCGTCAGCACGAAGCGGGTCTGGCCCGGTCGGGACTCCACCCTGACGTGGCCGTCGTGCGCCCGGGCCACCGCGGCGACGATCGAGAGCCCGAGCCCCGTGCTCCCGGCGGCCCGGGAGCGGGAGTCCTCGCCGCGGGCGAAGCGCTCGAAGACGGTCTCCTGCAGCCGCTCGGGTATGCCTGGTCCGTCGTCATCGACGACCACCTCGACCGCGTCGGCGGTGGCCCGGAGCCCGGTCGTCACGGTCGTCCCGGGCGGGGTGTGGGTGCGGGCGTTCGCGAGCAGGTTGACCAGCACCTGCCGCAGCCGCGCCTCGTCACCGACGAGCTCCACCGGGTCCTCGGGCAGGTCGAGCACCCAGGTGTGGTCCTGCCCGGCGGCGCGGGCGTCGCTGACGGTGTCCAGGCAGACGAGGGTGAGGTCGACCGGCTCCCGCTCCAGCGGCCGACCCGCGTCGAGCCGCGCCAGCAGCAGCAGGTCCTCGACCAGGCCCTGCATGCGCAGCGACTCGGCCTCCACCCGGTCCAGGGCGTGCCGGACTCCCGGGGGCACCGGCTGGCTCTCCCGGCGGGAGAGCTCGGCATACCCGCGGATCGAGGCGAGCGGCGTCCGCAGCTCGTGCGAGGCGTCCGCGACGAACTGGCGCACCCGCTGCTCGCTGGCATGACGCACCGACAGCGCGGACTCCATGGTGTCCAGGAGCTCGTTGAGCGCCTGCCCGACCTGCCCCACCTCGGTCCCCGCCTCCGTGGCCGACGCCGGCACCCGGTCCTCGACCGCCACCTCGCCCCGCTCCAGCCGTTGCTGGGAGACCCGCCGCGCGGTCGCCGCGACCCGGTCCAGGGGTGCCAGGTCCCGCCGCACCAGCCACGCCGAGCCCGCACCCGCCGCGAGGAGCGACAGCAGCGCCGCCGGCAGCAGGATGAGCACGGCCCGGCGCGTCGTGTCCGTGACCCCCGCCAGGGGCAGCCCGGTCAGCAGCGTGTCGCCCTGGGCACCGTCCTCCACCACCACTCGATAGTCCCCCACCCCGGCGCCGAGGTCCACGGAGAACGGCTCGGACCCCGTGGGCGACCCGGCGGCGTCCTGCGCCGCCTGCTCCAGCACGGCCAGCTGGGCGTCGTCCAGCGAGCCCAGCCGGTTGTCCGTCGTCACCACGGAGTTCACCACCGCCTCGCCGTCGCGCAGCACGACGGCGAGCGAGCGGTCGCCGCCTCCTGGCGGGCGGCCGGGACCGCGCTCGTCGAGGTCCTCCCCCGGTCCGGCCGGCGGCGGCTGGTCGAAGCCGCCCCCGACCTCGTCCCCCACCCGCTCGCTGGACAGGCGCAGGTCCTCGTCGAGCTGCCCGACGAGGGTGTGCCGCAGCGCGAGGACGGTGGCGACCCCGGAGACGAGGAGCACGCACGCGAAGATCGCCACCACGGAGGTGACGATCTTGACGCGCAGCGACCTGGGCCGACGGGCCACGCTCAGGATCCTGCGGCTGGCTTGAGGACGTAGCCGGCCCCACGCATCGTGTGGATCATGGGCTCGCGGTCGAGGTCGATCTTCTTGCGCAGGTAGGAGATGTAGAGCTCGACGATGTTGGCCTGGCCCCCGAAGTCGTAGTCCCACACCCGGTCCAGGATCTGCGCCTTGGACAGCACGCGACGCGGGTTGCGCATGAGGAAGCGCAGCAGCTCGAACTCCGTGGCGGTGAGCGTGATCTCGGTCCCGGCGCGCGCCACCTCGTGGCTGTCCTCGTCCAGCGTCAGGTCACCGACGACGAGCACCGAGCCGGACTCCTGGGCGACCACGGCGGTGCGCCGCATGAGGGCTCGCACCCGGGCGACGACCTCCTCGAGGCTGAACGGCTTGGTGACGTAGTCGTCACCGCCCGCCGTCAGACCGGCGACCCGGTCCTCCACCGCATCCTTGGCGGTGAGGAAGAGCACCGGGACGTCCGGCTCACCGGCCCGCATCCGGCGCAGCACCTCGAGGCCGTCGAAGTCGGGCAGCATCATGTCCAGCACCACGGCGTCCGGGGAGAACTCGCGCGCCACCCGCACCGCGTCCATCCCGGTGCCCGCGGCGCGCACCTCCCAGCCTCGTAGCGCAGCGCCATCGACAGCAGCTCGGTCAGGTGCGCCTCGTCGTCGACGACGAGGACGCGCACGGGGGTCCCGTCGAGGCGGGTGAGGGCGGGGGCTGCGGCTGGCGTCATGGTGGTAGTTCATCCTGCCACCCCGTGCGGCGTCTAGGTGGTTGCTGTGCGCCCGCTGTGCGGCACACCCCGTCGCTCAGCGCCGCCCGAGCGCGGTGATCCGACCCGAGTCGCGCAGCGCGGACAGGGCGTCGGCGCCCGCGGCGACCTGCGGGTGGGGCGGCAGCAGCGCCGCGTCGCGGCGCACCACCTGCGGGCTGTGCCGCCGGATCGAGGCGTCCGCCACGAGGTAGCCGTACCGGCACAGGACCATCTGCTCCTCGGGGCTGAAGGCGTCCAGGTCGGTCCGCACCCGGTGGATCGCCCCGACGACCTCGGGGTCATACCCGTCGAGCAGCGGTCCCGGCGAGCCGGGACCGGACCCGCGCCGCAGGTCGGCGGGCGAGTCCAGCGACCACGTCGCCCCCGCGAGCGTGCCGGCGGCGAAGCCTGCCCGCAACCATCGCAGCCTCGCGGTCTGCCCGCCGCTGGAGGCGATGGACAGCAGCCGCCCGAGACGGCTGAGCACCGACCCTGCCGGTCGCCCTCCGAAGACCGCTCCACCATCGCTGACCAGCACCGTCGCGTGGTCGGACCACACCGGCTCCAGGGCGAGGTTGTCGTAGACCCCGCCGTCCACCAGTTGGATGCGGCGTCGGATCGCCTCACGCACCGCCTCCGGCTCGTCCGGGTCGGCCGCACCGCCGGTGAGCCCGAGGTCGGCACCGTCCAGCTCCAGCGGGCCGAAGAACGGCGGGTAGGCGCAGGAGGCGGCCACGGAGTCGACCAGCCGCAGCCCCGGTGGCGGGGCGGCGTGCCCGAGGCGGTGGTCGCCGATCCGGCCGCGCGGTCCCGCCGACCGGGGGTCGGCGAAGAGCCAGGAGACGCCGTAGCCGATCTCGGTCGCCCCGGTGAGCACCACGGGGCCACCTCGGCGGCGGTGCTCGCGCAGGTCGGTGCCCCACCACGGGACCGCGCGCTCGAGCTCGTCAGCCAGCACCTGCACGCTCGGGTCCGGTCGACCCCAGCCGCGGGGGCTGACCCGCGACAGCAGCGCCGGGGTGCGCAGGTTGCGGCGGGTGAGGGCGAGCAGCGGTGCTGCGACGAGCTCCTCCAGCCCGCCGACGCGTCCGCCGCCGGGCCCGGAGCCGCCGTCGGCGTCGGGCCACTCCAGGTCAGGGTGCAGCAGCAGGGTGGCCAGCACGGCCCCGCCGGAGACCGCGCTGAGGCTGCGCAGGGAGCCCAGGACGCCGAGCTCGTCGAGGCGCCGCACGGCACCGAGGTGGAACAGGGCGGCGCGGAAGCCGCCCCCGGACAGGCACAGGGCGCTGCCCTGCCTCGGTCGGCGTGCCGACGGCCCGTGATGAGCCGTGGCCCGGGCGGCCTCCAGCTGGGCGAGCACCGGGTCGGCGGGCGGAGGTCCGTGGAACGGGGACTGGTGCGCTGACGCGGGGAGCACGCCTCCAGCAGACCGGCACCGGGTGACGCCGGCGTGAACGACGCGGCGGGTGTCGGCGTCGGGCAGGTGACGACCTGCTGCCGCCTATAATCGGGGTATGTTCGACGCCGCAGGGCTGCGCGTGATGCGGGCCATCGCCGACGAGGGATCCTTCACGGCGGCCGCGGCCTCCCTCGGCTACACCCAGCCCGCGGTCTCCCAGATGGTCCGCCGCCTGGAACAGCGTGCCGGCACCGCGCTGGTGGAGCGCATCGGCCGGACCGTGCGGCTCACCGAGGCCGGGCAGCTGCTCGCGACCCGTGCCGGCGAGATCCTGGACCGCATCGACGAGGCCGAGGCCGAGGTCATCGCCATCGCCGGGCTCAAGGCCGGCCGGGTGCGGCTCATGGCCTTCCCCTCCTCCTCGGCGACCCTCGTGCCGCGCGCCCTGGCCGAACTGCGCCGCAGCCACCCCGCCGTCACCGTGCAGTTCAGCGAGGCCGAGCCGCCGGAGTCGCTGGCGGCGGTCCGCGCGGGTGCCGTGGATCTCGCGGTCGCCTTCGCCTACGAGGGGACCGACGCCGGACGCGGCGAGGACGACCTCGACGGGCTGGTCGTCATGGACGTCCTGGACGACCCGGTGATGCTCGTCCTGCCCGGTGACCACCCGCTGGCAGGGCAGGACGAGGTGGACCTGGGCGACCTGTCGGCCGACCGGTGGATCGCGGGCTGCCCGCGCTGCCGTGGCCACCTGCTCACCCTCGCCGACGAGGCCGGCTTCGACCCCGACGTCACCTTCGAGACCGAGGACTACGTCGCCGTCCTCGGCCTGGTCGCGGCCGGGCTCGGGGTCGCGCTCGTGCCGCAGCTGATCCTCTCGACCGTCTCGCACCCGGACGTCGTCGTCCGGCCGGTGTCCCCGCCGTCGCGGCGGACCGTCCAGGTCGTCACCACCCCGGACCTGCAGCGGGTCCCCGCCGTGGCGGCGACCCTCGACGCGCTGTGCCACAGCGCGCGCGACCTGGGCGGCTCGCCCTGCGCGCACGTCACCACCCACGCCTGAGCCCGCTGCCCACGACGCCCTCGGGACCTCACTCCCGCGCGTGCGGCACCAGCCGGCCCTGGGCGTCACGGACGACCGCGACGTCGCCGTGCAGGTCGGTCCGCAGGACCACCGCCCCGGCGTCCGAGAGCAGGCTCAGCACGCCGGGCGCCGGGTGCCCGAAGTCGTTGTCCTCCCCCACCCCGACGAGGGCGATCTCCGGGTCGGCCGCCAGGACCAGCCGCTCGTCCTGCGCCGCCGACCCGTGGTGCGCGACCTTGAGCACGTCGTAGTCGCGCCCCTGGGTCGCAGCCCGCAGCTGCCGCGCGCTCTCCGGCTCCAGGTCGCCGGTGAGGAGCACCGCGGTCCCGCCGACGTCGACGTCCAGCACGACGCTGGCGTTGTTGGCCGCCGAGCCCGCCACCGGTGGCGTCGCGGACGGCCAGAGCACGGTCGCGCGCACGTCGCCGACCTCCCATCGGTCACCGACCCGGGCCGGACGGACGGGTATGCCCTCCTCCGCCAGTGCGGTCAGCGTCGCCTCGGCCACCTGCGGGGGGTCACGCACCGGGGTCACGACCGCGTCCCGCACGCGCGCCTCGCGCAGCACACCGGGGAGGCCGGCGACGTGGTCGGTGTGGAAGTGGGTGAGCACCAGGAGGTCGACCTGCCGCACACCCAGGTCGCGCAGGCAGGCCGCGACGGCGTCGGGCTCGGGGCCCACGTCCACCACCAGGGCGCGACCGGGGGCGGTGCGCACGACGAAGGCGTCCCCCTGGCCGACGTCGCACCCGGCGACCACCCAGCCCGGCGGGGGCCAACCGCGCAGACCGGGCACCGGCAGGGCCGAGGCCAGCAGGGCGCAGACGACGGCGGCACCACTCCAGGGGTGCCGCAGGCCGAGCCGGAGCAGGCGGGGGCCGGTGGCCAGCAGGACGACGGTGAGGACGGCGAGCGTCCACGCTCCCAGGGCGCCGTCCCACCACTCGATGCTGCCCAGCGGGGCGCGGGCGCAGAGCCGCGCGATCCGCCCGATCGCCCACGCGGGCACGGCCGCGGCCCAGGCCAGCACCGAGGCAGCCGGGGTGGACAGCGGGGCCAGCAGCGCCGCGAGCAGACCGAGGATCGTGGTGGGCGGCACCAACGGTGCCGCCAGCAGGTTCGCCAGCACGGCCACGGTCGTGATCTCGCCCTGCAGCAGCACGATGACCGGGGCGCAGATCACCTGCGCGGCCAGGGGTACGGCCGCGGCCCGGGCCGGCAGGCCGGCCCACCGCGGGAGCAGTCCGGCCAGCACGAGACCCCAGGGCCGGGCCCACAGCACGAGACCCAGGGTGGCCAGGGTCGAGAGGGCGAAGCCGAAGGAGCGCGCGAGCCACGGGTCGACGCACAGCAGCACGACGACCGCACCACCGAGCAGCGGCAGGCTGGCCCGGCGCCGGCCGTGGGCGAGGGCCACCAGCGCCACACCGCCCATCACCCCGGCCCGGAGCACCGAGGGCTCGGGGCGGCACAGCAGCACGAAGCCGACCAGCCCGGCCAGCACCAGCGGCAGGCGCCACCGACGCGGCGCCCCCGCACGGGCGACCACCAGGCCACGCCGCCGACGACGATCGCGACGTTGCTGCCGCTGACCGCGCTGAGGTGGGTCATGCCGGTGTCGCGCATCGCCTGGGTGAGGTCCGGCGGGGTCAGCGACGTGTCCCCGACGACGAGCCCCGGGACCAGCGCCCGGGCGTCGGTCGGCAGCGGGTCGACCGCCTCGCGGAAGCTCGCGCGCACGTGGTCGACACCCCGCAGCAGCGCCGGCGGTCGCTGGACGACCGTGGGCGGCCCGCGGGGCACGAGCACGGCGACGGCGCGTTCCCCGGGTCGAGCCGGCGACCAACGGCCCGACACCTCGACGACGCTGCGCCACGCCACGGCCCCGTCCGCCCACCCCTGTCCCGCCGTCGCCATGACGACCACCGGCGTCGCCGGTCGCGTCGTCTCGCCGCGGGCGCTGGCGCGCACCACCCGTCCCTCGAGGACGACCAGCGGGTCGCGTTCGTCGGCCCGGGAGACGAGCCGGGGCTCGGTGGTGACGAGCACCTGAGCGGTCGTCACCGCTCCCTCCCCCGCCCAGCCCGGCACCGGCCCGGCCCGCGCGGCGGCCAGGTGCAGGCTCGCCGCTCCCACCACGAGCGCGGTCGCCGCGGCGCCGAGGGCCAGCACGCGGCGCCAACCCCGTGCCGAGGCACCTCGCCGGTGGTGAGAGGTGCCACGCTCAGCCCCTGCTCGCGCCCGGACCACGTGTCGGCGCGAGCGGCCGCTCGGCCACCGCGGGACGACCAGGGCCAGCGAGGCGACCAGGGCCACCGAGGCGACGAGGGAGGAGACCCATCGTGGTCCGCCCAGCACCGCCACCAGGACGGCCCAGGCGGTGAGCGCCGGCAGCAGGAGCCGGACGTCGTGCACCGCCTCCTGCTGCGCGTCACGGGCGCTCATCCAGCGACGGTGACGAGCGGCTCGAGCTGCTCCAGCGTCCGCTCCCCGATGCCGCTCACCTCCAGCAGCTCGGCGACCGCGGTGAAGGCGCCGTGCTCCTCGCGCCACTGCAGGATGCGGCCGGCGGTCACCGGGCCGACGTCCGGCAGCTCCTCGAGGTCGTCCTGGGTCGCGGTGTTGAGGTCGAGCAGCTCCGTCGGTGCCTGCGCGGAGGCCGACCCTGCCCCCTGCGATCCCGGGTCACCGTCGGGCCCCGGCCCGGTCGCTGGCGCCCCCGCCACCCAGCCCGGCGGCGGGTCCTCCCCCGGAGCACCCACCCACACCTGCTCGCCGTCGACGACGGCACGGGCGAGGTTGACCGACCCGGCATCGGCCTCACTCGTGAGCCCGCCCGCCGCGTCGACGCGTCCACCACCCGGGCTCCTGCCTCGAGCTCGACCACACCGGGGGCGGCCACCTGTCCGATGACGTGGACCAGCAGCGGGCCCGGGGCGGTCTCGGCAGCGGTCGCCGCCTGGCCACCCGGTGCCGCACCGGCCGGCGTCGATCCGGCGGGCGAGGACCCGCCCTGCGGCATCGCGGTCGGCTGCACAGCGGCCTCCCCGCCCGCGTCCGGCCCGGGACCCTCCTGGGCGCCGGCGGAGCCGTCCTCGGCCCACCCGGCCGTGGCGGGCACCGCTGTCGCGCGCTGCTCGACCCACCACCAGCGACCGCCGAGGACACCGAGCACCAGGACCACGACCAGGACCATCCCGCCGACCGCGCGGGCGCCGACCCCGATCTGGGCCATGTGACCCGCGCCGGGCACCGCCACGAGCACGCCGTGCGCGGCTGGGTCCGCCTCCAGGTGCGGTTCTGGGTCCGGGTCTGGGTCCCGGCCCCGTGCCCCGTCTCCGGGGGTGGCGCGAGTCATCCCGTCCGCCACCAACACCCGGCCCGGCGCCGATGGCCCGACGTCCACGTCGCCGGCGTCCGGCACCGCCACCCCTCGTCCCGTCCGGTGCCGCCCGGTGTGCGCGTCGTCGTCCCCCATACGCCGCACGCTAGGAGTCCCGGGCCCGGCCCGGGAGAGGGCGCGTCAGATCTGTGGACGGACGCGTCGGGCGCCCCAGGGTGTGGACGACGGCTCAGCCGCCGTGGGCCACGACCACACCCAGCGTCCCCGGGCCGGTGTGCACACCCACCCCGGGGTCCAGCGGTGCCATCTGCGGCTCGACCCCGACCCGCCGGCCCAGCGCGGCCGCGAGGTCGCCCGCAGCCTCCTCGGCCCCCAGCTCGTGCACACCGAGCCGCGGGCGCCCGCCGTCCTCGCGCACCCGCTCGGCCGCCTGCGCGGCGAGGTCGCCGAGCCGGGCCACGGCGCGGCCCCGGGTGCGCACGCGCTCGGCGAGCACCACCTCCCCGTCGTCCACCCCCAGCAACGGCTTGATCGCCAGGGCCGAGCCCAGGACCGCCTGCGCCCGACCCAGCCGGCCACCCCGGCGCAGGTGCTCCAGGCTGTCGACGTAGAACCACGCCCGCGCCCCGGAGGCCCGCTCCAGGGCCAGGCGCTCCACCTCCTCCAGGCTCCCTCCCTCGCACGCCAGGCTCGCGGCGTCCAGCGCGGCCCAGCCCAGCGGCAGCCCGACGGTGCGCGCGTCGACCACCCGGACCTCCACCTCATCGGCCAGCTCCTGGGCCGCCAGCCCGGCGGCCTCGGCCGTCCCGCTCAGCCGGCCCGAGAGGTGCACCGACACGACCCGGCGGCAGCCGGTGGCCGCCACCAGCGCGCGGTAGCCGGTGACGAACTCCCCCGGCGACACCCGGCTGGTCGTGACCCGCTCGCGTCCGGCGCGCAGCACGTCGACGACCTCGGCCTGCGTGACCTCGCGCGAGTCCCCGCGGCGCCCCTCCACCATGACGTGCAGCGGCAGCACGTGCAGCGGCACGCCGTCCTGCGGACCGGGCGGCAGACAGCTCGCGCTGTCGGTGAGGAGGGCGACGTCCATCGGGCCAGGCTCGGGGTCGTGCTCAGACCACGATGTTGACCAGGCTCGGGGCCCGGACGATCACCTTGCGCACCGGCATACCGTCGAGGAAGCGCTGCACCTTCTCGCTGCCCAGCGCCAGCTGCTCCAGGTCCGCCTCGCTGATGTCGGCCGCGACCTCCAGCCGGTCGCGCACCTTGCCCTTGACCTGCACCACCGCGGTGACCGCGTCCTCCACGAGCAGGGCCGGGTCGGCCTCGGGGAAGGCGGCGTAGGTCAGGTCGTCGTGACCGAGGCGCTCCCACAGCTCGGCCGCCAGGTGCGGCGCCACCGGCGCGACCATCTGCACCAGCGGCTCGACCACCGCCCGGGGCACGCGATCCAGCTTGGTCAGCAGGTTGTTGAGCTCGATCATCCGCGCGATCGCGGTGTTGGTGCGCAGCGCGGAGTAGTCGGTCGCCACGGCGTCGATCGTCCGGTGCAGCGCCTTCTCCACCTCAAGGGTGAGTGCGTCGGCGTCGTCGCTGACCGTGACCTCGCCGGTCTCCTCGTCGATGACGTTGCGCCACAGCCGCTGCAGGAACCGCTGGCTCCCGACGACCGCGCGGGTCTCCCAGGGCCGGTACTGCTCCAGCGGCCCCATGCTCATCTCGTAGACGCGGAAGGTGTCCGCGCCGTACTGCTGCACCATGTCGTCCGGGGTCACGACGTTCTTGAGGGACTTGCCCATCTTGCCCTGCTCCTGGGTGACCGGCGCGCCGTTCCAGGTGTATGCCGGTGCTCCCCCGTCGGCGGAGGGGTGCTCCTCCACCTCCGCCGCGGGCACCGGGAAGCCCCGCTCGTCGCGGTAGACGTAGGCCTCGATCATCCCCTGGTTGATGAGCCGGCGGAACGGCTCCTCGGAGCTGACGAAGCCCAGGTCGAAGAGCACCTTGTGCCAGAAGCGGGCGTAGAGCAGGTGCAGGACGGCGTGCTCGACACCACCGACGTAGAGGTCGACGCCGCCGGGGTCCACCGCGCCCGCGGGCGCTCCCGCGACGGTCTCCTCGCGCGGCCCGATCCAGTACTCCTCCACCGCCGGGTCGACCGGTGCCCCGGTGTTGGCCGGGTCCAGGTAGCGCAGGTAGTACCAGCACGACCCGGCCCAGTTGGGCATCGTGTTGGTCTCGCGTCGGACCGGCACCGGGCCTCGTCCGTCGCCGAGGTCCATCGTCGTGTGCACCCAGTCACCGGCGCGCGCCAGCGGCGCCTCCGGCTCGGAGTCGGCGTCGTCGGCCGCGAAGGTGCGCGGCGTGTAGTCGGGCACGTCCGGCAGCGTGACCGGCAGCTGGTCGTCGGGCACGGCGTGCGCGACGCCGTCCTCATCCCAGACGACGGGGAACGGCTCGCCCCAGTAGCGCTGCCGGCTGAAGAGCCAGTCGCGCAGCCGGTAGGTCACCGTCGGACGACCGCTCCCGACCCGCTCCAGCCAGGCGATCATGCGCTCCTTGGCCTGCGCGACGTCCAGCCCGTCGAGGCTGACCTCGCCGTTGGCGGAGTTGATCGCGGGCCCCTCGCCGGTGAAGGCCTCGTCCTCGGGGTGGCCTTGCGTCGGCTCGACGGTGCGGACGATCGGCAGGTCGAGGGCACGCGCGAAGTCCCAGTCCCGCTGGTCCTGCCCCGGCACACCCATGACCGCGCCGGTGCCGTAGCCCATGAGCACGTAGTCGGCGACGAAGACCGGGATCGGTCGCCCGGTCGCGGGATTGGTCGCGAACGCCCCGGTGAAGACACCCGTCTTGGTCTTCCCCTCGGTCTGCCGCTCCACGTCGCTCTTGCTCGAGGCCTGCCGCTGGTATGCCGTCACCGCGTCGCGCGGGGTGGCGGCACCGCCGGTCCAGGCCCCCTGCGTGCCGGCTGGCCAGGTGTCGGGCGTGATCTGCTCCACGAGCGGGTGCTCCGGGGCGAGCACCATGAAGGTGGCGCCGAAGAGCGTGTCCGGGCGGGTGGTGAAGACCGTCACCGGCCCGGTGCCGCCAGCGATCGTCGGCACCGGGAAATCGACTTCGGCGCCGGTGGAGCGCCCGATCCAGTGCCGCTGCATCAGCCGCACCTTCTCCGGCCAGTCCAGCCGGTCCAGGTCGTCGGTGAGGCGGTCGGCATACGCCGTGATCCGCATCATCCACTGCGACAGGCTGCGCCGGAAGACGGGGAAGTCGCCACGCTCGGACTTGCCGTCGATGACCTCCTCGTTGGCCAGCACCGTGCCCAGCCCGGGGCACCAGTTGACCGGCGCCGAGGAGACGTAGGCCAAGCGGTAGCTGTCGAGGACCTCGGCCTGCTCCGCCGCGCTCAGCTCCGCCCAGGGGCGCTCACCGGGCAGCTGCCGCTCCCCGGAGGCGAGCTGCTCCACCAGCTCGGCGATCGGCCTCGCCCGCCCGGGACCCGACTGGCCGGACCCCTCCCGCGGTGGCGCGTCGGGGTCGTACCACGAGTCGTGGATCCGCTGGAAGATCCACTGGGTCCAGCGGACGTAGTCCGGGTCGATGGTGGCGAAGGTGCGGCGCGGCTCGTGCGAGAGCCCGATCATCCGCATCTGCCGCCGGTAGGTCGCCATCGCCTCCTCGGTCGTCACCCGCGGGTGCTGACCCGTCTGCACGGCGTAGTGCTCGGCGGGCAGACCGAAGGCGTCGAAACCCATGGCGTACATGACGTTGGTGCCGGTGGTGCGCAAGAAGCGGGCGTAGACGTCGGTGGCGACGTAGCCGAGGGGGTGCCCGACGTGCATCCCGGAGCCGGAGGGGTAGGGGAACATGTCCATGACGACGCGGTGCTCACGACCGGCGGACAGGCGAAGGTCGTCCGGGTCGGCCCAGGGGCCGGCCGGGTTGGCCGAGGCGAAGGTGTCCTCGCTCTCCCAGCGGTCCTGCCAGCGGCGCTCAATCTGGCCGGCCAGCTCGGCGGTGTAGCGGTGCTGCGGGATGCGCTCGCTCATGCCTGTCTCTCGTCTCGTTCTCGCTGCGGGGTGGCGCTCGTGCTCGGTGCAGACGAAAGCCCCTCACGCAGGAGGGGCTGGCCGCGCTCGCAGGTATGCCGTCTGCTCAGCGCGGCCCGGTCAGGAGGAGCTCGCAGCGGGTCGCCATGGTGCGCCTCATGATAGCGCAGCGGGCGCCCACCCGGTCGGGGTGGACGCCCGCTGCGTCTCGCTGACGGTCGCGCTCAGGCGCCGAGCGAGTTGAAGCGCTTGGCCATGGCCGACTTCTTGTTGGCGGCCTGGTTCTTGTGGATGACGCCCTTGGAGACGGCCTTGTCCAGCTTGCGCGAGGCGGCCTGGAGGGCCTGCTCGGCAGCGCCGGCCTCGCCACGGTCCGCGGCCTCGCGGAAGCGGCGGACGAAGGTGCGCAGCTCGGACTTGTAGGCGCGGTTGCGCTCGGTGCGCGCGGCGTTGGTCTTGACGCGCTTGATCTGGCTCTTGATGTTTGCCACTGAGAACTTCCTGGTCAGTCGTTGGTCTGCTGTCGTGAGGGCGACACCCGCGCTCCGGCGAACTGGCGTGGGGATGCCTGGCGATGTCCGGCGCACGGGGGTGGTGCGGTGATCTCGCGTGAGGTCCACGAGAGATCCACGAACGCGCACGACCGAGCGCGCACGCAACGGTCAAGGCTAGCAGCGGCCGGCGCCACGCCCAAGTCGGCTCCTCAGCGGTTGCGCAGCCGGCACACGGTCAACACGGCCCGCTCGACCGCGTGCTCGGGGCTGCGCACGGCGGCCTCGGTCCGCAGCCCTCCCTTGACGTCGACATCGGCCCGCGCGACCGCCTGGATCGCCGCGCCCAGCCGCTCGCCGTCCCAGCCCTGGCTGGTGCGCCGAGCAGCGTCCACCTGCCAGGGCGCCATCCCGAGGTCGCGGGCCAGCTGTGCCGAGGAGCCGCGGCCGGCGGTCGCGACCTTGCCCACCTGGCGCAGCTGCAGGGCCAGCACGGCCACGATCGGCACCGGGTCGAGCCCACCGAGCATCGCGTGCCGGAGCAGCGCCATGGCGGCGGCCTCGTCGCCGGTCAGGGCCGCCTCGGCCACCCGGAAGCCGGTCGTCTCGACCTTCTCCCCGTAGTAGGTGGTGACGTCCTCAGTCTCGACGAGCCCGTCCACGTCCCGGATGAGCTGCTCGCAGGCCGAGGCCAGCTCGCGCAGGTCCTTGCCCACGGCCAGCACGAGCGCGCCCACCGCGTCGGGGGCGATCTTGCGCCGGGCCGTCCGGAACTCCTCGGTGACGAAGTCGTGCTTGTCGCGCTCGGTCTTGACCGCCCGGGCCTCGATGACCCGCGCGCCACCCTTCTTGAGCGCGTCGAGGACCCGCTTGCCCCGGTTGCCGGACTTATGCAGCACCACGAGCGTCACGCCGTCGGCGGGCTGGTCCAGGTAGCCTGCGAGGTCCAGCACCAGGCGTCGTCGGCCTCGTCCAGGTCGTGCACCACGATGACGCTCCACCCGCCGAACAGGCTGGGGCTCGCGTGCACCATGAGCTCGCCGGGCTGGTAGCTCCCCGGGTGGATCCGGACCACCTCCGCGTCCGCCTCCTGCGCGCGGACCGTCGCGAGCACCGAGTCGACCGCGCGCTCGGCCCGCAGCTCCTCGGGGCCCGTCACGAGCACGAGGGCGGGGACCTGGGCGTCTGCCGTCATGGGTCACAGCCTGGCACGGCCCACCGACACCTCAGTCCACGGGCGGGAGCGTGGCCCGTGCCCACGTCGACCCACCGGCCTCGACGAGCAGGACCTCGGCGACGTCCGCCCGCCGGACCGCCCGTCCTATGTCCTGGCGCGTCGCCCGTCAGACCCGGTCTTCCCGCCGGAGGGCCACCAGTGACGGGGGTCCTTCCGATCCTTCGGCGGGAGGACCGATCAGCGGCTGCCGGCGTCCGCACCCTCCAGCTCCAGCCCGAGCTGGTTGAGGCGCGCGGCCACCTGGTCCGGGGCCAGCCCGAGGTGCTCGGCGAGCTCGAGCAGCTCGACGCCCGAGTCCACGCCGTCGCGCAGCTCCTCGTCCTGCTCGGTGCTCCACGCATGCCCACCGGTCACGGCCGTCCTCGGGGAGCGTGCGACCGGCACCGCAGCACTGCTCCCCACCAGCGGCGCCCCACCCAGGCCCCGTGCGCCGGGCTCGGCCACCGGGACCGGCTCGGGCGCCGTCTCGTCGAGCCGCCGCAGCGCACCCAGGACCAGCTTGGTGTCGGTGGTGGGCCAGAACGGCGGCAGCGAGCGCTGGAGGAAACCGGCATACCGCGCGGTCATCATCCGCGAGTCGAGGAAGGCGACGACCCCACGGTCGTCGCCCCGCCGGATGAGCCGGCCGGCCCCCTGGGCCAGGCGCAGCGCCGCGTGCGTGGCGGAGACCGCCATAAAGCCGTTGCCGCCCATCCGACCGATGGCCTCGGTGCGCGCCGAGGTCAGCGGGTCGTCGGGGCGGGGGAACGGGATGCGGTCGACGATGACGAGCTGGCAGGCCGACCCGGGCACGTCGACCCCCTGCCACAGCGAGAGCGTCCCGAACAGGCAGGTGCTCGCCTCACCGGCGAACTCGCGCACCAGCGTCGGCAGCTGGTCCTCGCCCTGGCAGCGCACCGTGATGTCGGTGTCCGCGAGCCGGCCCCGCATCTCCTCCGCCGCGGCCTCGGCCGCGCGCCGGGAGCTGAAGAGCCCCAGCGTGCGCCCGCCGGCCGCGCGCACGAGCGCCTCGATCTCGTCGAAGACGACGGTGCCCGCGCCGTCCCGGCCCGGCGGCGGGAGGTGCTGGGCGACGTACGCGATCGCCTGCTGGGGGTAGTCGAACGGGGAGCCGACGTCGAGCCCCTCCCACGCCGGCGCGCCCACTCCCCGCAGCCCGATGGTCCCGGCGACGGCGTCGAAGGTGCCCCCGAGCTCCAGGGTGGCCGAGGTGAGGACCACGGTGCGCTCGTCGAAGATCTTGTCGCGCACCATCATCGCCACGCTCATCGGTGCGACCCGCAGCACGCTCCCCCGCCGCTGGTCGTGGCTGATCCACACGACGTCGAGCTCGGCCTCGCCGAGCACCCGCTCGCTGGTGTCGAAGACGTCCTGCACCGCCGCGAGCGCGACCTGGGTGCCGCCGTCCGGCTCGGCACCCTTCTCCGGCTTCAGCTCGGTCAGGGTCGCGCGGGCGGCGTCGCGGACGAGCTGCAGCGCGGTGACCAGCCGCTCGGGCAGCTGGCCCAGCGTGCCCTCGGGCGTGTCGGCGAGAGCGGCCTCGAGCAGCTCGGCGGTCTCGGCCAGCCGCTCGGCGGCGTCGTTCTTGCCGGCCCGTCTGGCCGCCGCCGACACGGTGGAGGAGGCGAGCTCGTCGGTGATCGTCGAGGTGACCCGGTCGGTCAGCTCGTGCGCCTCGTCGATGACGAGCAGGTCGTGCTCGGGCAGCATGAACCGCCCCTCGAAGGCATCGATCGCCATGAAGCTGTGGTTGGTGACGATGACGTCCACCTCGGCGGCAGCCGCCCGGGAGCGCTCGACGAAGCACTCGGCGACCACCGGGCAGCGGCTGCCGAGGCACTCGTGAGCGGTCACCGACACCTGCCGCCACGCCCGGTTGGTCACGCCCGGCACCAGCTCGTCCCGGTCGCCGGACTCGGTGACCTCCGACCATTCACGCAGCCGGGTCACCTCGTCGCCGAGCCGGGACCGCTCCCGGTCCACCTGGCCCATCGCGAGCAGCGCGTCCTCGTCGTCGTCCGGGAAGCCGCCGACGAGCTTGTGCTGGCACAGGTAGTTGGAGCGGCCCTTGACCAGCCCGAACGTCGGCCGTCGCCCGAGCAGCGGCTCGAGGGCCTCCGCGATCCGGGGCAGGTCCCGGTCGACGATCTGCGCCTGCAGCGCGAGCGTGGCGGTGGCGATCACGGCCGGCTTGCCGGTCCGCACCGCGTGCGCGATGGCGGGCACGAGGTAGGCCAGCGACTTGCCGGTGCCGGTGCCGGCCTGGACGAGCAGGTGCTCCTCCCGCTCGACCGCGCGCTCGACCGCCCTCGCCATCTGCAGCTGTCCCGGTCGGTCGCTGCCGCCGACGCCCCCGACGGCCGCCCGGATCAGGTCCTCGAGGTCGTCGGTCGCGGGCATGGAGCCAGGGTATGCCGTGGCGCCCACGCCCGCCGCCACCGTCCACAGGCTCGGCCGAGCGCCCCGGTCGGGCCCCTGCCAACGGCGCCTGAGCAGAGAAGCACGCTCGGCGCAGGGGTTGCTGCACCTGTCTCGGGCACCCTTCTCTGCTCAACTGGGGTGCGGGGGCCCACGGAGCTGCCCTCGCCTGCCCCCGCCCTGCTCAGGCCCCGACGGCCAGGACGCGCTCACCGCCGGTGTAGACGTTGAGGCTTTCCCCGCGGTTGAAGCCGACGAGGGTCATCCCGGTCTCCTCGGCGAGCTCGACGGCGAGCGAGGAGGGGGCGGAGACCGCCGACAGCATCGGTATGCCGGCCAGCGCCGCCTTCTGCACCAGCTCGAAGGACGCCCGTCCGGACACCTGCAGGACCGCGCCGCGCAGCGGCATACCCCGGTCGCGCAGGGCCCACCCCACGACCTTGTCGACGGCGTTGTGCCGCCCGACGTCCTCGCGCAGGCAGGCCAGGTCGAGCGCGCCGTCCTCGCTGCGGAGGAACAGCCCGGCCGCGTGGACACCGCCCGTCCGGTCGAAGACCGCCTGCGCCGCCCGCAGCCGGTCCGGCAGCGCGAGCACCTCCGGCAGCGGGTATACCGCCGCGTCCTCGCCGAGGTCGTGCGCCCCGGTGCGGCGCACCGACTCGATCGAGGCGGTGCCGCACACGCCGCACGAGGACGAGGTGTAGACGTGCCGCTCGAGGGACGGGTCCGGCGGCGCGACGCCCGCGGCGAGCTGCACGTCGACGACGTTGTAGTCCCGCAGCCCGTCGGCGCCGATGCCCGAGCGGTAGTCGATCTGGGCGACGTCCGCCCAGGACCCCACGACCCCCTCGCCGTGCAGGAAGCCCACGGCGAGGTCGAAGTCGTCACCGGGGGTGCGCATCGTCACCGAGAACGACCGGCCCCCGACCCGGATCTCCAGCGGCTCCTCCCCCGCCACGACGTCGGCCCGGTCGCGCTGCGTCCCGTCCGCGCGCAGCCGCCGCACGCGCCTGCGCTGGGTGACCCTCGCCATGGCTCCACGCTAGCGGTCCGCGCCGCCGCTCACCGCACAAACCCGTGGCCGGTCGGCCGGTCCGCCGCTACCGTCCGACCCATGGACCCCGCGACGCAGGACCCCAAGGCCACGATGCTGCGCTACCTGCGCGCCGCCCGCGAGAGCGTGCTGTGGAAGGTCGAGGGGCTGGACGAGCACGACGCCCGCCGTCCCCTCACGCCGACCGGGACGAGCATGCTCGGCCTCGTCACGCACCTGACCTGGGTGGACTGCGGCTACCTGGGCGAGTGCTTCGGCCGGACCTTCCCCGAGGCACCGCCGTGGGACCTCGAGGACCCGGCCACGGACCCCGACGCCGACCTGGTCGCCTCACCCGACCTGAGCCTCGCGGAGACGCTGGCGCTCTACCGGCGCGCGGCGCGGTGGTCGGACGAGACGGTGGAGCAGACCGCCCTGGACGCGACCGGGCACGTCCCCTGGTGGGGGCCGGACCGGGACCGCCCCACGCTGCACACGGTGCTGCTGCACCTCACCACCGAGACGCACCGGCACGCGGGCCAGCTCGACATCCTCCGGGAGGGGCTGGACGGCCGGATCGGGATGCGCCCCGACGTGCTCAACCTCGACCTCGAGACCGACTGGGCGGCCCACGTCGCACGGGTCCAGGCCGCCGCCGACCGCTTCGGCACCCCGGACGCCTGAGCCACCTCCTCGCCCGCAGGTATGCCGACCCTGTGGACAACTTCTGCGACCGGCGCCCGACCTGTGCTGGGCTGTCGCCATGGGGAACCGCACGCCACTGACCGCAGCAGCCCTGCTCGCCGTCGTGCTCGCCGCCTGCACCGGCAGCCCCGGCGAGACCGACGCCACCACCTCCACCGGGCCGACCCGCGACGACGCGGCGTCGACCTCGCGCGCCCCCGACGACCCCGCCGCCACGACCACCTCCGGCCCACCCGTGGCCGAGCCCGCCGAGCAGCAGTGGCAGATCGTCACGCAGCCGATGTCCGCACCGGTGGTGGAGGGCTCGACGGTGCTCTACTACGCCTTCGTCGCCGAGGCGATGCAGCTCGTCGCGGTCAGCGCGGCCGACGGGGAGGTCCGCTGGCGGGCCCCGGCGACGATGTCCTCGGCCGTCACCGGAGTCGGGGCGCGCGTGCAGGTCGTCGACGGGCAGGTGGTCCTGCTCAGCCCGGCCGAGGGTGGCTCGTCACGCCTCGCACGACTCGAGGTCCGTGACCCCGAGTCCGGTGACGTGGTCGTGCAGACCGACCCGCAGGAGTTCGCCGACCTGCCGGAGCGGTGCGCCGCGGACGAGGACCGCGTGTGTGCCCAGGTCTACCGCGGCGGCCCGTCCGTGGACGTCCGGCTGACCGACGACGGCACGCTCCAGGACGCCCCCGCCGAGGGCCTCCCCGGCTGGCAGGACATCGGCTCGCTCGGGATGGCCCGCGAGACCGGGCAGCACATCGGCCGGGTGGTGGACGGTGAGCTGCTGTGGGACCTCGACCTGGGCGAGGTGATCGCCCAAGGGGCCTCGACCAACACGGGATGGACCTTCCAGGACGTCCTCGACGAGGAGCTGATCGTGGCCTCGGTGGGCACCCGCGACGCGTGGTCCGGCGACACCGTGACCATCGACGTGACCGACTACGCCGCCTTCGCCCTCGATCCCGCCGACGGGACCCTCGTCTGGAAGGAGGAGAGCACGGACGCCTTCTGCGACATCGCCGTGCCGGACCGCGAGCCGGCGGACGAGCCGCTGCTCGCGTGCCGGTGGAAGTCCGGCACCGTGGTGGCCGGGGACGGCGACGTGGAGGCGGAGGACCTCGACGTGGAGCTCGTCCGCCTGGACCCGCGCTCGGGCACGACGCTCTGGCAGCTCCCGCTGGGTGACGCGGAGGGACAGGTCGACGGCTGGCGCCCCGTCGTGCTCCCCGGGACCGAGGGCACCGCGGTGGTCGGCACCGGCGAGGACGCGCTCGTCGTGGACCTGGAGACCGGCGAGGCGAGCCCGGCGCCGCAGGACCTGGTCACCTGGGACGACGGCGCCGGGTCGGTCGACGTGCTGACCCACGGCGAGCGCCGCAGCGTCAGCCGCGTGGGCGTCGTCGACCCCAGCACGGCCGACGGCTCGGACACCGTCACCTGGCCGCTGGCCGGGCACGTCGGCGCCGAGGTGGAGGTGGGCGGCACCGAGCTGCGGGTCGTCTCCCAGGACCGCTCCGTCACCGCCTACCGCTCGCCCTGAGCGCCACGCGTCAGCGGTTCGGTATGCCGTCCGGCGCGCAGATGAAGTGCGCCACGAGCGCGGTCCAGCCGGTCTGGTGCGAGGCACCGAGGCCGCGACCGTCGTCGCCGTGGAAGTACTCGCTGAAGGTCGGGTGGACGTCCCACAACGGCCCGGTCGGGTGGTGCCGCGGCGTACTGGGCCGCCGCCCGTCCGGCCCGGGGCGGAAGAGCGAGACCAGCCGCTCCTCGACCTGGTGCGCGACCTGCTCCATCCCCATCCGGCGCCCGGACCCGGTGGGGTACTCCACCTCGACCCCGGCCCCGGCACCGCGGCCGTAGATCCGTAGGGCGTCCAGCAGCAGCGCGTTGACCGGCAGCCAGACCGGTCCGCGCCAGTTGGAGTTGCCGCCGAACATCCCCGAGTCGGACTCGCCGGGCACGTAGCGCAGCGACAGGTGGTGCCCCGCGATGTCGACCTCGACCCCGTCGCGGTGCGCCGCGGACAGCGAGCGGATCCCGTGCGGCCCGAGGAACTCGCCCTCGTCGAGCAGCGGCGCCAGCAGCGCCTGCCACTGGTCCCGGGAGATGAGCGACAGGGTGCGCAGCGCATACCCGCGGTGGTTGGTGTGGATGAGCGCGTCGGCGAGCTCGGGGCGCCGCTCGGTCCATCCCTGGAAGAAGTCGGTGAGGTCCGGCAGCTCGGTCGCCACCCAGTTCGGGACGATCGAGATCCCGGTGAGCGGCAGCAGCCCGACCATCGAGCGCACCGGCATCCGGTGCGCCGTGCCGTCCTCGCCGACGAGCACGTCGTGGAAGAAGCCGTCGTCTGCGTCCCACAACGAGGTGTGGTGGGTGCCGAAGTCGTCCAGCGCCTCGGCGATCGACAGGAAGTGCACGAGGAACTTCGTCGACACCTCGTCCCACGCGTTGTCGTGGCGGGCCAGCTCGGCCGACATGCGCAGCATCTTG
The DNA here is from genome assembly GCF_001942435.1 of Serinicoccus sp. CNJ-927. Classification (NCBI taxonomy): domain Bacteria; kingdom Bacillati; phylum Actinomycetota; class Actinomycetes; order Micrococcales; family Ornithinimicrobiaceae; genus Serinicoccus; species Serinicoccus sp. CNJ-927. The sequence goes on along the minus strand of NZ_MKKF01000051.1, from coordinate 108,244 downwards.
AGGCAGAACATCCCCATCCACGCCGTCGCGTCCGCCTGCTCCAGCCGCTGCCCGCCGGGCAGCTCCTCGCTGCGGTCGAAGAGCCCGACGTTGTCCATCCCGAGGAACCCGCCCTCGAAGACGTTGGAGCCCTCGGAGTCCTTGCGGTTCACCCACCACGGGAAGTTGAGCAGCATCTTGAGCACGATCCGCTGCAGGAAGTCGCGGTCCCGCCCGCCGTCGATGCTGTAGACCTGCCACGCGGCCCAGGGGTGCACGGGCGGGTTCACGTCGGAGAAGTTCCACTCGTAGGCCGCCAGCTGACCGTTGGGGTGCATCACCCACTCGCGGCACATGAGCAGCAGCTGCCACTTGGCGAAGAACGGGTCGACGTGGGCGAGGGCGACGCAGTGGAAGGCGAGGTCCCAGGTGGCGAACCAGGGGTACTCCCACTCGTCCGGCATCGAGATAACCTCGGCGAGGTTGACGTGCCGCCAACGGGTGTTGCGGCCGGACTGTCGGGTATGCCGCTGCGGTGGGGGCGGCGGCTGCGCCGGGTCTCCCTCGATCCAGCGACGCAGGTCGTAGAGGTAGAGCTGCTTGCCCCACTGCAGCCCCGCGAAGGCGCGGCGCGCGATCAGGGTGTCTTCCTCGCTGGTGCCGGCGGGGATCACCGCGGCGTAGAACGCGTCGCACTCCCGGCGGCGAGCGGCGAGGACGTCCTCGAATCCCGCTGCGGGAGAAGGCTCCCCGTCCAGATCGGTCAGCCGTAGCCGGACCGTCACGCTCGCACCCGGCGCAACCTGCTCAAAGGCCCACCACAGGGCCGCCTTGGTGCCCTCCTGGTCCGGGTTGGTGGCGTCGGCCTGCCCGTGGACGACGGCCCGGTTGATCGCGTCCTTGGGGTAGGCCGTCGTCCCCTCCCGGACGGCGCCCTCGCCGTAGAGCGCGGCCACGTTGGTCTCGTTGTCGCAGAAGAGAAGTCGGGCCTGCGCACCCTCGGCGCCCGGGCCCGCCGACCCCGAGAGCCGCACCCGACCCAGCTCGTGGTGCTCGCCGACGATCGCGACGTCATACCCCTCGCGCGGGTCGCCGGCCCACAGTCGCGGACGACGTTCGTCGAGCCCCCAGCTCCACGTGTTGCGGAACCACAGCTGCGGGACCAGGTGCAGCTCAGCGGGATCCGGCCCGTGGTTGGTCGCGGTGATCTCGACGCACAGGTCGCTTGGGCTGGCCTTGGCGTGCGTGACCTGGACGTCGAAGAAGCGGTCCTCGTCGAGCACCCCGGTGTCCGCGAGCTCGTACTCCTCGTCCCCGACACCGCGCTCGCCGTTGACCCGCACCAGCTCCTCGTAGGGGAAGGCCGCCTGGGGGTAGCGGTAGAGCCAGGAGGCGTACGAGTGCGTGGGGGTGCCCTCGAGGGCCCACCAGTACTCCTTGACGTCCTCTCCGTGGTTGCCCTGAGGGTTGGTCAGCCCGAAGAGCCGCTCTTTGAGCCGGTCGTCGCGACCGTTCCAGACCGCGAGCCCGAGGTTGAGGTAGCCGTCCAGGTCGCAGAGGCCGGCCAGACCGTCCTCGCCCCAGCGGTAGGCGCGCAGGTGGGCGTGGTCGAAGGGGAAGGAGGCCCAGGCGTTGCCGTCGGCGGAGTAGTCCTCCCGGACCGTCCCCCACTGTCGGGCCGAGACGTAGGGGCCCCAGTGCCGCCAGGCGGCGCGCGAGTCGTCGGAGTCGGCGAGGCGGTCGTGCTCAGCGGTGCTCACGGCCGCCAGCGTGCCACACGCGCGCCGTCGGCAGCCCACACGGTGAGGCCCCGGCAGGACGGCCCACGCCCGCGCGTCTAGCGTAGAGGTATGCCTGCACGTGACCTCTCCGGCCAGCGCGTCGCCGTCGTGGGTGCCAGCGGCGCCCTCGGCTCACGCATCGCCCAGCACCTCGCCGACCACGGTGCCCGCCCGCTGCTCGTGGGCCGCGACGAGCAACGGCTCCGCGACACCGGCCTGGAGGCCCCCGTGGTGGTGGCCGACCTGGTGGACGCCGGCGCGGGCGACCAGGTGGCCGAGGCCGCCCAGGAGCACCTCGGTGGGCTCGACGGCGTCGTCAACGCCGCCGGCGTGGCCGCCTTCGGCGCGCTCGTCGACACCCCCGACGAGGTGATCGAGGAGGTCTTCGCCACCAACGTCATCGGCCCCGCCTTCCTGCTGCGCCGACTGCTGCCGCTGGTCCAGGAGTCGCAGGGCTTCGTCGTCAACCTCAGTGCCATCCTCGCCGAGCGGCCGATGGCCGGCATGGGCGCCTACTCCGCGAGCAAGGGCGCGCTCACCGCCCTCGACCGAGCGCTGGCGACCGAGCTGCGGCGCGCGAAGGTGCGGGTCATCGACGTGCGGCCGCCGCACACCGAGACCGGGCTGGTCGACCGCGCCATCCACGGCGAGGCACCGAAGCTGCCCGACGGGCTCGAGCCGGACGAGGTCGCCCGGCGGGTGGTGCGCGCGATCGCCGAGGACGACTCCGAGGTCGCCTCGGACGACTTCGGCGGCTGACCAGCCCCAGCCCTCCCGCTCCCCCGCCCGGCCCGGTCGGGCTGTGCCACACTGCGCCGATGCGAGCGGTGCTGGTGGTCGGGGCCGGGGTGCTCGGGCTGACCTGCGCCATCCGGCTGCTGGAGGCCGGTCACCGGGTCGACGTCGTGGCCGCCGACCCGCCGCCGGCCACGACCTCCGCGGTGGCCGCCGCCCTCTGGTACCCCTACCGCGCGCTCCCGCAGGACCGGGTCACCGCCTGGTCCGCGACGACCTACGACGTCCTCGCCGACCTGGCGCACGACCCGACGACCGGCGTGGCGATGCGCGTCGGCACCGAGCTGCTCCGCACGCCGCAGCCCGACCCGTGGTGGGCCGACGCGGTCCCCGACCTCACCCACGTCACCGACGTGCCCGGGTATGCCGGTGGCTGGCGGTTCACGGCGCCCGTGGCGGAGATGGGGACGCACCTGAGACTGCTGGCGGCGCGTCTGGAGGAGCTCGGCGGCACCCTGACCCGGGCCTACCTGGACCGGCTGCCCGAGAGCGAGGACGAGGGCGTCGACGTGGTCGTCAACGCCTCCGGGCTCGGCGCCGAGCGGCTCGGCGCCGACCCGACCCTGTCACCGGTCCGCGGCCAGGTGGTGGTCGTCGAGCAGGTGGGGCTGGAGCAGTGGTGGCTCGACCCGGGTGCGCCCGGCGGCCCGACCTACGTCGTCCCCCGCCGCGACGACATCGTGCTGGGCGGCACCGACCAGCCCGGCGAGCGGGACCGCGAGCCCGATCCCGCCACCGCCGAGGACATCCTCGCGCGGGCCGCCGCGCTGGTGCCCGCCCTCGCCGGGGCGCGGGTGCTGCGGCACGCCGTCGGCCTGCGACCGGTGCGCCCGCAGGTGCGGGTCGAGCGGGTGGGTGACGTCATCCACTGCTACGGCCACGGCGGCGCCGGCGTGACCCTCAGCTGGGGCTGTGCCGCCGAGGTCGTGGAGCTCGCCGGATGAGCGACCTGCAGTGCCCCGCCCGGATCGTGATCCATCACGATGCCGATGTCCTGGTCGGCGCTCTGTCCCGAGAACGGGTGCTGCACGTCTACAGCGGCGCGGACCCGGCTGCCGCTGCGATCGCGGAGCGTCTCGCGGTGGAGCTCGGGGTCGCCGGCACACGGTGGGCGGAGGGGACGGGCGCCCCCGCCGGGTCGTGCATCGCGCGAGAGGTGCTCGAGGACCTGGCGGACCGGCACCGGGGCGAGACGGTCGTGGTGGTGAGCCACGGCGGCGCGATCCTGGCGACGTTGGCGGCGCTGGAATGGCCGGGCCTCGCCGCCGAGCTGGCCCCCGGTGCGGGCGTGGTCCTGGAGCGCGACGGCGACGGCTGGCGGCATACCGGCACCGTGTGAGTCCCGCTGCCCGCCGCCGATCCCGGACCGACGTCGGGATAGCACAACCTGGATCGGCGAACGTCCCGATGACGGTCCTGCTGTCCCGTGGTCACTCCCGAGACGGAGCTCAGACGGCGTAGGCGCCGAGCTGCCCGTGCAGGTCGGGGTCGACCTTGGCCTCGACCCGGGTGCCCTCGGCGGTGTGCTCCTCGCGCAGGATCTCGCCCTCGTCGTAGAGCCGGGCGACGAGGTCGCCTCGGTCGTAGGGCAGCAGGACGTCGACGAGGATCTCCGGGCGCGGCAGCGCCGCCTCGACCGCCTCCAGCAGCTCCTGCACCCCGTCACCGGTCTTCGCCGAGACGACGACCACCCGCGGGTAGGCCCGCCGCAGCCGGTCGAGCACCTCGGGGTCCGCGAGGTCGGCCTTGTTGACCGCCACGACCTCGGGGATCTTCAGGGCGGCACCCTCGTCGATCTCGGCGAGCACGGCGTGCACCGCGTCGACCTGGCCCTCCGGGTCCGGGTGCGCGCCGTCGACGACGTGCAGGAGCACGTCGGCGTCGGCCGCCTCCTCCAGCGTGGAGCGGAAGGCCTCGACCAGCTGGTGCGGCAGCCGCTTCACGAAGCCGACGGTGTCGGAGAGCGTGTAGGCCCGGCCCTCCTCGCTCTCGGTGCGCCGGACAGTCGGGTCCAGCGTGGCGAAGAGCTGATTCTGCACCAGCACGCCCGCCCCGGTGAGCCGGTTGAGCAGCGAGGACTTGCCGGCGTTGGTGTAGCCGACGATCGCGACGCTGGGCACCTTGTTGGTGCGGCGGGAGGAGCGCTTGGTGTCGCGCACCGTCTTCATGCCGGTGATCTCGCGACGCAGCTTGGCGATGCGGGTGTTGATGCGGCGCCGGTCCAGCTCGATCTTGGTCTCACCGGGGCCGCGGGAGCCGATGCCCTCACCGCCGGCGACCCGACCACCGGCCTGCCGTGACATCGAGTCACCCCACCCGCGCAGCCGCGGCAGGAGGTACTGCAGCTGCGCCAGCTCGACCTGGGCACGCCCCTCCTTGCTCTTGGCGTGCTGGGCGAAGATGTCCAGGATCAGAGCGGTCCGGTCGATGACCTTGACCTTGACGACGTCCTCCAGCGCGCGCCGCTGGGACGGACCGAGCTCGCCGTCGCACACCACGGTGTCGGCGCCCTCGGCGGCGACGATCTCCCGCAGCTCGGCGGCCTTGCCGCTCCCGAGGTAGGTCGCCGGGTCCGGCTTCTGCCGCCGCTGGATCACGCCCTCGAGGACGGTCGACCCCGCGGTCTCGGCGAGGGCCGCGAGCTCGCGCAGCGAGTTCTCCGCGTCGGCCAGCGTGGTCTGCCCGTTGTCCTCCCAGACGGAGGCGAGCACGACGCGTTCCAGCCGCAGCTGGCGGTACTCGACCTCGGTGACGTCCTCGAGCTCGGTGGACAGCCCGGCGACCCGGCGCAGCGCGGCGCGCTCCTCGCGGTCGAGCTGGTCGCCGTCCCGCGCGGTCTCCTCCCCCCAGGACCCCCAGTCCACCTCCCGCAGGTCGATGTCGCTGTCCTCGCCGAGCGCCTCGGCGCGGCGCCCGAGCAGCTGGCGGCGCTGGGCGGTGGTGTCGTCGTGCGGCTGAGCCATGATCTCCTTCTGGTCCGGTGCTCGCAGGTATGCCCGCGCCCCGGCTCACGTCCCGGCTGGGTAGTCTCACCGCAGCCTCTCACTGGTGCAACGCCAGGAGCCAGAGATTTGTTGCCCGCGCCTCACGGGGTCACCTCGTCAGGTCCGCGAAGCGGTAGCGCGTCGGCCGGAAGGTGAAGCGTTCCTCCTCCCCGAGATGGTCCGCGGCGAACTGCAGATAGGCCTCCAGGGCGTCACCGCTCCGGTGGCGCGAGGCGATCGCCCGTGCCTCCTGCACCGTGGCCGTCCGGAAGAGCGCCCCACCGATCCGCACGCCGGGGTGGGAGACTGGCCGCGATGCCGACCGACCACTACTTCTCCGCCCAGCCGGCCTCCGACGACGGCCTGCGGCACGTGCGGACCCGCCTGGCGGGCCGCGACGTCGAGGTGGTGACGGCCGCCGGCATCTTCTCCCCCGACGGGATCGACAAGGGCACCCGCGTGCTGCTCGACCAGGCGCCCGCCCCGCCGGCCGCCGGCACCTTCCTCGACCTCGGCTGCGGCTGGGGGCCGCTCGCCCTCACCCTGGCGCTGGAGTCGCCCGACGCCCGGGTGCACGCCGTGGACGTCAACGAGCGGGCCCTCGACCTCGCCCGGCGTAACGCCGCCTCCCTCGACTGCGGCGAGGTCCGGGTCGACCGCCCCGACGACGTCGACCCGCAGACCCGCCTCGACCTCATCTGGTCCAACCCCCCGATCCGGGTCGGCAAGCAGGCGCTGCACGAGTTGCTGCTCACCTGGCTGCCCCGGCTCGCCGAGCACGACGACGCGGCGGCCTACCTCGTCGTCCAGAAGAACCTCGGCGCCGACTCGCTGCAGACCTGGCTGCAGACCAGCCTCCCTCCGGCGATGGGCCCGGTGCAGGTCACCCGGGAGGCGAGCAGCAAGGGCTTCCGGGTGCTGCGCGTCGCCCGCGCCTGACCCGCCATCTCACCCGGCGGCGACCACCGCGAGCGCCCGGTCGAGCAGGTCCGGCGCGTCGTGCTCGAGCCACGTCACCCTCGGGTCGGGGCCGAACCACGACTGCTGCCGGCGGGCCAGCCGGCGGGTCGCGGCCGCGGTGTCCTCGACCGCCTCGGCCTCTCCGAGCTCGCCGTCGAGCTGGCGCAGCGCCTGGGCATACCCCACCGCCCGCGAGGCGGTCCGCCCCTCCCGCAGCCCCTCCCGCTCGAGACCGCGCACCTCCTTGAGCAGCCCGTCCTCCCACATCCGCGCCGCGCGGCGCGCGATCCTCGCGTCCAGGACGTCCCGGTCCGCCCGCAGCCCGAGAATCACCGTCGGCTCGACCAGCTCGCGCGTCGGCAGGGTGGCGCTGAACGGTCGCCCGGTGAGCTCGATCACCTCCAGCGCCCGCACCACCCGGCGGCCGTTGCGCGGCTCGATCCGGGCGGCGGCCGCGGGGTCGCGGCGCGCCAGCTCTGCGTGCAGTTCCTCGGCGCCCCTCGCCTCCAGCTCGGCCTCCCAGGCCGCGCGCACCCGGGGGTCGGTCGGCGGGATGTCCAGCCGGTCGAGCAGCGCCCGGACGTAGAGCCCGGACCCCCCGACGACGACCGGGACCCGCCCGCGGGCCCGGATCGCCGCGAGGTCGGTCCGCGCCGCCCGCTGGTATGCCGCCACGCTCGCCTCCTCGCGCACGTCCAGCACGTCGAGCTGGTGGTGCCGCACCCCCTGCCGGTCGGGCACGGTGAGCTTGGCGGTGCCGAGGTCCATCCCCCGGTAGAGCTGCGAGGCGTCGGCCCCCACGACCTCCCCGCTGAGGGCCAGCGCGAGCCGCACCCCGAGGTCGGACTTGCCCGTCGCGGTGGGGCCGACCACAGCCACGACGGGGTGGTCGGCCGGCTCCCGCTGCTGCATGAGGAGCAGTCTGGCACCGGATCGCCACTGGCCCGGCCGGGCCGGTCCCCGTAGCCTGCCTCCATGACCTCCGAGCAGCCCTCCTCGCACCCTCAGCCCGACCGTCCCCGCACCGACGGCGGGCTCAGAGCCCTCTTCGACTTCAACTTCGACACCTTCGTCACCCCCAGCATCGTCAAGATCGTCTACGTCATCGCCACCGTGCTGGTCGCCCTCTTCACCGTCGTGCTCGCCATCGGCGGGTTGACGACGATGTTCCAGGGTGGCACCTCGACGCTCATCGGCCTGCTGACGCTGCTCGCCTCACCAGTCATCGGCCTGGTCTACCTCGCCTTCGTGCGGATGAGCCTGGAGCTGTACTACGCGGTGATCCGACTCTCGGAGGACGTGCACCACCGCGGTCGCCTCTGACCCGCCCCGGTTGCCGCCGGGTCCGGCGCGGTGCAGGCTGGCGTCATGAGCCAGCACCCGAGGGATGCGCAAGGACCCGAGCAGGGCACCTTCGTCGGCAGCAGCTTCGGCTCCGACGAGGACACGCAGGCCAGCGTGCCCGTCGAGGACGAGCACCAGGACCAGGGGGACCTCGCCGACGCCCAGCCGCCCGGCGAGGAGCCCGAGTCGGCGGCCGACCCGGTGGCCGGCCCAGCGCTCGCCGGCGACGTCGAGGGGATCGCGACCGAGCCCGCCCCGGGCGACCGCAACGAGCCGGTCTGAGCCGACGGCATACCCTCGGCCCATGGCGCGCCCCCCGATCGAGCTGCACATCATCGCCGACTCCACCGGCGACACCGCCGCCCGCGTGGCCCGCGCCGCCGCCGCGCAGTACCACGAGCACGACATCCGCATCGTGCGCCACCCGCGGCAGACGTCGTTGGACGGGCTGCACGACTCCTTCGCCCGCATGCGTCCGGACCAGGTGCGCACCGTCGTCTTCTCCACCGTCGTCGACGAGGCCCTGCGGCTGCGGGTGACCCAGCTCTGCGAGGAGCAGGGGGTGCCGCACGCCGACCTGCTCGAGCCCGCCGTGACGGCGCTCAGCGCGGTCACCGGGCAGGACCCGGAGCGGGTGGTGCGTCCCGTGGGCGTCGGCGAGGACTACTTCAAGCGGGTCGCGGCGATGGAGTTCTCCATCGCCAACGACGACGGCAACCTCTCCAACCACCTGCGCGAGGCCGACATCGTCCTCATCGGGGTGAGCCGCACCGGCAAGACACCCCTGTCGATGTATCTCGGCTACCTCGGCTACCGCACCGCCAACATCCCTCTCGTCCCGGGGATCGCCCCGCCCGAGCAGCTCTTCGACGTCCAGCGGTGGAAGATCGTCGGGCTCACCCTCGACCCCGAGCGGCTGCAGCAGATCCGGGGCCGCCGGGTGCGGGCCATGGGCAGCACCCAGGGCCACCGCGACGGCTACACCGACCTGGTGAAGATCTTCGACGAGCTGGACCAGGTCGCCCAGCTCCAGCGCAGCCTGGGCTGCCCGGTGATCGAGACCACCGACCTGGCGCTGGAGGAGGCGGCGGGGCGCGTCATCGAGGTGGTGCAGCGTCGCCGGCAGGCTGCCTCCGGCGGGGGGCGCGGAGGGCGGTAGGCTCCGAGACACCAAGCTCCGGGGCAGCGCGGCCCCGCCGAGACCGCGAGGAGACCGATCGACGATGGCCGGACAGGAACAGACCTACCTCTACGACATGTCCGAGGGCAACGCGCAGATGCGCTCCCTCCTCGGCGGCAAGGGCGCCAACCTGGCGGAGATGAAGCGGCTGGGCATACCTGTCCCGGACGGCTTCACCGTGAGCACCGCCGCCTGCATCGCCACGATGGAGTCCGGCGGCGAGTGGCCCGAGAACCTCTGGGAGGACGTGCTGTCCTCGCTGGAGCGGCTGGAGGAGCGCACCGGCCGCTCGCTCGGCGGTGACGCCGAGGGACGCAACCCGCTGCTCCTGTCGGTCCGCTCCGGTGCCGTCGTCTCGATGCCCGGGATGATGGACACCATCCTCAACCTCGGGATCGGCGACGACACGGTCGAGGCGCTCGCCGCCGAGGCCGACAACCCCCGCTTCGCCTGGGACTCCTACCGCCGCTTCCTGCAGATGTACGGCGAGGTCGTCGAGGGGGTCGCCCCGCACGCCTACGAGGACGAGCTCACCGCGCTGAAGTCGCGCCGCGGTGTGGAGCAGGACACCGAGCTGACCGTCGAGGACCTGCGCGAGCTCGTCGAGACGTTCAAGGACGTCTCCCGCCGCGAGCTCGGCCGGGACCTGCCGACCGACCCCCGCGACCAGCTCAAGGGCGCGATCTCCGCTGTCTTCGACTCGTGGGACACCCCGCGGGCCCGCGTCTACCGGCGCGCCAACGACATCCCCGACGACCTCGGCACCGCGGTCAACGTCATGCAGATGGTCTTCGGCAACCGTGGCGACACCTCGGCCACCGGCGTGTGCTTCACCCGCAACCCCTCCACCGGCGGCAAGGAGCTCTACGGCGAGTTCCTGCTCAACGCCCAGGGCGAGGACGTCGTCGCCGGCATCCGCACGCCCAAGTCGCTGGCCGAGATGGAGCAGGTGCTGCCCGAGGCCTACGAGCAGCTGCTGCAGACCATGCGCGACCTCGAGGCGCACTACAAGGACATGCAGGACATCGAGTTCACCGTCGAGGACGGCACGCTCTACCTGCTGCAGACCCGCAACGGCAAGCGCACCGCCGCGGCGGCCCTGCGCGTCGCGCGCGACATGGTCTCCGAGGGCGTGCTGACCCAGGAGGAGGCGCTGGAGCGGGTCGAGCCGAGCCAGCTGGACCAGCTGCTCCACCCGGCCATCGACCCCGAGCACGGCAAGGAACCGCTGGTCAAGGGCCTGCCCGCCTCTCCCGGCGCGGCCGTCGGCGAGATCGTCTTCGACGCCGACACCGCGGCGCAGCGCGGCGGCGCCGGCGACCCGGTCGTCCTCGTGCGCTACGAGACGACGCCGGACGACATCCACGGCGTCATCGTCGCCCAGGGCGTCCTCACCGCCCACGGCGGGATGACCTCGCACGCCGCCGTCGTCGCCCGCGGCATGGGCAAGCCCTGCGTCGCCGGCGCGAGCGGCATCCGCATCAACACGGCCGACAAGACGCTGACCGTCGGCGACCGGACCTTCTCCGAGGGCGACCAGATCACGCTGGACGGCTCCACCGGCGAGGTCTACGGCGAGGCGCTGGAGCTGGTGCCGCCGCAGATCAACGAGGACTTCGAGGCGATCGTCACCTGGGCCGACGAGGTGCGCCGGCTCGGGGTTCGCGCCAACGCCGACACCGGCGAGGACGCGGCGAAGGCCCGCGAGCTCGGCGCGCAGGGCATCGGGCTGTGCCGCACCGAGCACATGTTCATGGCCAGCGACCGGCTGCCGGCCGTCCGGCGGATGATCCTCGCCGACACCGAGGAGGAGCGGGCCGCGGCCCTGGAGGAGATCCTGCCGATGCAGCAGGAGGACTTCGAGGCGATCTTCACGGCGATGACGGGGCTGCCGGTGACGGTGCGCCTGCTCGACCCGCCGCTGCACGAGTTCCTCCCCGACCTCGTCGAGCAGTCGCTGCTCGTCCAGCGGCTCGAACTCACCGACGGCGACGCCGAGGAGCTGGCCTCCGCCCGGACGCTGCTCGCCCAGGTCAAGAGGCTCCACGAGCAGAACCCCATGCTGGGCACCCGAGGCTGTCGGCTCGCCATGCTCTACCCCGAGATCCCGGAGATGCAGACCCGCGCCATCGTGCGCGCCGCCCTGGCCGTGCGCGAGCGCGAGGGCGAGACGGCCGACGTGGAGATCATGATCCCGCTCGTCGCCTACGCCGCCGAGCTGAAGGCCCAGCGCGAGGTGGTCGAGCGCGCGGTCGCCGAGGAGCAGGAGGGCGCCGGCGCCCAGCTGGACGTCACCGTCGGCACGATGATCGAGCTGCCGCGGGCCGCCGTGGTCGCCGACCAGATCGCCGAGCACGCCGACTTCTTCTCCTTCGGCACCAACGACCTCACGCAGACCGGCATCGGCATCTCCCGGGACGACGCCGAGGGCGGCTTCCTCGGCGCCTACGTGCGCGACGAGGTCATCCCCCACAACCCGTTCGAGTCGATCGACCGGGACGGCGTCGGCGGGCTGGTCCGGATCGGCGCCGAGCGCGGCCGCAGCACCAGGCCCGAGCTCAAGCTCGGCGTCTGCGGCGAGCACGGCGGCGACCCGGCCTCGATCGGACTCTTCGAGGAGCTCGGTCTCAGCTACGTCTCCTGCTCGCCCTACCGCGTGCCCATCGCGCGCTTCTCGGCCGCCCGCGCCGTGCTGAGCCAGCGGGAGGGCGCCGAGGTGCGCACCGACGGCTGAGGACGACCGTATGCCCGCGACGGCCCCGGCCGGGCTGCTGCCGAGCCTGCAGGACCTCGGCGGCTTCTTCGCCCTCGCCGACCCGGCCGGGGAGCACGGGGACGCCCTGCCCTGGGTGGAGGTGCTCAGCCACGAGCGGCTGGCGGCACGCGCCGCGGACGTGCGGGCGGCGATCGCCGCCTCCAGCGGCGCACCTCTGGAGGACGTCGATCCCAAGGTCGCGATGTCGGCGCTGCAGGTCGGCCTCGCCTCCCGACTGTGGTCGGTGACGATGGCCGGCGCCGTGCTGCACGACTGGGTCCCCGACCTGGCCGCCGAGAACCTCGTGGCGAGTCCCGGGCACCGCGGACCCGTCCCGCTCGGGCTGAGGGACCCGGACCGGGGGTATGCCGTCCGCGGCACCGACGAGGCGACGCGCGTCGTGGGTGAGGTCGTGCTGGAGGACGGCCTGGCCGCGCTCGACGCCGGCTGCGCCCGGGTGGGGCGGGTGTCGGCGCAGGTGCTGCGGTCCAACTCGGCGTCGAGCCTGGTCGGGGCGGCCCGGGTGCTCAGCGCCCTGCGACCGGCTGCCGCCACCTCCGCCTGGGCGCTGGCGCGGGCGCTGCTGGGGCACCCCGGGCTCGCGCCCGGGGGACGCGTGGTCGAGCGGGCCGGGCTGCCCGAGGGCACCGGCGGGGCCATGCAGCAGCCCGAGGAGGCCTTCCTGCGCCGCGGCTGCTGCCTGTTCGACCGGCTGCCGGGCCATGGGCTCTGCCCCGACTGCGTGCGCGCCGAGCGCCGCCCCGACCTGGTGACGCCGGGCCACTGAGTCGAGTCCACGTCGAGGGGCTCCCGTGGGTCGACCCCGGCGGGGCCCTCAGCGGGGCCGGACGCTGCCCGTGCCCGCTTCCTGGTCGTAGGTGTAGACCTCGACGCCGTCGATCCAGGTGCGCAGCACGCGGGACTGGAGGTCCAGCGGGTCCCCCGACCACCACGCCAGGTCCGCGTCCTTGCCGACCGCCAGCGAGCCGACCCGCTCCTCGACCCCGAGCACCCGCGCCGGGTTGATGGTGACCGAGCGCAGAGCGGCGTCACGGTCCATCCCCTCGCGCACGGCCAGGGCGACCTGGGTGATGAGGTGATCGATCGGCACGACCGGGTGGTCGGTGATGATCGAGACCGCCACGCCGGCCCGGTCCAGGATGCCCGGGGCCCGCGGGGTGCGGTTCCGGACCTCGACCTTGGACCGGCTCACGATCATCGGGCCGTAGAGGACCGGGATGTCGTGCTCGGCGACGACGTCGGCGAGCAGATAGGCCTCAGTCCCGTGGTCCAGCACCAGGCGGTAGCCGAACTCCTCGGAGAGCCGGATCGCCGTCGCGATGTCGTCGGCGCGGTGGCAGTGCTGACGCCAGGGGATCTCGCGCTCGAGCACCTGCACCAGGATCTCGCTGACCAGGTCCGTGTCGACCGGGGTCTCCGACGCGGCCTGCCTGGCCTGGTAGCTGCGGGCGGCGGCGAAGGCCTTGCGCAGCACCAGCGCGACACCGAGCCGGGTCGACGGCGTCTTCTGCTGGTCGCCGTAGACCCGCTTCGGGTTCTCCCCCAGGGCTGCCTTGACGCCCGAGGGGTTGCGGAGCACCATCTCGTCGACGTAGCGACCGTAGGTCTTGAGCGCCACCGCCTGACCCCCGATGGGGTTGGCCGAACCGGGGTTGACGTTGACCGTCGTGACCCCGGCTCCGAGCGCGTCGTCGAAGCCCTGCTCCCGCGGGTTGATGGCATCGATGGCCCGCGCCGCGGCCATGACCGGGTCGGTCGCCTCGTTGCCGTCGACGCCGGCCCAGCCCTCGCCCTCCTCCCAGACGCCGAGGTGGACGTGCGCGTCGATGAGGCCGGGCAGGAGCCACCCACCGGCGGCGTCGACGACCTCGACGCCGTCGGGGACGTCCACCTCCGTGCGCGGACCGACCGCCGCGATGCGGCCCTCGCGCACGAGCACCGTCCCGTCCTCGATCACCTCGCCCTCGACGGGGACGACGCGGGCGCCGACGACGGCCAGGCTCGGGCTGCTGCTGCTCACGACAGGGACTCCTCTGCTCGGTGGATGACGTCCGACCCACCCTACGCAGGAGGTCTCGAGTGTGATTGACGCCTCACCCGGACCGGCCAGGTGGCGCGAGTTGACCCTTGTGCTACGGCGTGTCGCGATGGGAGGATGGGAACACTGACCTTGGCCCCGGCGTTGGCACAGGCAGTGACCGCGGTGCCGACCCCCGACCTGGCACCGCTCTCGAAGACGGACAACGAGGTGTCGTCGCCGCCCGGTGTGCACCGCTGATCCGGTTGCGGGCGACGACCACGACGACCCGCCCCGACCGGGGCACCGACCAAGGAGCAGACACTGATGGACTGGCGCAACCGCGCGGCGTGCCTCGAGGAAGACCCCGAGCTCTTCTTCCCGATCGGCAACACCGGCCCGGCGCTGCAGCAGATCGAGGAGGCCAAGGCCGTCTGCCGCACCTGCCCGGTGATCGACACCTGCCTGAAGTGGGCGCTCGAGACCGGCCAGGACGCCGGCGTGTGGGGAGGGCTCTCCGAGGACGAGCGCCGCGCCCTCAAGCGACGCAAGGCACGCGCCCGCCGCGCCAGCTGAGGCGCCGCCCCCCTCCGCACCCGTACCCCGTCCCCGCCCGAGGCCGTGACCCTCAGGCGGTGACGGACCCGCGAAGCCGCACGGTGAACCGCACGACGGTCCCGTGCGGCTTCGCCGTCTCCCAGCTGATCTGACCCCGCAGGTCGCTGATGAGGGCCTCGACGATCTGCGTGCCCAGGCCGTGACGCTCGGTGCCGGACGGGGCATACCCCGTGCCGTTGTCCGCGACGCTCACCTCGAGCAGGTCCTCGCCCGCCTCGGTGTCCCGGTGCCGGTGCGCGCTCACCACGACCCGGTAGCCCCCGCCACGCTCCTCCCCCTCCTCGAAGCCGTGCTCGACCGCGTTGTGGACGAGCTCGGCCAGGATCATCGCCAGGTGCGTCGCGTCGTCCGGGGGCAGCCAGCCGAAGGACCCCTCGAGCACCGGCTCCACCACGGCCTGGGTCGAGGCGACCTCCACCGTGGCCCGCAGCATGCGGGTGGCGACGTCGTCGAAGTCGACCTGCTCGCTGAAGCCCTGGCTGAGGGTGTCGTGCACGAGGGCCACCGTCGACAGCCGACGTCCCGCCTCGGCGAGCGCCTCCTGCGCCTTGGGGTCGTCCAGCCGCCGGGACTGCAGCCGCAGCAGTGCCGCCACGGTCTGCAGGTTGTTCTTGACCCGGTGGTGGATCTCCCGGATCGTCGCCTCCTTGCTCAGCAGCTCACGCTCCCGCCGTCGGATCTCGCTGACGTCCCGCAGGAGCAGCAGCGCCCCGACCCGCTCGCCGCCCCGGGTGAGCGGCACCGACCGCAGCGTGAGGTTCATGGCCCCGGTCTCGATCTCGGTCCCCCACGCGCCCGACCGGTGAGCACCAGCGGCACGGTCTCGTCGACGCTGGAGCCGCGGGCCAGCCGGGCCGAGACGATCTCCGCCAGGTCGGCGCCGTTGACGTGGTCGGTGTGCCCGAGCCGCCGCAGCGCCGAGACCGCGTTGGGGCTGGCGTAGTCGATGATCCCCTCCGCCGTGAGACGCAGCACCCCGTCACCGACGCGGGGCGTGCCACGGCCCACCCCGGTCGCGGTGTGGTCCATCGGGAAGGCACCTTCGGCGATCATCGAGAACAGCTGCTGGCTGATCTGGAGGTAGTTGACCTCCAGGCCACCCTGCTGGCGCATGTTCTGCAGGTCGGTGTGCCGGACCAGGACCGCGATGGGGCGCCCGGTGCGCACGACGGGGACGTACTGCTCCCGGACGAAGCCCACCTCGTCCGGGGTCGTGGACCGGCCGGTCTCCATGACCTGCGTCAGGAGCCGCTGCCGGCCCTCGTCGGGCGTCTGCCCGATGACGTCGTCGTGGTAGAAGTTGGGCCCCGTCGAGGGACGGGCGTGCGCCGCAAGGAACCACGGCGAGACGTGCGGGTCCGCGGCGTCGTCCCGCTGGACCGGCAGCCAGAGCGTCAGGTCGGCGAAGGCCAGGTCGGCCAGCATCTGCCAGTCGCCCACCAGCCGGTGCACCCAGTCGACGTCCGCTCCGGACATCGACGACCGCGACAGGGTCTCCCGCAGAACAGCCACGAGGAGAGTGTCGCAGAGGTCAGTCGGCCGATCCCTGCCGGACCAGGCCGCGCAGGGTCCGCAGCGCCACCGAGAGCGGGGCGAGGTCCGGCTGGTCCATCGCGCTCACCGTGCGCAGCACCTGGCTGGTCCGCACCAGCGCCTCTCGGTTCTCCGCCATCCACTCGCGGACCCGCTCCAGCGCCTCGGCGGACTCGCCGGAGTCGGTGCGCTCGACCACGGTGCGGGTGAGCCCGCGCATGACGCCGTAGAGGTCGTCCCGCAGCGCGCCCCGGGCCAGGGAGGACCAGCGGTCCTCGCGCGGCAGGTGCGAGACGTGGGTGAGCAGGTCGTCGATCCGGAAGGCCTCGGAGACCCCGAAGTAGACCTGGGCCACCTCGTCGACGTCCCGGTCCATGTCCTGGGCCAGCTCGACCACGTCCAGCAGCGAGTAGCTGTCGAGCAACGAGGCGAAGAGCGCCGCGAGCTCGTCCGGGATGTCGTTGGCACGGGCCCACTCCGCGCGCTCCTGCCACCGCTCCCGCTCGCTGCCCTGCAGCAGCTCCGGCAGTGCGGGGACCAGGCGTCGCACCGGCTCCGTGAAGCGCTCGATCTCGGCGTCCATCCCGGTGGAGAGCGACCGGTTGTTGAGGAACCACCGGGTCGCGCGGTCCAGGAGGCGGCGGAACTCGAGGTAGAGCTCGGTCTGGACATCGGTCGGAACGGTGTTGTCCAGCCGCTCCACGGCGGCGGTGAAGTCGGCCAACCCGAAGACGGAGCGGACGACGTGGAACGCGCGGGTGATCTGCGCGACCGTGGCGCCGGTCTCCTCCACGGCCCGGAAGGCGAAGGACACCCCACCGCGGTTGACCATGGCGTTCGCGATCTCGTTGACCACGATCTGCCGGCGCAGCGGGTGCTCGGTGATCTGCTCCGCGGCGACCTCCCGCAGCGGTTCCGGGAAGTAGGTGAGCAGCGACTCCGCGAGCGCCGGGTCGTCCGGCAGCTCGGTCTCGATGAGCGCATCCTTCAGGCCCAGCTTGGCGTAGGCGACGAGCACGGAGAACTCGGGGCTGGTCAGTCCCAGGCCCTCATTCTCACGACGCTCCCACTCGGCGTCGTCGGGCAGGAACTCCAGCTCGGGGTCGAGCCCTGCGTGCTCGCTCAGGTAGCGGATGAGCCGCTGGTGGACGGTCACCATGACCTCGCGCTGGTGACGGCCGTTGCCGATGAGGACGTTCTGGTCGTAGTTGTGCCGCAGCACCTTGTCCGCCACCTCCTCGGTCATCGAGGCGAGCAGCTCGTCACGCTCGGCCATCGACATCGTGCCGTCCTGGACCAGGGGGGTCAGGGCGATCTTGATGTTGACCTCGTGGTCGGAGGTGTCGACCCCGGCGGAGTTGTCGATGGCATCGGTGTTGACGTGCACCCCGTGCTCGGCCGCCTCGATGCGACCGCGCTGCGACAGCCCGAGGTTGCCGCCCTCGCCGACGACCCGGACCCGCAGGTCCTGGCCGTCCACCCGGATCGGGTCGTTGGCGCGGTCGCCGATCTGGGCGTCGGTCTCCGTGGAGGCCTTGACATAGGTGCCGATCCCGCCGTTCCACAGCAGGTCGACCGGGGCGCTCAGGATGGCGCGCAGCATCTCGTGCGGCGTCATCGACGTCACCTCGTCGGGGAGCCCGAGGCGCGCCCGGACCTGCTCGCTCACCGGGAGCGACTTCTGGCTCCGGGGGTAGACCCCGCCCCCTTCGCTGATGAGCGAGGTGTCGTAGTCCTCCCAGCTCGACCGGGGCAGCTCGAAGAGCCGTCGACGCTCGGCGAAGGAGGTCGCCGCGTCGGGGTCGGGGTCGAGGAAGATGTGCCGGTGGTCGAACGCCGCCACCAGCAGGATGTGCTCGGACAGCAGCATGCCGTTGCCGAAGACGTCGCCGCTCATGTCGCCGATGCCGACGACGGTGAACTCCTCGGACTGGGTGTCCAGACCCAGCTCCCGGAAGTGCCGCTTGACCGACTCCCAGGCGCCGCGCGCCGTGATCCCCATGCCCTTGTGGTCGTAGCCCGCCGAACCTCCCGAGGCGAAGGCGTCGTCCAGCCAGAAGCCGTAGTCCCGCGCGACCCCGTTGGCGATGTCGGAGAAGGTGGCGGTGCCCTTGTCCGCCGCGACGACGAGGTAGGGATCGTCGCCGTCGTGACGCACGACCCGATCGGGCTGCTGCACCTCGCCGCCGCGCCGGTTGTCGGTGATGTCGAGCATCCCGCTGATGAAGGTGCGGTAGGCGGCCCTGCCCTCCTCCATCCACGCCTCGCGGTCCGCCGCCGGGTCGGGCAGCTGCTTGGGGAAGAAGGCACCCTTGGACCCGGTCGGGACGATGACGGCGTTCTTGACCATCTGCGCCTTGACCAGGCCAAGCACCTCGGTGCGGAAGTCCTCGCGCCGGTCGCTCCAGCGCAGCCCGCCTCGGGCCACCGGCCCGAAGCGCAGGTGACTGCCCTCCACGCGCGGGGCATACACCCAGATCTCGAAGGCGGGGCGCGGCTCGGGGAGGAGCTCGAGCTCGCGCGGCAGCAACTTGAGGCTCACCCAGGCCTTGGGCTCACCGTCCTCGTCCCCCTGGTAGAAGTTGGTGCGCAGCGTCGCCCGGACGACGTCCGCGAGGCTGCGCAGGATGCGGTCCTGATCCAGGCTCGCGACCCCGTCGAGCGCGCGGTAGAGGTCGTCGGAGACATCAGCGGTCCGCTGCTCGCGCTCCTGCTCGCCCCCCTCGGCATCAGGGTCGAAGCGTGCCGCGAAGAGGTCGATGAGCAGCCGTGCGATGCCCGGGTTGGCGACCAGCGCCTCCTCGAGGTAGTCCAGGCTGAAGGTGCCGACCTGGCGCAGGTAACGCACCAGCGTGCGCAGGATGACCACGCGCCGCCAGTCCAGTCCCGCCGTGAGCACGAGCGAGTTGAGCGTGTCCGACTCACTGGCCCCGCCCCAGATCGCGGTGAAGGCGTCCTCGAAGGCGCGGGCCGCCTCCTCCTCCGTCCGGTGCTCGCCACCGGTCCAGACCGACTCCTCGCGCGCCCGCAGGCCGAAGTCGTAGATGTAGTCGGAGGAGCCGTCGTCGTCGCTGCCGTCGAGCTCGTAGGGGCGCTGGACGGTCACCTCGAGCCCGAGGTCGGCGAAGACCGGCAGGACGTGGGTGAGCGACATCGGGTCGGAGCGGTAGACCTTGAGCCGTCGCTCGGTGGCGGCGTCGCCCTCCCCGCGGTAGACGTGCGGCCGGGCCGAGGCCTCGCTGCCGTGCAGCTCACCCATCCGCTGCAGGTCCAGGTAGGCGGCCTCACCGTCGAAGTCCTCCTTGTAGGCCTCCGGGAAGGCGTCGGCGTAGCGGGCCACGAGGTCGCCCGTGGCCCCCTCGTCCTCGACGTGCGCCGCGACGGCGTCCGACAGGCCCTCCACCCACGTCCGGGTCACCGCCGCCAGCCGCTCCTGCAGCTCGGCCTGGTCCACCTCCGGCAGGTCGGCGTCCTTGGGGACCGAGATCACGAAGTGGAGCTGGGCCAGCGGTCCGTCGCCCACCCGGGTGGCGTAGTCCGCCAGCTCGCCGCCGTAGGCCTCCTCCAGCAACCGCTGCACCCGGAGCCTGTTGGCGGTGTTGTAGCGGTCTCGCGGCAGGTAGACCAGCGCGCTGACGAAGCGCCCGAACTCGTCGGGGCGGACGTAGACCTTCGCCGCCGGACGCTCCAGGAGCCGGACCACGTCGCCGGCCGTCGCCGCCAGGTGCTCCACCGAGGCCTGGAAGAGCTCGTCCCGGGGGTAGGCCTCCAGGATGCTCAGCAGGTCCTTGCCGCTGTGGCTGTCGGGCGCGAAGCCGGACTCCTCCAGCACCTGCTGCACCTTGGCGCCGACGATCGGGAGCCGCTGGGTCGACTCTGCGTAGGCGCTCTGGGTGAACAGCCCGAGGAAGCGGTGCTCCCCGACGACCTCGCCCTGCTCGTCGAAGCGGCGGATCCCCAGGTAGTCCAGCGGCACGGACCGGTGGACGGTGGCCCGGGTGTTGGCCTTGGTCACGGTGAGCAGCTGCGGCTCCCGCGCCGTCCGGGCCGCGACGGGCCGCAGCACCGTCGGCGACGGCTGGGCCCCGGTCTCCCGCAGGATGCCCAGACCGCTGCCGGGCACCGCCTGGAGCGCGAGCCCGTCGTCGGTGTCCACCAGGTCGTAGCTGCGGTATCCCAGGTAGGTGAAGTGGTGGTCGTCGATCCAGGTCAGGAAGTCGACGACGGGGCCGACCTCGTCCGACGGCACCGACCGGGGTGGACCGATCTCGAGCTCGGCCACGATGGCCCGGGCCCGCTGCCGCATGGCCTTCCAGTCCTGACAGGCGCGGCGCACGTCGGCGAGCACCCGCTCGAGGTCGTGCTGCAGCGCCGCGCGCCGGTCCGGGTCCGGCACACGGTCCACCTCGACGTGGATCCAGGACTCGACCCGGTGCCCCTCGCCCACCTGCGCGGTGTCGACGTCCAGCACCTCGCCGGAGCCCTCGTCGACGACGAGGCGCGGGTGCAGGAGTTGGTGCACCCCCAGTCCGTGGCGGGCGATCCCGCCGAGCACCGAGTCCACGAGGAAGGGCATGTCGTCGGTGACGACCTGGACCACCGTCTGCCGGCTGGTCCAGCCGCCGTCCTCGAGGGTGGGGTTGAGGACGCGCACCGCGGCCCGTCCTTGGGCCCGCTCCCCGGACAACCGGGCCATCGCCCCTGCCATCGCCGAGCGTTGCCCCTCGTCCCGCCCGGCCAACGCGGCCGGGGCCAGGTGGTGGAAGAACCTGTCGGTGAGCGTGTCGGTGGACGTCATCTGGTGCGAGCACTCCTTCAGGTCGCGGCATCAGGCCACGGGCGCACCACGACGTGCACCCCTGCCGTCAGGGTACCCGCCTGGGGACGAGCGCCGCACAGGACCCGGGCGGCTGCCTAGAGTGGTCTCATGTCCGTCCCCCGGTGGCCCTCCGACCCCGCGGACGCCACGGCCCCGGCCCCGGTCGACGCCGACCCCGGCCGGCTGCTGCGCGCCGCCGAGGAGATCAGCGGGCTGGCCCCGGACCTCGGGTGGGCCGAGGCCAGCGGACTGACGGAGGGGGTGCTCGACGCCGTGTCGCACCTGCTCGCCGATGCCGCGTCCAGGCGGGACACACCCCGTCCCCAGCCGCTCGTCGTCGGCGCCATCGGTGCCACCGACCGCCTCCCGGACCACGCCGGCTGCCGGGCTGCCGCGGCACGGCTCCGAGCCCACACCCCCGCCCTGGGCGACCACCCGGTCCCCTGGGTCGCCACCGCGGCAGGCGTGCTGGAGGAGGTGGCGGACCTGCTGGACCAGGTGGCGGACCGGACTCGACGCGGCGTGCTCGGGCCGGGCGACAAGGGCGTCGTGCTCCGGCGGCTGCACCGGTGCCAGCGACGCCTGCGCGCCGCGCTGCCCGCACCCTGACCTCAGGTCGTACCGTGAGCCCATGAGGATCACCGAGACGATCTCGCACCCCGCGGACCCGCAGCGCACCTTCGAGATGCTGACCGACCACGGCTACCAGGTGCTGCGCTGCGAGCGGTCGGGAGCGCTGGACCAGACCATCCAGATCGAGCCCGCGGCGGACGGCAGCACCACGGTGACCACGCGTCGGCACCTCCCGAACGACGGCATACCGGACATCGCCAAGACCCTCGTGGGTCCGCAGCTGCTCGTCGTCGAGACGGTGCGGTGGGGCTCCCCGGACGCCGACGGCGAGCGGGAGGGGGCCATGAGCCTGGAGCTGCCGGGCCTGCCGGTGTCGTTCACCGGCGGCATCCACCTGCGGCGTGCCGGGGAGGGCACGACAGACCACGTCGTGGACGGCGACCTCGAGGCCCGCATCCCCTTCCTCGGCCACCGCATCGAGCGCGAGGTGGCGGCACGGGTCAAGGAGTTCGTGCAGCTCGAGGAGGGCGTCGCCCGCGAGTGGCTGACCCGCGACTGAGTCCTCGGCGCCCCAGCCTCACCCCATGTGCGGGTAGCGGTAGTCGGTCGGCGGCACGAAGGTCTCCTTGATGACCCGGGTGTTGACCCACCGCTGCAGGTTGGCGGCCGAGCCCGCCTTGTCGTTGGTGCCCGAGGCCCTGGCGCCGCCGAACGGCTGCTGGCCCACGACGGCGCCGGTGGGCTTGTCGTTGATGTAGAAGTTGCCGGCGGCGAACCGCAGCCGCCGCACCGCCTCGTTCACCGCCGCACGGTCCTGGGAGATCACCGCGCCGGTGAGGGCGTAGGGCGTCACCGACTCCATCTGGTCGAGCATGGCGTCCCAGCCGTCGTCCGGGTAGACGTGCACGGCGAGGATCGGCCCGAAGTACTCCGTCGTCATCATCTCGTGGCTGGGGTCGTCCACGACAGCGACGGTCGGGCGGACGAACCAGCCCACCGAGTCGTCGTAGGTGCCTCCGGCGACGACCTCGACCCCGTCGTCGGCGTGCGCCCGGTCGATGACGTCCTTGTGCTTGGCGAAGGCCTTGGCGTCGATCACCGCACCCATGAAGTTCGACAGGTCGCGGACGTCACCCATGGGTATGCCCTCGGTGGTCTGCACCAGGTCGTCCTTCAGCCGGGACCACACGGAGGCGGGGACGTAGGCGCGCGACGCGGCCGAGCACTTCTGGCCCTGGAACTCGAAGGCACCGCGGACCATCGCGGTGCGCAGCACGTCCAGCTCGGCGCTGGGGTGGGCGACGATGAAGTCCTTGCCACCGGTCTCGCCCACGATGCGCGGGTAGGAGCGGTAGGTCGACAGGTTGCTGCCGATCTGGTGCCAGAACGAGTTGAAGACGGCCGTGGAGCCGGTGAAGTGCACCCCGGCGAGGTCGGGGTGGGCGAGGGTGACCTCGGAGATCGCCGGCCCGGTACCGGTCACCATGTTGACGACGCCGTCGGGCAGGCCGGCCTCCTGCAGCAGCTCCATGATCATGCTGGCGGCCCGCTGCTGGGTCGTGGCCGGCTTCCACACCACGGTGTTGCCCATGAGTGCCGGCGCGGTGGGCAGGTTGCCGGCGATGGCGGTGAAGTTGAAGGGGGTGACCGCGTAGACGAAGCCTTCCAGCGGCCGCTGGTCGATGCGGTTCCACGACCCGCGCGGGTTGCGCAGCGGCTGCTCGGTGAGCAGCTGCCGGGCGAAGTGCACGTTGAACCGCCAGAAGTCGGCCAGCTCGCAGGCGGCCTCGATCTCGGCCTGCAGCGGGGTCTTGCTCTGCCCGAGCATGGTGGCGGCGTTCATCCGCGCCCGCCAGGGACCGGTCAGCAGGTCCGCCGCCTTGAGGAAGATGGAGGCCCGCTCCTCGAAGGA
This sequence comes from Serinicoccus sp. CNJ-927, assembly GCF_001942435.1. Lineage (NCBI taxonomy): Bacteria > Bacillati > Actinomycetota > Actinomycetes > Micrococcales > Ornithinimicrobiaceae > Serinicoccus > Serinicoccus sp. CNJ-927. Next base: position 84,973 of record NZ_MKKF01000051.1, on the reverse strand, counting down.
CATCGCGCGCCAGCCCTCGCCGGCGGCCAGCGCGGCGTCGACGGCGGCGGTGGCGTCCTTCTTGGTCCCGTCCCGCATCGTCCCCAGCACCTCGGCGTGGGCGTGCGGCTGCACGACGTCGATGGCCTTGCCGCCGCCGGTGACCTCCCGGCCCCCGATGACGTGGGGCAGGTCCACGGGGGTCGCCGCGATCTCGGCGAGCGCCACCTCGAGGGCAGCGCGCTCGGTGCTGCCCGGCGCGTAGTCCAGGACCGGCTCGTTCAGCGGGGTGGGGACGTCGACGATGCCATCCATCGGCACAGCTCTCCTGTCGGTCGTGGCCGGGCTCAGCCGGCGGTGTCGGTGCGCGCGAGGCGCTCGGTCAGCTCCAGCACGTGGTCGAGCTCGGTGGTGTCGAACCAGGACAGCTCGAGGTCCTCCCCCGGCGCGGGCAGCGGCTCGCGCCTCCCGGAGACGACGTCGTCCCCGAGGTGGAGTGCGGCCACCCGGGCGAGCTCGAGGACCCCGTCGACGTGGATCCACCCGCCGCCGTCCGCCCGGACGTCCCGGTCCTGCACGTCCGCCGCCGCGACGACCACGGGCGCGCCGCTGCCGGCGAGCGAGGCCGCCGCCGCCTGGGACGCGGCATACTCCAGCTCGTCCTCGTCAGCGGTGGGCTCGGCGGCGCGAGCCTGCTCGGTCACCGCCGTCGCGCGGAGCGGACCGGTCAGGCGACGCTCGTCCCGCAGGCGGACCAGGCTCTCAGCGCTCAGCGGCAGGTAGCAGCGCACGGTGGTCATCTGTGCCCTCCTCGTCACCGGTGGTGGCCTGGTCGCGCACCGGACCGGGTGCGGACGCCGCCATGGTGTCAGATCCGCGGTGCGCGAGCATGTCCGGGGCCGTGGGCGCCGGACCTTCAGCGTCCGACGCCCAGCAGCCCGGCCCAGCGAGAGCGACGGGGCGGGGCGCTCCCGGCTCCGTCCAGGTCCCGGGCCAGCTGCTGGATCGAGGTGCGGGCCGGACTGCCCGGCCGCGTCTCGGCGAGGGTATGCCCGTGCAGCAGCGCGGCGTCCAGCGTCTCCCGGTCCTCGGGGACGAGGCGCACCTCGTCGGTCCGCGCGAAGCGGCGCAGCGTCTCGGTGATCCGCCGCCCTGGCTCTGGCCCGACCGGTCCGGACCGCACCCGGGTCACGACGACCTGGTGCCGCGCCGTCGTCAGCGTCGGCAGCTGGTCCAGGGCCCGCACGAGCCGCTGCAAGCCCACCGGGTCGCCGGTGCCCACCACGACGACCCGGTCGGCCTCCTGCAGCGCGCACAGGGCTGCCCCGTTGCGCCGGGGCGCTCCGGTGTCGAAGGAGAGCTCCTCGTCCTGCTCGACCGTCGGTGCCACGTCCACCACCACCCAGCGTGCGACGGACCGGGCCTGCTGCAGCACCTCCGACAGGGCCGCCTCCCGCAGCTCGGTCCAGCGGTCCGCCCGGGGCAGCCCGGTGAGCAGCCGCAGCCCGGGACGGACCTGCGGGGCCAGTCGGAGCAGGGCCGTCTCGTCCAGCGACCCCTGGTCCGCGGCACGGGCGGCGGCGGCGCCCCCCGGCGACTCGTCCAGCACGGCGAGCGCCTGCGCCACCGTGGCGCCGTAGGTGTCGGCGTCGACGAGCACGACCGGGCGGACCGGGTCGGCCAGCTCGGCGGCGAGGTTGACCGCGACCGTGGTCCGGCCGGTGCTGCCGTGCGGGCCCCAGACGACGACCACCTCCCCCTCGCGCTCGTCGTCGTGGGTGGCCTCAGGGTCGTCCGGCGGCGTCGCCGCCGTCTCGTCGAGGTCGTGCTCGTCGGCCTCCGTGACCGGTGTCGACCCTGCCTGGGAGCGGCCGCGCCACCGGCCGAGCCGCCCACCCGTGGGCCGACCACCGGCCCGGGCGTCGGCAGCGTGCTGCTGGGCGGCGCGGCTGACCTCCAGGGAGCTCTCCTCGACCCCCTGCCCCGGCGCGAGGCCGTCCACCCCGTCAGCGGCCGCACCGTCGTCGAGCCCGGCGAGCGAGGCGTCCAGGTCGGAGGTCGAGCCGTCCATGGCCAGCGTCGCGTGCGCTCCCCAGCGGAGCAGCACCCGGGCCGCCTCGTCGTCGCCCTGCGGGTGGAGCCCCACGACCTGCGCACCGGCGTCGACGAGCGCGTGCACCATCTCCCGGTCCAGCCCGCGCACGTCCCAGGAGACCAGCGCCACCTGCGCGAGCCCGGCACGGCACACGCCGAGCAGCTCGGCGAGATCCGCGCACCGACGCACCAGATGCGCCTGGCCCGATCCGTCGAGGAGGGTCGCGACCTGGCTCTCCCACCGGGGCGCCACCGCGGTGACGAGCGGGCGGCTCACCCGTCCGACCCCACCTGCGTCCGCGGGGCCGGCACGAGGGTCAGCCGGGAGTCCTGGTCGACCGCCCCGATGACGTCGCCGACGCGGTCGGCCGGCACCACCAGCGACACCGACGAGCCGCCGATCTGGGCGCCGAGACCACCGGACTCCTCCGACACCCGGTCGACGACCGCGCCCGCGAGCAGCAACTCGGGGTCGAGATAGGCCTCCCCGACGGCCTCCGTGTCACGGCGGCTCACCCAGACGTCCACCGGCGTGCCCGAGGTCAGCCCGGAGACCGCCTGGGCGTCCACCGGCACGTTCACCGTCTTGTCCAGCGCCTCGCGCTCGGTGCCCACCGCCGCGCCCGGCACGAGCTCGCCCTCCATCACCCCGCGCAGCAGGTAGGTGCCCTCGGAGACCGGGGTGCCGGCGTCCAGGTAGTGCGAGGCCCCCTCGCCCAGCCGGACCTGGACGGGCACGAGGTCACCCTCCTCCAGCGGCTGCCCGGGCACGAGGTCCCGGGCCGCGGCATAGACCGGGCGGGTGTCGTCGAGCCCGGCGACCAGGCGCGCTCCGCCGGCCACCGAGAGCACGACCAGCAGCAGCCCCACGAGCAGCCTCAGGTCGCGCCACCCGGGCGCACGCAGCCGGCGCACCGTGCGCGGTTGCTCGCCCTGCCCTGTCGGTCCCATCTCCCGACCCCCTTCGTCGTGCGGCTCGCCCGCACGATAACCCGCGGCGGGCCGGTGAGGGCAGCCATCGTCCACAACCGTCCTCACGCACCGGGTGCGACGACCGTAGGATCGGACCGGACGACCGACGAGAGGAGGCCGGCGTGCCCGGGCCACGATTCCTGACCCTGCCCGACGTGGCGGACACGTTGAACGTCTCGCTGTCGCAGGTCAAAGCACTGGTCCGGTCCGGACAGCTGGCCGGCATCAAGCTCGGCGGGCGCGGCGTCTGGCGGGTGGAGAGCACCGAGCTCGAGGCCTACATCCAGCGGATGTATGCCGAGACGCGAGAGTCGTTGCACCAGGGCGAGGAACCTCGCTGACACCCTTCATCGCCGGTCGGCGGGGGTCCGGTCACAGGCGTCGGAGCATGGACACGGCGGCGTAGGGCACGGACACCGTGCCGCGCACGGCAGCGGCCCGGCGCGCCTCGTCGTCCGCGTGCCGGGCCAGGTCCAGGTGGTCGGCCAGCACCCGGTCGATCGTCCCGCTCAGGTGGTCACCCTCGCGGTCGTGGATCCGCACCGGCGCCCGGTCGCGGCTCACGGCGCGCAGCGCCTGGCGCAGCGACCGGCGTCGTGGTCGCTCGTCCACGCGTCCGGTCAGTCCCTCCACCGAGCGGAGCGCACCGGTCAGCACCAGGCTCTCCTGCTGCTCCCGCCGCTGCGCGTCGTGCAGCAGCAGCCAGTCGGGCCCGACGTCCACGAGGGTCCCCACGACCGGGCCGACCCCGCTGACCCGTACCCGCAGCGTCCGTCCGACGTCGGCCGCCAGCCGGTCGCCGAGATGGACCCGGGCACGTTCGGCCCGGGTGTGATCCGCCGCCTCGGTCTCGACCTCACGGCGCAGCCACTCGTGCTGCTGCGCCTCGAGGTCCTCGAAGAGCTGGTCCCACCGCATGAGGTCATCGTGCCACCGCCGCCGGACCGCCACGTGCGCCGTCCACACCCCTTGACTCCCCCGCTCCCAGCCACCTACGGTGCCACCAGTGGACGCAAACGTCCGCAAACGAACGCATCAGACCGTCGACGACGGTCAGAGGGAGGGGAGATGGATCCGTCGGGAAGCGACCTGCGGACGCGCGGGGCGGGGCCGGCCGGGTGCGGACTCGTGGGCACGGTCGGGGCCACGGTCGCGGGGACCGGACTGCTCGGACGAGCGGTGACCACGTGGCCGGGAGGCGGCCCCGGCCCGCTCGGCCCTGCGCTGCTCAGCGCGATGCTCCTGCTCGCCGCCGGGCTGCTGCTGGCGACCGGAGCGGTCCTGGCCGCCGCGACCTGGCACCTGCGGCCCGGCACCACCGGCGCCACGCGACGCACCACGCCATCGGCCCCGGTCCGCCTGGCGAGCGCGCTGCTCATCTCGATCTCGGCGTCGGCCGCCGCGGCCACCGGGGCAGCAGCGCTCGCCGCACCGCCGCAGACACCGGTGGTGCTCCAGCCCGGGGTGACCGAGGACACCCCCTCGGACGCCGAGCAGCCCTCGGGGACGCCGTCGTCCGCACCTGTCCCGACGCCCGGGTGGACGCCGACCTCCGGCCCCACGCAGCCGGCCCACGCGGACGTGGCTCTGGTCAGCGGCCGGGTCGCGGACGACCTCCCCGACCGTCACGTGGTGCGCCGCGGTGACACCCTGTGGGACCTCGCGCAGCGACACCTCGGTGCGGACGCGACGGCGGCGCAGGTCGCGCAGGAGTGGCCGCGGTGGTATGCCGCCAACCGCGGCGTGATCGGTCCGGACCCGGACCTGCTGCTGCCGGGGCAGGAGCTCGTGGTGCCCGGCACGACGGGACCGGGGCGATGAGCCGCGCGACCTCGGTGCCCGGCGTCCTGCACCTCACCCCCGTCGTGCCGCCCGAGCCGGGTGCCGATGGTGGCGACTGGCGATCGGGTCGACGCACGGCAGCGCCCGCCGAGGACTACGTGCAGGGGGCACTGGCCGTCGACTTCCGGCACGACGCCTACGACAGCTTCTTCGGGCCGCAGGCCACGCCCACCACCGACCTGCCCGAGGCCTCGGCCTGGGCGGAGCGGATGCTGCGTGCCGTGCTCGAGGTCTGCGCCGGCAGCCGTCCGGTGGAGCAGCTGTCGCGGTGGCTGTCACCCGACGTCCGGGACCGGATCGGCCGGCGAGGGCAGCTGGCCCGACGTCGGGCCGGGCGGCACCGGCCGCCCCGCGTCCGCACCCTGCTGACCTGCCACCCCGCCGACGGGGTCTGCGAGCTGTCGGCCGTCATCCTCCTGGACGGCCGGGTGCGCGCTCTCGCGGTGCGGATGAGCGGCGTGGACGGGCGGTGGGTGATCACCGCCTTCGAGCTCGGGTGAGCGCGAGACCACGGGCGATGACGTGACGCCCGGCTCCCCGTCCGGCGTCAGCGGCGCTGGCCCTGGGCGGCACGCCGCCGCTGGGCCCGATTGCCCGCCGCTGCCCCGGAGGCCGGCGCCTGGTCCCGGTGGCTGCCGTCGGCGCGCACGCTGCTCGGGCGCGCCTCGCCGTCCTCCGTGGGGGCCACGAAGGTCAGCGACTGCGGCTTCTGCGCCTGCTGGTCCCCGGAGGCCGCGACCTCGGCGAAGAAGAGGTAGCGGACGGACTCCTCCTTGATCGCCTCCATGACGGCCTGGAAGAGCTGGTAGCCCTCGCGCTGGTACTCCACGAGGGGCTCGCGCTGAGCCATCGCCCGCAGTCCGATCCCCTCCTTGAGGTAGTCCATCTCGTAGAGGTGCTCGCGCCACTTGCGGTCCAGCACCTGGAGCACCACGCGCCGCTCCAGGTCACGCATCATCTCCTCGCCGAGCTCGGCCTCCCGGGCGTCGTAGGCGTGCTGCGCATCGCTGGTGAGCTCCTCGACGAGCAGGTCGGCGGTCACCGCGGCCCGGCCACCGGCCCGGGCGACGACGTCGTCGATCGTCAGCCCCACCGGGTAGACCTGGCCCAGCTCGGACCAGAGACCCTCCAGGTCGAGACCGTCCGCGAGACCGCTGCCGCCGGCGCTGGTGACGTAGTCGGCGACGACGTCGTTGACGAAGTGGCGCACCTGCTCATGCAGGTCCTCCCCCTCCAGCACCCGCCGCCGCTCGGCGTAGATGACCTCGCGCTGCCGGTTGAGGACGTCGTCGTACTTCAGGACGTTCTTGCGGGTCTCGAAGTGCTGGGCCTCGACCTGGCTCTGAGCGCTGGCGATGGACCTCGAGACGATCCTGGACTCGATCGGGACGTCGTCCTGCATCCCCGAGGTGGACATGACCCGGTCGACCATCCCGGCGTTGAACATGCGCATCAGGTCGTCCTGCAGCGAGAGGTAGAAGCGGGACTCGCCGGGATCGCCCTGCCGCCCGGCGCGGCCGCGCAGCTGGTTGTCGATCCGGCGGGACTCGTGCCGCTCCGTGCCCAGCACGTAGAGCCCGCCCAGACCGACGACCTCCTCGTGCTCGGCCTGGACCGAGGACTCGGCCTGCTCCAGGGTGCTGTCCCACGCCGCCTCGTAGTCCTCCGGCGTGTCGTGCGGGTCCAGGCCCCGCGCCTGCAGCGCCGCGACGGCACGGAACTCGGAGTTGCCCCCGAGCATGATGTCGGTGCCGCGGCCGGCCATGTTGGTGGACACCGTGACCGCACCCTTGCGTCCGGCCTCGGCCACGATCGAGGCCTCCCGCTCGTGGTGCTTGGCGTTGAGCACCTCGTGCTTGACGCCGCGCCGGCGGAGCTGGTCGGAGAGGTACTCCGACTTCGCCACCGAGGTCGTGCCCACCAGGACGGGCTGCCCGGCGCGGTGCCGCTCGACGATGTCGTCGACGACCGCGGCGAACTTCGCCTCCTCGGTGCGGTAGACCAGGTCCGAGCGGTCCGCGCGGATCATCGGCATGTTGGTGGGGATCGACAGGACGCCCACCTTGTAGATCTGGTGCAGCTCGGCGGCCTCGGTCTGCGCCGTCCCGGTCATCCCGGCGAGCTTGTCGTACATGCGGAAGTAGTTCTGCAGGGTGACCGTGGCCAGGGTCTGGTTCTCGTTCTTGATCTCCACCCCCTCCTTGGCCTCGATCGCCTGGTGCATGCCCTCGTTGTAGCGACGCCCGGGCAGGATGCGACCGGTGTGCTCGTCGACGATCATCACCGAGCCGTCCATGACGACGTAGTCCTTGTCGCGGGTGAAGAGCTCGCGCGCCTTGATGGCGTTGTTGAGGTAGCCGATCAGCGGGGTGTTGGCGGACTCGTAGAGGTTGTCGATCCCGAGGTAGTCCTCGACCTTCTCGATCCCGCGCTCGAGCACGCCGACCGTCTTCTTCTTCTCGTCCACCTCGTAGTCGCCGGTGGACTCGATCCCGCGCAGCGGGTCCGCGGCCTCTCCGCGCTCCAGCCGTCGGACCACCTTGGAGAACTCGGTGTACCACTTGGTCGCCTGGTCGGCCGGGCCCGAGATGATGAGCGGGGTCCGCGCCTCGTCGATGAGGATGGAGTCGACCTCGTCGACGATCGCGAAGTGGTGCTCCCGCTGGACGAGGTCCTTGAGGGCGGTCGCCATGTTGTCGCGCAGGTAGTCGAACCCGAACTCGTTGTTGGTGCCGTAGGTGATGTCCATGGCGTACTGCTCGCGCCGTTGCGCGGGCGTCATGGACGACAGGATGCAGCCGGTCTCGAGGCCGAGGGCCCGGTGCACCCGCCCCATCAGCTCGGACTGGTACTGCGCGAGGTAGTCGTTGGTCGTGATGACGTGCACGCCCTTGCCGGTGAGCGCGTTGAGATAGGACGGGAGCGTCGCGACGAGGGTCTTGCCCTCACCGGTGCGCATCTCCGCGACGTTGCCTGGTGCATCGCGGCACCGCCCATGAGCTGCACGTCGAAGTGCCGCTTGCCGATCGTCCGCTTGCTGGCCTCCCGGACGGCGGCGAAGGCCTCGGGCAGGAGCTGGTCGAGGGTCTGGCCGTCGGCCAGCCGCGCCTTGAACCGCTCGGTCTCCTCGCGCAGCTCGGCGTCGGTCAGCTTCTCGAAGTCCTCCTCGAGCGCGTTGACCTGCTTGGCGACGGTCTCCAGCCGGCGCAGCGCGGACTTCTCCCCGGCGCGCAGGATCTTCTCGAAGAGGTTCGGCACGCGTCTAGGCTAACGGGCATGGCTGAGGATGCCGCATCGACGGCAGGGCCGGTGCGCGACGGGGACGGGGTCCGGCTGGTGCCTCCCGGCCCGGAGCACGTCCGGATGCTCGTCGGGCTCGGGCAGGACGAGCTGGCGCGCCGGTGGGGCGACGCGGTCCCCGTCCGTGACGAGACGCAGGCCCGCGCCGCGGTGGCCGTCGCGTCGCAGGGCTGGGCGGAGCAGCGGCCGTGGACACCGCGCCGCTGGGTGGTCGAGACGCGCGCGGGCGACGACGGGTGGCAGGGCGCCGGCACCGTGGAGTACCGCCCCGACGGTCACGGCGGCGTCGAGGTCGGCTTCGCGGTCCACCCCGAGCACCGGGGCCACGGGGTCGCCACCACAGCACTGGGTCTCGCGCTCGGGTATGCCTTCGAGCAGGACGGGGCGGCGTTGGCGCGGTGGCGCGCCGAGGTCGGCAACTGGGCCTCGCGCCGGGTCGCCTGGCGGCTCGGCTTCTCGGTACCCCAGCGGGTGCGTGGCCTCATGCCCGGGTGGGGTGAGGACACCGGTCCCCGCGACGGCTGGATCGCGACGCTGGCGCGCGAGGAGCCGCGGCGACCGGCATACCCCTGGCTGCGGACCCCGGTCCTGCGGGGTGAGCAGGTCGTGCTGCGCCCGTGGCGCGAGGACGCCGACGACGCCGCGGCACTGCTGTCGGTGGACGACCTGGCGCGCAGCTTCGTCGGGCCGGTGCTGCCTCCGGCGACCCAGGAGGGGGTCGCGTCGTGGCTGGCCGCACAGCGCGAGGGTGCTGCCGGCGGCACCGGGCTGCGGTGGTGCATCGCCGACGCCGAGGACGACGCCGCGCTGGGCCTGATGTCGGTCTTCGGCCTGCGCAGCCCGTTCGAGATGGGGTGCGGGACCGTGGGCTACTGGCTGCTCCCCTCGGGGCGCGGCCGCGGCGCGGTGACCGAGGCGCTGACCCTGGCGAGCCGGTATGCCTTCGGCGAGCTCGGCCTGCACCGGCTCGCCGCCGACGCCGACGTCCGCAACGCCGCGTCGCACCGGGCACTGCTGCGCGCGGGCTTCCGCTGGGTCGCCACCGAGGCGCAGGCCTGCGTCTACACCCAGGACGGCGAGCGGGAGGACAACGTGCGCTTCGAGCTCCTCGCCGACGCCGAGGTCCAGCAGGCTCCCCGCCCCGGACCCCCGGCGTCCGTGCTCGGGTCCGCGGGCGTGGACGGGACCGGGGACCGTGGCATCCCCACGCTGCGGACGGACGGGCTGGTGCTGCGGCCCTGGCGGTCGGACCCGGGCGAGGCTGACCGGATGGTCGAGGCGGCGACCGACCCGGTCACCCGGCAGTACCTGCCCGAGCTGCCCGACCCCTACACCTGCGCCGAGGCGCTGGGCTTCATCGACCGTGCGCTGCTCGCGGCCCGCCGAGGCGAGCAGCTGACCTGGTGCGTGGCGGAGGAGGGCTCGGACGTCCCCCTCGGCAACGTCTCGTTGAGCGGGCTCGACCGCGGGATGCGCACCGCTGAGGTCGGCTACTGGGCCCACCCGCAGGCCCGCGGCCGGGGGGTCGTCACGCGCGCCGTCGCTGCGGTGCTGCGGCACGCCTTCGCGGCGGAGGAGTCGTCCGGTCTGGGGCTGCGCCGGGTCTTCCTCCGGGCGGCCGCGAGCAACGTCGCGAGCCAGCGCGTCGCCCGGGCCGTGGGGATGCGCGAGGTGGGCCGGGACCGCCTGGCCGAGACGCTGCGGGACGGCACGGTGGAGGACATGGTGCGCTTCGACCGGCTGGCCGAGGACGACGAGCCGTCGGCACCGACCGACCGCTGAGGACCGCCCTCAGGCTGGCAGGTCGACCCGACCCAGTGCCAGCCACCCGGCCATCGCCTCGAGCTCGGCGAGCAGCCGCGGCGCGGCCCGGGCGACGTCGGCGCCGGGCTCCCAGTGGACCGCCCGGGCGACCAGCGCGCCGGCCTCCCGGTCGGCCTTGAGGTCCACCCGCCCGACGAGCTCCTCGTCGAGGAGGAAGGGCAGCACGTAGTAGCCGTGCACCCGCTGCGGCGCGGGCACGTAGATCTCCAGCCGGTAGCGGAACCCCCAGAGCTGCTCCACCCGTTCCCGCTGCCAGACCAGGGAGTCGAACGGGCTGAGCAGCGCCGCCCCCTCCACCCGGCGCGGCCGGCGGGCCTGCGGGTCCAGCCACACCGGACGGTCCCAGCCGCGGACCGTCACCCGCTCCGCCTCCCCCCTGACCTCCAGCCGCTCCAGCGCGGTCGCGACGAGCGGTCCCCGGACCCGGAAGTAGTCACCCAGGCAGCGCTGGCTGCCCAGCCCGTGTGCGCGCAGCGACATCCGCAGCAGCTCGGTGACCGACTCCAGCTCCTCCGGTGCCTGCGGCCCGCCGGGTGCGCGGAGCAGGACCTTCGGCGGCAGCACGCGCCGCGGCTCGGCATACCAGCGCTCGAACTGGCTGCTGCGCCCCGCGCTGGTCACTTCGCCGGTCTCGAAGAGGCACTCCAGGGAGGTCTTGACCGCCGACCAGTTCCACCCCCAGTGGTCGGTGCGTCGCGTCGCTCCGTGCGGCAGGTGGACCTCGACCTCCCTCGCGGTGAGCGGACCGTGCTCCCGGACCACGGCCTGGACCGCGTCGAGCAGCCCGGGGTGCTGGCGCTCCAGGTCCGCGCGCCAGGCCAGGGTCCGCGGGCGGCGCATCCGGAAGCCGAGGTGGGGCCACGTGTCCAGCCCGACCAGCGAGGCTTCGTGCGCCCAGTACTCCACCATCCGCCGGCCGGCACGGGCCCGGCCGCGCACCCCGGACCCGTCACGCAGCCGGTCGAGCAGGGTCTGGTCGTAGGGGCCGAGGCGAGAGAAGAACGGCAGGTAGTGGCTGCGCGTGAGCGCGTTGACGCTGTCGATCTGGACGACGCCCAGTCGGTCCAGCACGCCGCTCAGCTGCCGGGTCCCGGGCTCGCTCGGGCGTGGTCGGCCGAAGCCCTGTGCCGCGAGCGCGATGCGCCGCGCCTGGGCGGGGGAGAGTGTCAGCACGGTGCTCACCCTGCCACGGTGCACCGACGGGCCCGGCCCGGGTCGTTGTCGTCGTCGTCCTCGGGACCCGGGCCGGTGCGGGGGTCACCCGCAGCGGCGCGTCGACCCGGCCGCCATCAGGAGGCGACCGCCTCGGCGGCTGGCTCCTCCGAGGCGTCCCCGGGGTCGGCGTCCGCGTGGTCCAGCCGCAGCACGCCGTAGGACCAGCCCCTGCGGCGGTAGACCACGCTCGGCCGGTCGGCGTCGGCGTCGTGGAAGAGGAAGAACTCGTGGCCGACCAGCTCCATCTGGGACAGCGCCTCGCCGACGGTCATGGGCGGTGAGGAGTGCACCTTCTCCCGGATCTCGATCGGGCTGTTGCCCTGGGTCTGCAGCGCCTCGTCCACCGCCTCCTCCGGGTCCCGGGGGGCGTCGGGTGCGCTCGACCCGTTCGCGCGGTCGGCCAGCGGCTCGGTGGGGAGCCCGAAGGTCGCCTCGGCCACCGACGGGAGCCGGTGCTTGCCGGTGTGCGAGACCCGCCGCTTGTCGTGGATCCGGCGCAGCCGCTCGGTCAGCTTGCCCATCGCGAGGTCGAGGGCGGCATACTCCTCGTCGGCCGCGGCCTCGGCGCGGACCACGGTCCGGTGCACGTAGCAGGTGATCTCGCAGCGCTCGGCCTCCTTGGCCTGGCGCGGGTTGGCCTCGTGCGTGAGCACCACCTCGGTACGCCGGACGCGGGGGGCCAGCTGCGGGATCTTGTCGAGCTTGTCCTCGATGTGGCGGCGGAATCGCTCCGGGACATCTCTCTTGCGACCGGTCACGGTGAGTTCCATCAAAGTCCTCCATGCAAGACGGTGTGATGCGGGGTATGGCGTCGGCTGCGGCGCCTGCTCTCGTCCGGCCTCACCCCCTCACGTCTGCTCGCGAGGTGCTCCATGGACCAACACTAGTCCGCCGTCCGCGCTCACGGTAGAGGGTGCTCGGCACGGTCCCGCTCGGCGCCGTGACGGCTCGTCGCGGCGACCGTCGCCGCCACCACCGGACCCGCACCGCCCGCGGCCAGCGCGCGGGCGCAGTCGGTCAGCGTGGCACCGGTCGTCACGATGTCGTCCACCACGACGCAGGGCAGGCCCGCCAGCCGCGCCGCGGCACGGGGCGCCAGGTCGACGGCCCCGGCGAGGTTGCTCTCCCGCTCGGTCGCCGACAGCCCGGCCTGGTCCCGCACCCGCCGGCGCAGGACCAGCCCCGGCACGACGGCAGCCGGACCGGCGGCGGCCCGGGCGAGGTCCCCCACCGGTGAGCGACCGCGCGCGCGGGTGCTGCGGCGGGAGGAGGGCGCGGGGAGCACGGCCACGGGGTGGCCGACGGCGAGGGCGGCGCGATGCTCCGGCGACGCCGCGATCGCCGCCCGGAGCGACCGGCGCAGGACCTGCGCCAGCGCACCGGTCGCGGCGACGCGGTCCTGCTCCTTCCACGCGACGAGGCCCGCCCGCACGACGCCGGAGTAGTCCGGGCCGGTCCACGTCGGGGGGAAGCCCGCAGGACAGGGCGTGGGGCGCCAGGGCCGCGGCGGCACGCTCAACAGGCTCTCACAGGCCCCGCACCAGACGGACCCCTCCGCCGCGCAGCCCGCGCAGTCCTGCGGGGCGAGGAGGTCGAGCAGGGCACGCAGGTCGACACCCGGGCGCCACGGCATACCCGAGCCTGGCACGCACAGAGGGCCGGTGACACCCGTCCACAGGTCAGCCGCCCGGCACCACGACCTGGTCGGCGTTGCGCACCGGCTGCCAGCCGCTCTGGCCCTCCGGGACGTAGACCCCGCCGTCCCGGGTGCGTGCGATCACGTCGACACCGGTCGCGCCGGGCACCGGCACCGCGTCCACCAGGCCGGGGAGCTCGCCCAGCGGTTCCAGCCAGCCGCCCAGCGGCAACCGGAAGGGGTGGGGTCCGGCGTCCGTCGCTCGCTGCCCGACGAGCAGGACCTCACCGGCGCCGCTCCAGCGGGCCGAGGTGACGTCCTCCAGCTGGGCGGCGACCGGGGCAGGGTCGGTCAACCCGACGGGGCGGCCCTGACCGTCGCGGACGATGCCGCTGAGGACGAGCGGGTGGGGTCCCTGCTCCTCCTGCCCGTCCTGGTCGACCTGCTCCAGGACGACCAGCGCGCGGCTGCCGTCGGGCGAGATCGACAGGCCGTGCACCCGGTCGTCGTCGGCGAGCCAGGGCGTCTCCACCGGACGGGCCACCCCGTCGAGGTCCGCGCGGTCCACGACCCAGATGCGCGGGGTCTGGCTGCTGCGCTGCAGGCCGCCCAGCCAGAAGGCCTCGTCGCCGTCGACCGCCGGGGTCGTCAGCTCGTCCCCGATCCCGGCGTTGGTGTGCACCTCCTCCCCGCGCCACCGGCGGAAGGAACTGCCGTCGGTCGACACGGCGGTCAGGTCCTCCAGGTCCGCCGAGGCGGCGATCCCGGTCCAGTCCAGCCCGACCGTGGGGAGCCGGTCCTCACCCGTGGAGGGCAGGTCCCGCAGCGCGTACTGCGCCGGGTCGACCCCGGTGAGCTCCTCGCCCACGCGCAGCAGGACCTGGTCGGTCGACTGCTCGAGCTCGGCGTAGGGCAGCTGCGTCGCGCCGGTGATCGCGCCCTCGACCCCCTCCAGCGCCAACGGCTGACCGGCCACCTGGACATCGACCCCGGCCACGGACGTCAGCCCCAGCAGGCTGTGCGCGAGCTGGCTGCTCAGGTCCGCGGCCAGGGTGTCGTCCTGCGCCAGCGTGGCGCCCCGCAGGTTGACCGTCGCGACGAGCGTCGAGGGGTCCACCGGCACCGCCGGGGTGGCCAGCCGCAGTCCCTCCTGCGCCCCGGTGCGGACCGCGCCCTCGAGGTGCGCGGGCAGCGGGGCGAGCTGCGCGCGGGTGACGGCCGTCGGCAGGCCGTCGCTGTCGGGCAGCCACCGCAGCTCGGGGACGAAGAGGTCCCGCTGCGGGTTGAGGTAGGAGATCGTGGTCGGCCGGAAGGCCCGCGCGAACTCGGTGTCGGACAGCCACAGCCCGGCGTCGTCGGGGAAGGCGCTGATCCGGGGCTCCCCGTCCACCCGCGTCAGCCCGAAGGTCACCGTGGTGGTCCGCGGGGCGAGCTCGGTGAGCCGCCCCCGCTCGTCCACCCGGCCCACGGCCAGCATCTCGACGCTCACCTCGCCCTCCTCCGTCCGGGTGAGGGTGAGGCCGCCCCCGCCGTCGTAGACGATCACGTCCGAGGTGGGCACCCAGTCGCTGGCGAGCTCGTCGGTGAGGTAGGTGCGCGACACGTCGTCGTCGCTGGCGAAGCCCTCCCCCGCGCGCAGGAAGCCCTGGACGATCTCCATCTCGGAGTCCCCGGCCTGGGCGGCCGGGAGGAAGCGCTCCACCTGCCGCTCGGACTGCTGCGACACGGCGAGACCGGGGCGGGGGTCGGGGGTCATCGGCAGCTGCCCGGAGCAGCCGGCCAGGGTGAGCACCGAGGCCGCCGCGAGCAGCGCGGCCGGTCGGGTCATGAGTCGTCCTCCCTCGTGTCCAGGGCCAGCACCACGGCCGGGACCTCCGCGTCGGTCGCCGCCGAGCCCGTCGACGGCACCGGCGAGGGCTCCTCCGCGATGACGTGGGTATGCGTCCGCGGCAGCAGCAGGCGGAAGCAGGCGCCCTGCCCGGGCTCGCTGCCGACCTGCAGCCAGCCACCGTGCACGCGGGCGTCCTCCAGGGCGATGGCCAGCCCGAGGCCCGTCCCACCCGTGGTGCGCGTGCGCGCCGGGTCGGCGCGCCAGAAGCGGTCGAAGACCTGGCGTCGTTGCTCCTCGTCCATGCCGATCCCGTGGTCCCGCACGGAGATCGACGCGACCTGCGGGGTCACCGCCACGGTGACGTCCACCGGCCGCCCCTCGCCGTGCTCGACCGCGTTGGTGAGGAGGTTACGCAGGACGCGGGAGACGCGACGTCCGTCCATGCATACCTCGACCCGCTCCTGCGGCAGGTGCAGCCGCAGCGAGGTCCCGAGGTTGTCCGCGAGGGTCCGCACCCCGTCGACCGCGGCCCGGACGGTGGGCACGATGTCCTCCTCGTGGCGCTCGACAGTGACCGCCCCGGAGTCGAACCTGCTGATCTCCAGCAGCTCGGCGAGGAGGTCCTCGAAGCGGTCCATCTCCTGGTCCAGGAGCTCGGCCGAGCGGGCGACGGGGGCGGTGAAGTCCTCCCGCGAGGCGTGCAGGACGTCCCCGGCCATCCGCATCGTCGTCAGCGGCGTGCGCAGCTCGTGGGAGACGTCGGAGACGAAGCGCTGCTGCAGCTGGGAGAGTGAGCGCAGCTCGCGGATCTGGTGCTGGATGGAGTCAGCCATGGTGTTGAAGGACGTCGCGAGCTGGGCGATCTCGTCGTTGCCGACCACCGGCAGCCGCTCGTCGAGGTGACCCAGCGCCACCTCCTGCGACGCCTTGGCGACCTCCTCCACCGGTCGGGTGACCATCCTGGTCGCGAGCAGGGCGAGCCCCACGACCAGGGCGACCAGACCGAGCCCGCCGAGCAGGAAGAGCTGGCGCACGAGGTCCAGCGTCTCCTGCTCGCGCAGCAACGGGTAGACGAGCACCAGGTCGTAGGGGCCGGCGCGCAGCAGCGACACCCGTGACCCGACGACGACGGCCGCCGCCCGCTCCTCCCCCTCCTCGAGGGAGACGGGCACCACGACGACCTGCTGGTTGGCCGGGTCGGCGTCGATCGCCTCCTGCATCGAGGACGGGATGTCCTCGGCCGCCACACCGGTCGCCATCCGCTCGACGACGCCCCGCTCGTTGCCGAGGGCCGGGAGGAGCTGCACCCGGCGGCCGTCCTCGGCCGACGGACCGCTCATCGACTGGATCTGCTCCTCGGCCAGTCCGCGCAGCCCGCTGTCGTCCCGCCGGTCGGTGGAGTCGAAGGCCCGCTGCGCCGTGGCCACCTGCTGGGACGCGTCCCGCTGGGCGCTGGCGATCGCCTGGTCCACCAGGCCCCGTGCGACCTGCTGGTAGAGCACGCTCCCGAGCAGCACCGCGAGCAGTGAGCCGAGGAGCACCGTGGAGGTCACCACCCGGGCCCGCAGCGAGCCACGCCACCACTGCAGCAGCCGCCGCACCGCGGGCTGCTGCGGCGCCTCAGGGGTGTCCGGCCTTGTACCCGACGCCACGCACCGTCACCACGATCTGGGGGTTCTCCGGGTCCTTCTCGATCTTGCTGCGCAGCCGCTGGACGTGGACGTTGACCAGCCGTGTGTCCCCGGCGTGCCGGTACCCCCACACCTGCTCCAGGAGCGACTCCCGGTCGAAGACCTGGCTCGGCTTGCTGGCCAGCGCGACGAGCAGGTCGAACTCCAGCGGGGTCAGCGGGATCTGCTCGCCGCCGCGGGTCACCTCGTGCCCCGCGACGTCGATGAGCACGTCGCCGACCTGCAGGCGGGTGTCGTCGCCGCTCTCGGACCGGCGCAGCCGGGCCCGGAGCCGGGCCAGCAGCTCCTGCGGCTTGAACGGCTTGACGACGTAGTCGTCGGCCCCCGCCTCCAGGCCGAGCACGACGTCCTTGGTGTCGGTGCGGGCGGTGAGCATGACCACCGGCACGCCGGACTCGGCGCGCAGCTCATGGCATACCTCGATGCCGTCCTTTGACGGGAGCATGACGTCGAGGAGCACCAGGTCGGGCCGGAACTCGCGGAACATCGGCATGGCCCGGCCACCGTCACCGCAGGTGGCCACCTCGTAGCCCTCCTTGCGCAGCACGATGCCCAGCATCTCGGCCAGCGCCTGGTCATCGTCGACCACGAGTACTCGAGCGCTCACGGGTTCCTCCTGCTTCCCTGCCCCTGCGCGGGGATCAGTAGCGGTAGTGCTCAGGCTTGTAGGGGCCGGCCACGTCGACCCCCAGGTAGGCAGCCTGCTCCTTGGTCAGCTCGGTGAGGTCGGCGGCGACCGAGGTCAAGTGCAGCCGCGCGACCTCCTCGTCCAACTCCTTGCGCAGCGTGTGCACGCCGAGCGGGTAGTCCTCGATCCGGGTGTGCAGCTCGACCTGGGCCATCACCTGGTTGGCGAAGCTGGTCGACATGACGAAGCTGGGGTGGCCGGTCGCGTTGCCGAGGTTGAGCAGCCGCCCCTCGGACAGGACGATGATCGAGCGGCCCTCCACGGTGGACCACTCGTGGACCTGCGGCTTGATCTCGACCCGGCGGACGTCGGGCACCCGGGCCAGGCCCGCCATGTCGATCTCGTTGTCGAAGTGCCCGATGTTGCCCAGGACCGCCTTGTCCTTCATCGACATCATGTGGTCCACGGTGACGACGTCCTTGCAGCCGGTCGCGGTGATGACGAAGTCGGCGCTGCCGACGACGTCCTCCAGCCGGGCCACCTGGTAGCCGTCCATCGCGGCCTGCAGCGCGCAGATGGGGTCGATCTCGGTGACGATGACGCGGGCGCCCTGCCCCCGCAGCGCCTCCGCGCAGCCCTTGCCGACGTCGCCGTAGCCGCAGACGACGGCGACCTTGCCGCCGATGAGCACGTCGGTGGCCCGGTTGAGGCCGTCGATCAGGCTGTGCCGGCAGCCGTAGGTGTTGTCGAACTTGCTCTTGGTGACCGAGTCGTTGACGTTGATCGCCGGGAAGAGCAGCTCACCGGCCTCGTGCAGCTGGTAGAGCCGGTGCACCCCGGTGGTGGTCTCCTCGGAGACTCCGCCGACGCCCTCGGCGACCCGGGTCCACCGGGTGGGGTCCTGGGCCATCGTGGCGCGGACGGTCTCCAGGATGACCTTCCACTCCTCGGGATCCTCCTCCTCGGCACCCGGCACCGCTCCCTGCCGCTCCCACTCACGTCCCTTGAGCACCAGCAGCGTCGCGTCGCCGCCGTCGTCGAGGATGAGGGTGGGGCCGGTCTCTCCGGGCCACTCCATGATCCGGGTCGTGCACCACCAGTACTCCTCCAGCGTCTCGCCCTTCCAGGCGAAGACCGGGACGCCCCGGGGCTGCTCGGGCGTGCCTTCGGGACCGACGACGACCGCGGCGGCGGCCTCGTCCTGGGTGGAGAAGATGTTGCAGGAGGCCCAGCGGACGTCCGCGCCGAGCGCGACGAGGGTCTCGATGAGCACGGCGGTCTGGACGGTCATGTGCAGCGAGCCGGCGATCCGGGCGCCCGCCAGCGGCTGGTCGCGGGAGAACCGCTCGCGCAGCGCCATCAGGCCGGGCATCTCGTGCTCGGCCAGGCGTATCTGGTGGCGGCCCTGCTCGGCGAGCGACAGGTCGCGGACCTGGTGCTCCAGCTCCGTGCCGGTGGTCGTCATCGTGTCGGGCATGCCCGCCATGCTACGTGGCGTCCCCGACGTCGCCGGGGACGGTGAGGCCGAGCAGCGCGTTCTCCAGGACCTCGGAGAGCGCGGGGTGGATCCAGTACTGCCCCCGCGCCAGCTCGTGCGCGGTGACGTCGGGGCCCAGGCTGAGGGCCTGGATGGCGGGCTGGACGAGGGTGCTCGCGTGGGCCCCGAGGCAGTGGACGCCGAGCAGCCGGCCGGTGGCGGCGTCGCCGACCGCCTTGAGGATGCCGGTCGTGTCCTCCATCGCCCAGCCGTAGGCGGTGTCGCCGTAGCGCTGCACCTTGGTCGTGACGTCGTAGCCCTGCTCCCGCGCCTCCTCCTCGCTCAGGCCGACCGTCGCCACCTGCGGGTGGCTGAAGATGGCGGCGGGCACGAAGCGGTGGTCGAAAGGCCGTAGCTCGTCCGGGTGCGCCAGGTTGTGCGCGACGACCCGCGCCTCGTGGTTGGCGACGTGCTTGAGTTGGTGCTCGGACGAGGCGTCCCCGAGGGACCACACACCGGTCACGTCGGTGCGACCGAAGCGGTCCACGACCACCCTCCCGTCGTCGTGGGTCCGCACGGCCGTGCGCTCCAGCCCGAGGTCGTCGGTGTTGGGCGCGCGTCCGGTGGCCACGAGGAGCGTGTCACCGGTCGCGACCGAGCCGTCGGAGAGGCGCAGCTCGATGCCGGCCTCGTCCTGCCGGGCGTCGACGGCCTCCACCCCGGTGCGGACGTCCCACTGGGCGCGGGCCAGGTCGGTGTAGGCCGCCGCGATCTCGCGGTCCAGCACCCGCAGCAGCCCGTCGCTGCGGTTGACGATGGTCACCGCGACACCCAGGGCGGAGAAGATGTGCGCGAACTCCGCGGCGATGACACCGCCGCCGAGGACGACCAGGCGCTCGGGCAGCTCCTCGAGGCGCATGACCGTGTCGGAGGTCTCGAAGGGCACGCCGGAGGCCCGGATGACCTCCGGCACCACCGGGCTCGCACCGGTGGCGATGACGATCTGCTCACCGCTGATCCGGTGCACCGACCCGAGCGCGTGCTCGCCGCCGTCATGGGTGATCTCCACCTCGAGCTCGTGGTCCCCCACGAAGCGGGCGTGGCCGAGGTAGGCCTCGGTGTGCTCGCCGGTGACCCGGTAGTCCCGGCCGCCGTCGCTGATGGGGTCGATCCGCCCGAAGACGCGGTCGCGGATGTCGGCCCACCGGACCTGGTCCAGCGTCGCGTCGATCCCGAAGCGGGCGGCGTCGCGGATGGTCGTGGCGACCTCGGCGGCATACACGAACATCTTGGTGGGGATGCAGCCCACGTTGAGGCAGGTGCCGCCGAAGACGCCCCCCTCGACGATCGCGATGCGTCGCCCCTGCAGCTCCGGCGTCACGAGCGAGTTGCCCGAGCCCGTGCCGATGACGACCAGGTCGTAGTGGGAGGTGTCGCTCACCCGACCAGCGTAGATCGCCGAGGGAGGACATCCACCCAGGGTCCTGCTCTCGTACATGTGTTCGAGTAGGATGAAGCTGTCAGCTCGTCGCAGGGGCAGCGCCACCACCGGCTCAAGACCCTTGGACTCGCCACCGCCAGCATCAACCGGCTCCGCGACCTGATGTGGACGAGACCGCACCACCACGACCCGCACCCACGACTACCGGCACTACCAGGCACCCCCCACCCCGTCGCGACGGCCGGGACCACCGGGCGGGGGACACCTCTGCCCGTCAGGCGCCCGATCCTGACGACCAGCGCGACCCTTCTGACGGGCACCGGACGGACGTGCCAGGGCTCAGCGCTGCAGCTCCTCCAGGATCGCCGCGAGCCCGTCCCACACCTCGACGAAGGTGGTGGACAGCGGGGACAGCCCGAGCCGCAGGCCGTCCGGGGAGCGGAAGTCGGGAATCACCCCGCGATCCCACAGCCGGGGGTAGATCTCCTCGAAGGCCGGGTGGCGCAGCGTCAGGTGGCCCCCGCGACGGGCGTGCTCGCGCGGGCTGGCGACCACCACCCCCAGCTCCTCCGGCCAGCTCTCCACCACGGACCAGGCGAGGTCGGTGAGCGCCAGACTCTTGGCCCGGACCGCCTCGATGCCGGCCTCGGCCAGCATCTGCGCGCCCAGCCGCACCGGCACCATCCCCACGATCGGCGGGGTGCCGCTCACGAGTGCCCGGATGCCGGCAGCGGGCTGGTAGCCCTGCTCCATGAGGAAGGGATCACGGCGGCCCATCCACCCCTGGATCGGCTGCTGCAGCGTCGCCAGATCGTGATGGCGCCGGGCCAGGTAGGCGTGCGCCGGTGCCCCCGGCCCGCCGTTGAGGTACTTGTAGTCGCACCCCACCGCCGCGTCCCACCCCCACGCGTCAGCGCGCACCGGCACGGACCCGGCGCTGTGGCAGGTGTCCCACAGCACCAGCGCCCCGGCCTCGTGCGCCACCCGGGTGATGGCCTCGGCATCGGCGACGAAGCCGGACCGGTAGGCCACGTGCGAGACGAGGACTACACCGGTGCGCTCCCCCACGACCTCCCGGACCTGGCCCTCGTGCACCCCCGACGCCGGGTCGGCGTCGATCCACCGCAGCGTGAGACCACGCTCCGCCGCGATCCCCTCGGCGACGTAACGGTCGGTCGGGAAGTTGTCGGTGTCGAGCACCAGCTCGGTGCGCCCCGGGTCGACGGCGAGCTGGTGGTCGACGAGGGCGCGGAGCACCTTGTAGAGCAGCACCGTGGTCGAGTCGGCGACCACGGTCTGGCCGGGGCCCGCCCCCAGCGCGGCGGACCCGACCAGATCCCCGACCTGCTCGGGCCACCCCATCCAGCCCTCGTCCCAGGACCGGATGAGGCGCGTGCCCCACTCGTCCCGGACGAAGGAGGCCATCGCCTCCGCGGCCCCCGCCACCGGTCGCCCCAGCGAGTTGCCGTCGAAGTAGGCCACCACACCGTCGGCGCGCTCGAAGCGCTCGGCATAGGCGGCCAGCGGGTCCTGGTCGTCCAGCCGTGCGGCCCTCTCCCGCGACGATGCCTGCTCAGCCACGTCCGTCACCCCCGTGGTAGCCCTCCGGCGTGACGTCCTGGATGGCCGAGCGCACGTCGTAGAGCTCGGGGAAGAACGTCAGCTCCAGCGCCCGGCGGAGGAAGGGGACACCGCTGGATCCCCCGGAGCCCCGCTTGCTCCCGATGATGCGCTCCACCGTCTTGAGGTGACGGAAGCGCCATACCTGGAAGTTGTCCTCGAGATCCACCAGCTCCTCGGCCGTCTCGTACTCCGCCCAGTGCTCCTGCGGGTCGGCGTAGATCCGGCTGAGGGCCGCCACGACCCCCTCGTGCGCCCGGTACGGCTCGGACACGTCCCGGGTCAGCACCTCCTCCGGGACGGGGTGCCCGCGGCGCGCCAGCCAGGCGAGCACCTCGTCGTAGAGGCTGGGCTCGTGCAGCAGCCGCTCCAGCTCGGCGTGCTGCTCCTCGTCGTGGGCGAAGACCGGCAGCATCGCCGCGTTCTTGTTGCCGAGCATGAACTCGACGGCGCGGTACTGCCAGCTCTGGAACCCGGATCCGGTGGCGAGGAAGGCCCGGAACTGCGCGTACTCGCTGGGCGTGAGCGTGGCCAGGACCGACCACTGCTCGGTCATGGAGGCCTGGATGTGCTTCACCCGGGCGATGCGCTTGAGCGCCTGCCGGTGGTCGTCGGCCGCCAGCAAGGACCGAGCACTGGTCAGCTCGTGGATGACCAGGCGCAGCCAGAGCTCGGTCGTCTGGTGCTGGATGATGAAGAGCAGCTCGTCGTGCTGCGGCGGGGTCGCCCGAGGGTGCTGGGCCGAGAGCAGGGTTGGCAGGTCGAGGTAGGCGCCGTAGGACAGGTTCTGCCCGAAGTCGCGCTCGATCCCCTCCTCGAGGTCGCGTCGGGAGCGGGTATGCCGGGTGATCGGGTCGAGATCGGGCCCGGCGTCGTCGGTGCTTCCCGGCATCTGGCTCACCGCGTCCGGTCCCTGAGGTCGGCGACGTGCGGGGACACCGAGGGATCGAGCCCCAGCCCGATCGCCAGGTAGGTCGCCGCGAAGTCCAGGGCGGCGACGTGGTCGGCCAGCCGCACCACCGGTGCGCCGTCCTCGGCCTGCACCTCCATCACCCGCGCCCCGGCCTCGCGCGCCGTGGTGAGCACGGCGTCGGTGAGCGCCTCGGCCTGCACCGACTCCGGTGTCGCCGGCGACACCGGCGCGTCTCGCAGCATGAGCAACCCGAGGCGCGGCGGCGCCGGGCCGTCCAGGTAGGGATCGGCGAAGATGTCGTCACCGCCGCGGCCGGCCTCCGGGCCACGCGGGCGCTCCATGAGCTCGCCCTCCGGCTCGGCGAAGTGGTGCGGCTCCCAGCCCGAGGTGTCGATGTCGCCGAGACGGATCCGGGCGTCGTCGTAGGTCCCCGCCCGTCGCCCGCCGATCGCGGTGTAGGGCCCGTCGAAGCACGCGACGATCCCGCTCGCGGCGTCCGGGAGCTCACCGAAGGTTGCCGGGATGCGGGCGGTGCGGGCCAGCATCGAGGCGGCGCGCGCCGCGGCGACCCCGCCGAGCGGCCCGTCCCCGAGCACGACCGGCACCGTCTCGGCGAGCTGGACGGCGAGGATCTTGGCGGGGTTGACGAAGGCGTCGGAGGACGGCCGGAACTGCTCGGCACGGTGGTCCAACCGCTCGGCGACAGCCCGCACCACGTCGGCCGGGGCGTCCAGCAGGCCCAACCGGTCGGCACCGATGAGCACCGGGGCGAGCAGCGTCCACAGCGCCGTCCGCGAGCTCGTGCGTCCGCCGGAGCCGACCCCGACGTGCACCCCGCGGGCGCTGCGGCAGACCTGCGCCAGCGGCGAGTCGTCGGCGCCCACGGTCAGCAGCATCGCGCCCCGGCGGGCCGCCTCGGCCGCCACGGCCAGCGGTCCCGGTGCCCGACCGGAGAGCGAGACCGCCACCACGAGATCGAGCGGCCCGACCCAGCCCGGCAGCGGGAGGTTGCGCCGCGCCTGCACCGGCACCGGCGACCCCGGCTCCGCGAGCAGCTCGAGCACATCGGCCACGATGGAGGACCCGCCGATCGCCGCCACCAGCACCGAGCGCGGCCGCTCGGTGCTGGCCAGCCGGTCGATGCCGGCCTCGTCGGCCAGCGTCATCGCCTCGCGCACCTGCGCCCCGGCGCTGGCGAGGGCGCGCAGGGTGTCCCGCGAGTCCTTGCGCTGCAGCTCCTCCGGGTCGTCGAGGAGCGCTTCGTCGATGTAGGGCATACCCGCTCTCCTCAGGATCCGTCGGCGACCGTGACGACCACCGCGTCGTCGGCGAGCAGCACCGGTATGCCCTCCCGCCACGGGTAGCGTCGGCGGCGCCCGGGACCCTCGCAGTCCTCGGCGCACTGCAGCGCGGGCTCCCCCTGCTCGTCGGTCACGTCGACCAGCTCGTGGCGCCCCACGGGGCAGCGCAGGATGCTGCGCACCCACGGGTCGAACTCCGGTCGTGCCATCGCGTCAGTCCTCCTGCTCCACCACGGCCAGGACGGCGTCCCGGACCTGCTCCATCCTCGCACCGTCGCGCGCCTCGACGGTGAGCCGCATCACCGGCTCGGTGTTGCTGGACCGCAGCGAGACCCACCAGAAGGCCACGCTGCCCTCGTCCTGCCGGCCGAGCAGGCCATCGGTGTCGTCGACCCTCGCCCCCCGGTCGAGCGCCCACCGTCGCACCCGCTCGGTCGCGGGGGCGGCGTAGTCCGCGAGCAGGTCCACCTCCTGCCGCCGCCCCGCCGAGGCCGGGGCCGTGAGCTGGTGCAGGTCGCCGCGGTCCAGCAGCCACTGCGCGAGGTCCCGGATCTCGGCCAGCCGGGAGTCCTGTCCGACGGGCGCGGCGGCCGCCCGGCACAGCTTGATCCCGTTGTCACCGGCAGGGTTGTGGCTCGCGGTGACCATCGCCCCCGGCAGGTCGCGGGTGCCGCTGGCGTAAGAGAGACCGTCGGTGGAGCAGAGCCCGATGTCCATCACGTCCACGCCCTGCTCGAGGACCCCGCCGGCGAAGGCGTCGGCGAGCTCCGGGGAGGTTGCGCGCATGTCGCGGCCGAGCACGATCCCGGCGTGCCCCTCGGGACGGACCACCACCTGTGCGAAGGCGGAGCCCAGCGCTCGTGCCGTCCCTGCGTCGAGCTGCTCGGGGACCAGCCCACGCACGTCGTAGGCCTTGACGACCGCGGCGACCTCGACCACGAGCAGGTTCCGTGGCCGTCAGCGGTCGCGCAGCACCCGCAGGTGTCCGCGCCGGGCGATCTCGGTCACGGTCGCGCCCTCGTGCGGGCTCTGCGGGGAGTCAACCCGGACGATGGTGCCGCGGTGCTCGCGCACCGCGTCGGCCAGCGCCGCGAGGTCGTCCACCGGCGGGCGGGGCTCTCCCTCGGGCAGCTCCAGCCGCACGACGTCCCAGCCGCGTGGCGCGGTGAGCCGGGTCGCGTGCTCCTCGCACAGGTCGTAGCTGTGGGGCTCGGCATACGTCGCCAGCGGCCCGAGCACCGCGGTCTGCTCCGCGTAGACGTAGGTGAGCGTCGACGTGGCGGGGCGGACGCACGCCGTCTTGGAGCACTGGCGAGTCAGGGTCACGCCCGACACTCTAGGCGCCCCCGCCCACGATCCCGTGGTGCCACCCCGACCGGGCGCCGCCCCTGGTGATCTATCGTCGCGCCATGGCCACGCACCGGGACCGCCGCGGACGGGGGGTCCGCGGACCTCTCGCCTGGCCTCGGGTGCCGGCCATGAGCAGCCGGCGCGACCGGTTCGACGAGCTGGTGCTCGATGCCGCCGAGACGGTCGAGCAGCGCTGGGGCAGCCCGCTGGGCCTGGAGCTGGCGGTGGAGGAGGTGCCGCCCTCCGACCCCGCGCCCTGGGAGCACGACGTCGCGCTCGGCCGGTTGTTCCCGGCGCAGGGGGGTATGCCGGCGCGGCTGGTGGTCTACCGCCGCCCGGTGCTGCACCGGGCCGCGGACGAAGTCGAGCTGGGCGCCCTCGTCACCGAGGTGGTCGTCGAGCAGGTCGCCCGGATGCTGGGGCGCGACCCCGAGGACCTGGTGTGAGGCGCCTCAGGGCACGACCCGGCTGACGCCGGTCACCTCGCGGGACCACGGGACGGCCGCCAGCGCGGCCGCCGCCCGGTAGGGGCCGAGGTCGTCGGACCCGGTGAGGTGCACGGCCGCGGCGACGACGCCGGTGCCGCCCTCCTCGGCCGGCCGGACCCAGACCCCTCTCACGTCCGGGGCCAGAGGGAGCAGCGTCGTCGAGTCGTTGCCCAGCTCCAGGGTCTCCACCCGGGTGCTCCCGTCCGCCGAGCGCAGCAGCACCTCGACCGCGGTGGCGTCGAGGACCGCGACGGACAGCGACGTCTCGGCCCCTGGCACCGCAGCACGGTCGGGCAGGCCGATCCCGACGGGTTGCGTGGCCGGACCGGCGGCGGGCACCCAGGCCAGCTCGCCGGCGGGTCGGACCAGTGGCTGCTCCTGGTCCTGCAACGAGCCGGTGGCGGTGGCCCCGTCCGGTGCGGCGGTCGCCGTGGCGGCCTCACCGTCCGTCGTCTCCTGCTCCGCGACCTCCTGGTCCACCGGCTCGTCACCGGAGGGCGCGAGCCGGACCTGCAAGGACGCGGTGACCGGGTGGTCCGAGCGCACCCGGAGGCCGACCGCACCCTCGGGCAGCCCGTCGAGAGGGACGTCCGCGGTGGTGCCGGCGGCGACGCGGACGGCGGAGGTTCCCGGTGTCGCGGCGCCGTCCTCGGTGAGCGCACCGAGCTCGACCACGGCGTCCGCCTCCGGCGCGAGCAGCCGCAGCACCGTCTCCGTCCCGTCGGCACCGGCGTCCGGCAGGGGCGGGATCACCAGGTCACGGGCCGCCTCGGCGCTCGGGCCGGTCACATCCACGCCCAGGTCGGTCGTGCCCTCGCGCGAGATGTCCACGAGGTGCGCGGTCACCGGCCCACCCTCCGCGGCGACGTGGACGGCCGGTGCGGCGGTCCGGGGCGCCAGGGCGTCCAGCGGGCGGACGAGCCGGCCGCCGGCGGGGACGACCAGTCCGGAGGCACCGGTGGCCTCGACCGGCCCCTCGGTGCCGTGCACCTCCAGATCGACGCGCACCGGGTCGGTACCGGGGTTGGTGAGCACGACCTGCTCGGTGCGACCGGCTGCGGCGTCACCGCCGAGCAGCCAGTGCTCCGCAGCGGCCGCAGCGCACCCCACCAGGGCGGCTCCCCTCGACCCGCTCCCGGTGCTCACGGACAGGTGACCCCCCACGAGGCCGGGGGCACCGGGCCCGGCCGCGGTCAGCAGCGACGTGGCGTCCTCGGCCGGTGGGGTCTCGGCGACCTCCTCGTCCGCGCGCAGCTCCAGCACGTCCGACCCGGCCGACCCTGCCACCGGCGACAGCGTGGCCGATCGCTGCCCGGTGGGCTGCTCGGCGAAGAGCTCGGGCGGTGCGAGGGCGGCCGCATCCGCCCCCGGCGAGCCGCTGACCCCGGCGCACGCCAGCCGTGCCTCCTCGACCAGGACCGGCTGGTCGCCACCCCCAGCGGCGGTCTCGGTGTCGGGGGCCGTCGACGCGACGCTCTGCCCACCGTCGCTGCCCGGCCCCCAGGCGCCGGCCTGGACGCTGCCCCAGGTGAGCAGCCCGAGGGCCAGCAGGCCGCAGCCGAGCCGCACCCAGGCACCACGTCGGGGCGCGGCGCCGCTGCCGGTGTCCGTGTCGCTCATGACTTCTCCTGCGGCTCGTGGGTGCCGGGGGTCGCCGCGTCCTCGTCCTCGGCCTCGTCGGTCCGCCCGACCGGGAGCGCCAGGAAGGCCGTCACGACTGCGACGGCGAGGGCCAGCAGGTGCCAGGGCAGCCCGGGGGTGGGCAGGGTGACCTCGACGGTGTGCCGCCCGGCGGGCAGGCTCGTCCGCGATCCCTCGAGGTCCAGCTCGTCGCCGTCGACGGTGAGCTGCGCGACCTCGGCCCAGCCGGCCGCCTCGGCGACGTGGAGCGAGCTCCCGACGGCACGTCGACCCGGCCCGCGGCCTGCCCGTGCGGGTCGGTGCTGGGCAGCACCTCGACGGTCGCGCCGTCGGCGTCGACCACGCGCGTGCGTCCCGGGTCGCCCTCGACCATCCGCCACAGGACGCTGCCCTCGGGGCTGGAGACCCGCGCCAGACCGGCGACCCGGTCCAGGTCGTCGGCCGCGGGATGGGTGTCGGACGCCTCGAGCTCGACGTAGCCCACGCCGAGGCCGAGCAGCTCCTGGCGTGCCTGGTCCGACGAGGCACCCCCGACGAGGGCCTGGACCGCCTGCTCGACCTGCCCCTGGCCGGGGACGCCCCGCGCGAGGTCGGCGGTCCGGTCGCGCAGGATGCGGGTGGCCTCCGGCTCGCTGCCCCGCAGGTCGACGAGCAGGCCGTCCTGCTCCGGGGTGAGCAGCAGCGTGCGCAACGCCTCGGGTCCTCGGGCCTGCTCGGCGGCGACCGGCGGGAGCGGCTCGGTGGCGACCGTGAGCCCGGGGGTGACCCGGCTGCTCAGGACGGTCCATCCCGCGGCGACCACGGTGGCGGCGAGCACGACCACCGCGCCCGTCGAGGCCAGCGCCCGGGCCGGCACCCGCAGGACCCTCCCCCGGCGGGTCGCCAGGAGATCCTCGACCAGCGAGGCGGCGGCGAGGAGCAGCGCGGCGCCACCGACGGACAACAGGGTCCCCGGCCAGGCCGAGACCACCGATCCGGCCTCGGAGTGCCCGGCGGGGAGCACGCCCAGCGAGGTGCGCACCGCGACCTGCGCCAGGACGAGGGCGACGATGCCGACGGCGACGAGCACGCCTGCCCGCCGGCCGCCGTCGCCCGGCCGCAGCAGCGAGGCCAGCGCCGCCAGCCAGAGCGGCACCTGCAGCCACAGCAGGAGGCCGTCGAGCCCGGAGGGGTCGACGCCGGCAGGGTGGAGCAGGAGCAGCTGCCAGGCGTCGGGCGTCGCGGGCAGCCGGGGGGTGGCAGAGGTCGCGCCGGCTCCCCCCAGGAGCTGGACCGGCCCGGCCAGCAGGCTCGGCCACCAGGGCAGCAGCAGCACCCACGGCAGGACCGCGACGACCGCGCCGCGCCACCGGGCGCTCCCCCGGCCCACGCCGAGGACCAGCAGCCCGGCCACGGTCCCCAGCACGAGCACGAGCGGCAGCCACTGCGCGGCGATCGCGAGGCCGAGGGCGGTGCCGAAGGCCGCCGCGGCCCTGCGGACCCCGCGGGACCGGTCGCTGACGACGAGGATGCCGGCCACGAGCAGCGGCGCGAGGACGTGCACCACGGCCGGTCCCACCCTCCCCTGGGACGTCGCGACGACGAGCGCCGGCGCCAGGGCCCAGCCCAGCGCGAGCACCGCCCGGACCCAGCGTCGCCGGGTGCTCCGACGCAGCGCGAGGTATGCCGTGAGGACGCTCAGCACCGGCGCGGCGGCGAGCAGCCAGGCCAGGGCGGGCCCGGCCGTGGTCGGCCCCGCACCGGGCAGGAGGCCGAGGAGCCAGGACAGGACCGTCGCCTGCGGCAGCCACGCCGGGGCGGGGTCGCCGTGACCGAGACCGGCGCCCCGCCAGCCGTCCACCGCGGCGGACCACAGCCCCGCGGCGTCCGTGGCGGCGACCCCCAGCTGTCCTCCGGACAGGCCGACGCCCGCGAGGTCGAGACCGGCCGGCGAGAGAGCACCTCGCCCCATCCAGGCGGTGGCCGCCGCCACGACCAGGACGGACAGCGCCAGCGACCAGCTCCACCTCCCCGACCGACGGCCCTCCCCGACCGCGTCGTCGAAGTCGTCGGACACCGGACCGGTGCGAGGCGCCCCGGTCCGCGGCAGCGGCGCGCCCGAGCCGCGTCGGGAGCGCGGGTCGAGGGCCTCGCCCACCGTGTCCACGGTCGCGCGCCAGCCCGTCGCACGGGGCTCGTGCAGACCCGCGAGGTCGCGGGGCGCCACCCGTCGGCGGCGGCGGAACCGCCGCCGCGCGGACCACCCGCGCCCCGGTCGCAGCACCGCCCGGACGTCCGCCCACTCCCCCGCGGCCTCGGCGGGGCGCTTGACGAGGAGCAGGAGCAGCGCGGCGGCCAGGCTGGTGACGAGGACGCCCAGCGCGCGCCAGGGCGCCGCCCAGGACGAGCCGCGGGCCAGGGCCACCTGGCGCACCCTGGCGCGGGTCACCAACGGGTCGACGACGCCCAGCCCTGCCTCGCCCTGCCGGACGACGGCCTCGGGCGCGACGACCGTCCGGTGACCGGCGAGGTGGGCCCGCCAGCCCAGGTCGAGCCCGTCGACACCGTCCTGCGCGAAGGCCGGGTCGATCCCGCCGACCTCCTGCAGCACCCGGGCCTGGACGAGGGCCCCGCTCAGCGGAACTCCGAGGACGTCCTGCCGCAGGTCCAGCTGGCCCTGGTCGACGAGGGCGGCGCGGGTGGGGTCGACGACCCGGCCGGCCGGCGTGACGCGGTGACCGAGCGAGCGCAGCAGCCGCGGCTGGTCGGCGTGCACGAGCTTGGGGCCGACGACGCCGACCCGGCTGCTGCGCCGGACCGCGGCGGTGAGGGCGGCCAGCGCCTCCGGCTCGGGCCGGGCGTCGGCGGTGAGGAACCAGATCCAGTGCCCCGGCTGGTCCGGCAGGACGTCCAGGGCGGTGCGGACGGCCGCCACCCGGTCCTGCTGCGGGTGGGAGCGGACGCTCAGCGGCAGACCCAGCTCCCGGGCCAGGTCCTGGAGCGCGGCCACCGGTCCCCCCTCGGGTTCGGGATGCAGCAGCAGCACCCGTTGCGGTCGGCGCCGGCCGGCCGCGACGGCCCGCAACACCCCGGCCAGCTCGTCCTCGCCGTCCCCACCACCCGCCGGGAGGTCCACCGGCAGGAGCACGACCGAGACGTCGTCGACAGCGGCGCGACCACCGGCACGGGGCCGCTGCGGGAGCGACTCGTCGGGGTGCGTGGGCATCGCTGCGACCGGCGCGTCCGGACCCTGCCCGGCGACCGGCGTGCGTCGGGTGCTCAGACCGCGCGCTTCTTCAGCTTGCGCCGCTCACGCTCGGACAGTCCTCCCCAGATGCCGAAGCGCTCGTCGTGGGCGAGCGCATACTCCAGGCACTCGGCCCGCACCTCGCACCCGACGCAGACCTTCTTGGCCTCGCGGGTGGACCCGCCCTTCTCGGGGAAGAAGGCCTCCGGGTCGGTCTGCGCGCACAGGGCACGCTCCTGCCAGTTCATCTCCTCGGTGTCATCGATACCGTGCATCAACGACATCAGCTCCAGCTCGTGCATGGCTCCTCCTCGACCTCTCGCCTACACACTTCTCGCCGGCCGCGCACCCCGCCGGCTCGCCCCGGCAGCAGATGGCAACACCTGAATTACACGCGTGTCATCCGCCGGAGTCAACCCCGGATCTGCTACAACCTGCCCCGGCACCGACAATGGGGGCATGCAGATCACCGTTCTGGCCGGTGGCGTCGGCGGCGCCCGCTTCGTCCGCGGCCTCCTGTCGCACCTGGCGACCCGCGAGGCCCCGGAGCCGACCACGGTGACCGTCATCGGCAACACCGGCGACGACATCACGCTGGTCGGGCTGCGGGTCTGTCCGGACCTGGACACGCTGCTCTACACCCTCGGGGGCGGTGTGGACGAGGACCAGGGCTGGGGCCGGGCCGGGGAGAGCACACGGGTCGCCGACGAGCTGGGAACCCTCGGGGTGGGGCCGGACTGGTTCACCCTCGGCGACCTGGACCTCGCCACCCACCTGGCGCGCAGCCGCTGGCTGGCCCAGGGCCTGACGCTCAGCGAGGTGACGGACCGGCTGGCGCAGCGGTGGGGCCTGCCCGAGCGAGGGGTGCGGCTCCTGCCGGCGACGGACACCCCGATCGAGACCCACGTGGTGGTCGACGACGACGCCGGGGGCGAGCGGGCCATCCACTTCCAGGAGTGGTGGGTGCGGCACGGCGCGTCGCTGCCGGCGCGGCGCTTCTCCGTCGCCGGGCTGGGCGGGGCCACCGCCGCCCCGCACGTGCTCGACGCGGTGCGCGGGGCCGACCTCGTCCTGCTGCCCCCGAGCAACCCGGTCGTCTCGATCGGCATCATCCTCGGCGTCCCCGGCATCCGGGAGGCGGTGCGCGGCACCCGCGCCCCGGTCGTGGGGGTCAGCCCGCTGCTCGGCGGTCGCCCGGTCCGCGGTCACGCAGACGCCTGCCTCGCCCCGTTGGGGGTCGAGGTGAGCGCGGCCGGGGTCGCGGGGATCTATGCCGACTTCCTCGACGGGTGGCTGGTCGACGACGCGGACGCCGACGCGCGGTATCCCGCCGGGGTGCGGGTCCGCTCGCTGGACCTGCTCATGCGGGACGGCGCCGGTGCCGCCCGGCTGGCCGGCGCCGCCCTCGACCTCGGGCAGGAGCTGGCCGGCACCCCCGTGCCCGCAGGCCGGGACCGGAGGTGAGCCCCGCCCCGACCCCCGGCACGGTGCAGGTGATCCCCCTCCCCGGGCTCCCCGAGGTGACCGCCGGTATGGATCTGGCCGCCGCCCTCGCCGAGGCCGTCGCGCGTGCCGGCGGGCTGCGCGACGGCGACGTCCTGGCGGTGTCGAGCAAGCTGGTCTCCAAGGCGCTCGGGCTGCGCGTCGGCGCTCCGGCCGACCGCGAGGACGTCGTCGCCGCCCAGAGCGTGCGGGTGGTGGCCGAGCGGCTCACGCCGGCCGGGGTGACGCGGGTGGTCGAGTCCGTGGCCGGCCCGGTCCTGGCCGCCGCGGGGGTGGACGCGAGCAACACCGGCCCCGAGGGCGGGCTGCTGCTGCTCCCCCGGGACCCGGACGCCGTGGCCCGCGACCTGCACGCCGCGCTGCGTCGGACCCCCGGCGCGGCGGCCCGCTTCGGCCTGCTCCTCACCGACACCGCCGGCCGCCCGTGGCGCGAGGGTCAGACCGACCTGGCCCTGGGTGCCTGCGGCCTGCGGGTCCTGGAGGACCTCCGCGGCGGCGAGGACGCCGACGGTCGGCCGCTGTCGGTCACCAGCCGCGCGGTCGCCGACGAGCTCGCCGCTGCCGCCGACCTCGTCAAGGGCAAGGCCTCCGGCACCGGGGCGGCCCTGGTCCGGGGCCTGCCGGAGCTCGTGCTCGGCACCGGTGCCGACGGGAACGGCGGGTCGGGCGACGCCGCCGCTGCCGGCGCACGGTCCCTGGTGCGCACCGGCCCCGGCGACTGGTTCGCGCTCGGGCACCGCGAGGCGCTGCGCTCGGCCCTCGGTGCGCCTCCGGGCAGCCCGGCCGCCGCGGAGGTCGGCCTCCCCTCGGTGCTGCCCGAGAGCGGGGCGGCACGCACCGCGCGGGCGACCCGGCTGGCGCTGCTGGGCCTGGCCGCCGACCACCGGGTCGAGGTGCAGGGCTCCCTCGACGAGGGCCTCGTCGTCCGCGCCGAGGACCCCGTGCTGGCCGGCCGCGTCGCCACGCGGCTCGAGCTCGCCCTGGCCGCGGAGGACCTGTCGGTGCAGGTCCGCGTGGTCAGCCGCCCCGGGACCGACTGACCGGCAGGTGCCCCCGCGGTGCCATCCGCGGCCCCCGCCGGGGACGGCCGGCACCCGAGAGCCCCAGCAGCCGCTGCACCCGGTAGCGGTGACCGGCATACGGGGCGAGCAGCTCGACCAGGCCGTGGTCGTCGACCGTCTCGCCGGTGAGGGCATACCCGATGTTGGCCGCGACGTGGTAGTCGCCGAAGGAGACCGCGTCGGCGTCCCCGAGGGCGCGCTGCGCGGTCTCGGCGGCCGTCCAGACCCCCACCCCCGGGACGGCGGTCAGCCGGGCCCGCGCCCGGGAGGAGCTCATCCCGACGCACTCCTCCAACCGTGCCGCCACCTGCACGACCCGGGCGACGGTGTCCGCGCGCTGCGGGCTGACCCCGGCGCGCAACCACTCCCAGGACGGTATGCCCGACAGCGTCGGCACCGAGGGCGGCACCCGCAGGCGCAGCGCGGCCCCGGGGCCCGGCGCGACGTCCCCGAAGCGCTGAACCACCCGCCGCCACCCGGAGAAGGCCTCCTGGCCGGTGACCTTCTGCTCGACCACGGCCGGGACGAGGGACTCCAGGACCAACCCGGTCCGGGGCGTCCGCCACCCGGGATGCCGCCGGAGGGCGTGGGCCACCGGCGCGTGCACCGGCACGAACCCCTCGTCGTCGTCCCCCTCGCCGAGCATCCCCGGCAGCCCGTCGAGCAGCCACTCCGCTCCCGGCCCCCAGGCCTGCGCCGCGACCGGGGAGTCGGGGGACCGGCGGGCCAGCCGCAGGGTCGCCGGGCCGGTCGGCGCCCGCACCCCGCGCCACAGCTCGCCGTCGACCACGCGCCAGCACGGGTCCCCGGCACCGCGCCGCAACGTGCCCCAGGTCGCGGCGACGTCCAGCGGGCGCGCCGGACGCCAGACACGGTGCCGGGCGGTGCTCACGAGGGAGCAGCCTGCCCCGCTCCTCGCCCGCCGCGCAACAGCACCCACTACCGTGGCCCCCGTGCCGCAACCCTCCGCGATCCTGAGCCAGGCGGTCGCCGCCGACGCGACCCGCCCTGCCCTCACCTTCTACGACGACAGCCCTGGGGGCCCCGGCGAGCGCATCGAGATCTCCCGCAAGGTGCTGCGCACCTGGGTGTCCAAGGCCGCCAACGCGCTGCAGGAGGGGCTGGACGTCCAGCCGGGCTCGGTGGTCCTGGTGGACCTGCCCGCCCCGCACTGGCGCCTGGCCTACTGGGCCCTCGCCGTCTGGTCCGTCGGGGCCACCCTGACGGTGGACACGCACGAGGGCGCCGACGTGCTCGTCACCGACGACCCGGACAGCGAGGTCGCCGGCGACTGCGACGAGGTCGTGGCGGTGGCCCTGCCCGCCCTGGCGCGGGCCTTCGACGGCGAGCTGCGCTCCGGCGTCATGGACGAGGCGGCCGAGCTGGCGAGCTACGCCGACGACTTCACCGCGTGGGACGAGGCCGAGGAGGAGGACACCGCGCTGGTGAGCGGCGGCGAGCGGGTGACGTATGCCGACCTGCTGGCCGACCTGCCGCCGGCGCCCGAGGCGCCCGGTCCCTGCTCGGCACCACCGACCGGGGACTGTTCGTGCGCCAGGTGCTGCAGCTGCTGGCGGGCGAGGGGTCCGCTGTCCTCGTGCTCGGCGCGGAGGCCGTCGGGGACGACCCGCGCTGGGAGGCTGAGGGCGTCGACCACCGGGCCGGCGGGTAGCCTCGGCGCCATGGACAAGGTCGTCGCCTCCGCCCAGGATGCGCTCGAGGGGCTCATTGACGGGATGACCCTCGCCGTGGGCGGCTTCGGGCTCTCGGGCATCCCCACCGTGCTGATCCACCAGGCCCTGCAGCAGGCACGAGCGACCTGGAGGTCGTCTCCAACAACTGCGGCGTCGACGGGGCCGGGCTGGGGCTGCTCCTCGCGCAGGGCAGGATTCGTCGCGTCATCGCCTCCTACGTCGGGGAGAACAAGGAGTTCGCCCGGCAGTACCTCTCCGGCGAGCTCGAGGTCGAGCTGACCCCGCAGGGCACGCTCGCCGAGAAGCTGCGCGCCGGGGGCGCGGGCATACCGGCCTTCTTCACGCCCACCGGCGTCGGGTCGCAGGTCTCCGAGGGGGGTATGCCCTGGCGCTACGACAGCGACGGCGAGGTGGTCCTGCGCTCCCCCGCCAAGGAGACCCGCGAGTTCTCGGTGCGCGACCACGCCCGCGACTACGTGCTCGAGCACGCGATCTTCGCCGACTTCGCGCTGGTGCGGGCGGCCAAGGGCGACCGGCACGGCAACCTGGTCTTCAACCAGTCGGCCCGCAACTTCAACCCGCTGTGCGCCATGTCCGCGCAGGTCGCGGTCGCCGAGGTGGAGGAGCTGGTCGAGCCGGGTGAAATCGACCCCGACGAGGTCCACCTGCCCGGCATCTACGTCCAGCGCGTGCTCGCCCTGACCGCCGAGCAGGCCGCCGACAAGGACATCGAGAAGCGCACCACCCGCCCGCGCCCCGGGAAGGACGACTGAGAGACATGGCCCTGACCCGTGAGGAGATGGCCGCGCGCGCCGCGGCCGAGCTGCGCGACGGCGACTACGTCAACCTCGGCATCGGGATGCCGACGCTGGTCCCCAACTACGTCCCGGACGACGTGGAGCTGGTCCTGCAGTCGGAGAACGGCATCCTCGGCGTCGGCCCCTACCCCTACGAGGGCGAGGAGGAGCCCGACCTCATCAACGCGGGCAAGGAGACGGTGACGGTCCGGCCCGGCGCCAGCTTCTTCGACTCGGCCACGAGCTTCGGCATGATCCGGGGCGGCAAGGTCGACGCCGCGATCCTCGGCGCCATGCAGGTCTCGGCAGCCGGCGACATCGCCAACTGGATGATCCCCGGCAAGATGGTCAAGGGCATGGGCGGCGCCATGGACCTCGTGCTCGGCGCCAAGAAGGTCGTGGTCCTCATGGACCACGTCGCCAAGGACGGCTCGGCCAAGATCGTGGACGAGTGCGACCTGCCCATCACCGGCCTGCGGGTCGTGCAGCGGATCATCACCGACCTGGCCGTCATCGACGTCACCGACGACGGTCTCGTGCTGCGCGAGCTGGCACCCGGCGTGTCCGTCGACGAGGTCGTCGCCAAGACGCAGCCGCCGCTGCGCGTCGCGGTGGACGAGCCCACCCCGGAGGCGACGCCCCCCACCGAGGGCTGACGGCGCGGAGCTCAGCGGCGCGGCGGCTCAGCGGCGGGGCCGCGCAGGAAGCCGGCTCCCCAGGTGAGGTGCATGGTCGCCAGCACCCCGGGCATGCGCGCCACCACGCCGGGCTCCTGGCCCCGGGCGACCCAGGCTCCCCCGACGGTGACGGCCGCGGCATACCCCAGCGGCAGCAGCCACAGCGGGCGCCAGACGAGACCTCCGACGGCCCCTGCGGCCACCGCGCAGAGCGCGACCGGCGGCGCGAGGTAGCGGGCGTTGACCGAGTCGGGGTGCTGGCGCACGACCTGCCGGCGCCACTGGCCGCTGGTGTAGAACTGGCGGGCCAGGTCGCGGAAGGTGGAGCGGGGCCGATAGGTCACGGTGAGCTCGGGGGTGAACCAGATGGTGCCGCCGGCCGCCCGGATCCGGTGGTTGAGCTCCCAGTCCTGGGCACGGGTGTAGGCCGGGTCGTAGCCCCCGACCCGGTCCAGCCACTCCCGCCGGAAGACGCCGAGGAAGACCGTGTCGGCCGGCCCCTCCGCGCCCCCGGTGTGGAAGCGCTCGCTGCCCATGCCCAGCGGCGAGCGCATCGCGAGGGCCACGGCCTCCTGCACCGGCCCGGAACCCTGGGCGAGCATGATGCCGCCGACGTTGGCGGCGCCGGTCCGCTCCAGCAGCGCGACCGCGCGCCGCACGTAGCCCTCGCTCAGCTCCCCGTGGCCGTCCATGCGCACGACGACGTCGTGCCGCGACGTCGCCACGGCAGCGTTGAGCCCGTCCGGGGTGCGCCCGGAGGGGTTGTCGACGACGACCACGCGCGGGTCGGCCGCGGCGAGGGCGTCGGCGACCTCCCGGGTCCGGTCACGGCTGGGCCCGACCGCGACAACGACCTCCATCTCCCCCGGGTAGTCCTGGGACAGCACCGAGCGCACGGCCTCGGGCAGGTGGGTCTCCTCGTCGAGGACGGTCATGATGACCGAGACGGGCGGGTGGTGCCGCTGGTCACGGGAGTCGGCAGAGCTCACGCGGCGAGGCTACCCCGCAGGAGGGCACGGCTCGTGGCGCGGCGCTCCCAGGGCGCGGCAAGGTGGACCCCGTAGTCTTGCCTCTCGTGCCCCACCACCCCGAGGACGACTGGACCCGTCCGATGCCGCGGACGCCGCGCAGCGGGCAGCGCCGCGACCCCGATGCGACGGAGCGCATCCCGCGGGCCTCAGCGCCACGCGAGCCCCGGGACCACGACGACCGCTACGCCGAGGACGGGTGGGACCGCGGCGAGGCCCGGCACGACGACCGGGACTGGGACCGCGACGACGACCGCGGCTGGGACCGTGGCGACGACCGGTATGCCGCGCCCCGCCGCCCGGCCGGACGGCCGCCGCGCCGCCGTAGGCCCCGCTACGGGTTCCGGCGCGCCATGGCGCTGCTCGTGCTCGCCGTCGTCGCCTACGTCGTCGTCATGGCGGTCGTGGTCGCGACGGTGTGGGGCAGCGTCAACCGGATCGACGCCACCCCCGACGTCTCCGACCGTCCGGCCGCCGCAGAAGGCGCCAACTACCTGCTGGTGGGCACCGACAGCCGGGAGCAGCTGACCGAGGAGCAGCGGGGCGAGTTCGGCACCGGCTTCACCGAGGGCCACCGGGCCGACACGGTGATGCTGCTGCACGTGCCGGCCCTCGGGGAGCCGACCCTGGTGAGCCTGCCCCGCGACAGCTACGTCGAGATCCGGGACAGCGGCTGGAACAAGCTCAACGCCGCGCACTCGAACGGCGGGCCCGAGCAGCTCGTCGACACCGTCGAGCGCAGCACCGGGCTGCCGGTCGACGGCTACATGGAGATCGGCTTCGGCGGCTTCGTCAGCGTCGTCGACGGCGTCGGCGGGGTCGAGATGTGTCTCGACGAGCCGGTCGCGGACGAGAAGGCGCACGTCGACCTCCCCGCCGGGTGCCAGGAGCTGGCCGGTGAGCAGGCGCTGGGCTACGTCCGGATGCGCTACAGCGACCCGCGCGGCGACATCGGCCGGGTCGAGCGGCAGCGCGAGTTCCTCTCCGCCCTCGTGGACAAGATGCTCACGCCGAGCACCGTGCTCGTCCCGTGGCGGCTGCACGAGGTGGGCACCGCCACCGGGTCCGCCCTCAGCCTCGGCGACGACACCTCGATGCTCGAGGCGGGCCGGATGGCCTGGGCGATGCGCCAGGTCGCGGCCGGCGAGGGCAACTCGGTGACCGTCCCGGTCGCCGACCCCAACTACCAGACCGAGGTGGGCAGCGCCGTCCTCTGGGACGAGCAGGGCGCCGCGCAGCTCTTCACCGCCCTGCGCCAGGATCAGAGCATCACCGTCGACCCCTGAGCGGCCTCGGGCTACCCTTGCGCTGATCGGAGGCGACCATGGCGGATCCCCGCGACGACCACGGCGACCACGACGCCGAGACGACGGCACCGGCCCCCGCCGACCAGGACCCCACCCTGGTCGCGGGCCGTTACCGCATCGTCCGCATGCTCGGCAGGGGCGGCGGCGGCCAGGTGTGGTTGGCGACCGACGAGAACCTCGGCCGGCAGGTCGCGCTCAAGCAGGTCGCCGGCGAGGCCGACACCGAGCTGCTGCTCAGCCGCGGTTTCCGCGAGGCGCGGACCAGCGCCACGCTCGCGCACCAGCACGTCGTGCGCGTCTACGACGCCTTCGAGCACGACGGGTCGCCCTGGATCGTCATGGAGTTCGTCGCGGGTCCCTCGCTGGCCGAGCTGATCGCCGACGGGCAGCGGTTGCCCCCGGCCCAGGTCGCGGCGATCGGGGCGCAGATGGCCACCGCGCTCGCCGCGGCCCACCAGGCGGGCATTCTGCACCGGGACGTCAAGCCGGCCAACGTGCTGCTCACCGGGGGCGCCGGGCACGACGCCAAGCTCACCGACTTCGGCATCGCCCGCGCCGACGAGGACCCGCAGCTGACCCGGACCGGTTTCGTCTCCGGCACGGCCGCCTACTTCTCCCCCGAGCTGGCGCGGGGCGAGGAGCCCAGCACCGCCTCGGACGTGTGGGCGCTGGGCGCCACCCTGTATGCCGCAGTCGAGGGGCGCCGCCCGTTCGAGGAGCGCGCCAACGCCGTCGCCCAGCTGCACACCATCGCCCGGGACGACCCGCGGCCCCCGCAACACGCGGGCGAGCTGACGCCCGCGCTCGCCGGGATGCTCGACCCGGACCCGGCGACCCGGTGGGACGCGCAGCGGGCGGCGCGTGAGCTGGAGCAGCTGGTCCGCGGTGGCCGGGTCGGACCAGCGGGCGTAGCGGGAGCAGCGGCAGCGGGTGCCGCGGCAGCGGGCGCCGGTGCAGGCATGCATACCGAGCGGGTGCCCCGGGCCGACCCCACCCGGACCTTCGCCCAGCCCACGCCGGCGCCGACACCGACGGCGCAGGCAGCGCGGCCGGCGGCGTCACGGGCAGCACCCGCCGCGGCAGGTCAGCACGACGAGGGGCGGCGCACGGCACCCTCGGGTCGCCGTCCCGGCCCACGACGCGGGGTGTGGTTGAGCTGGCTGCTCATCGTGCCGCTGGCCCTGCTGCTCGGCTGGCTGGTGTGGACCA
The DNA here is from genome assembly GCF_001942435.1 of Serinicoccus sp. CNJ-927. Classification (NCBI taxonomy): domain Bacteria; kingdom Bacillati; phylum Actinomycetota; class Actinomycetes; order Micrococcales; family Ornithinimicrobiaceae; genus Serinicoccus; species Serinicoccus sp. CNJ-927. The sequence goes on along the minus strand of NZ_MKKF01000051.1, from coordinate 45,228 downwards.
TCGCGACCGGCTCGGAGGGTGGCACCGGCACCGCCGACCCCACCTCATCGGCGTCGGCGTCAGGGACCGACAGCGAGCCGGTCGCCGCCGACGAGGCGCGGGACCTGGCGCAGCGGTTCTACACCACGCTCGCCGACGGGGGGCTGGACTCGGCGCGGCAGCTGACCCTGCCCGAGGCCTACATCGCCTCCGACATCGAGGTGGGGCTGCAGTCGATCTCGGCCGGTGACCTCTCCGCCCAGGAGCAGGCTGACGGGAGCGCCACCGTGACCGGCCTGGTGACCTACACCTACGACGTGTCCGTCATCGAGCAGGAGGAGACGCTGACCGTCGTCCGTGGCCAGGACGGGCCGGTCGTCGCGCTGCGTCAGGCCGAGGAGGTGCAGAGCACGCCTCGCACCGACGGCGGCGGCTCCGGCGACGACGAGGACGAGGCGGGCGGGGACGACGACGCTAGCGCGGCGCCGTCCCCTCCGGCGTCAGCCCTTGAGCAGCTGGCGCGCCATCACCACGCGCTGGACCTGGTTGGTGCCCTCGTAGATCTGGGTGATCTTGGCGTCGCGCATCATGCGCTCCGCCGGGAAGTCCTTGGTGTAGCCGTAGCCGCCGAGCAGCTGCACCGCGTCGGTGGTGATCTCCATCGCGACGTCCGAGGCGTAGCACTTGGCGGCGGCACCGAAGAAGGGCAGGTCGTCGTCGCCCCGCTCGGACTTCGACGCCGCGACGTAGACCAGCTGCCGCGCCGCCTCCAGCTTCATCCCCATGTCGGCGAGCATGAACTGCACGCCCTGGAAGTCGGCGACGGCCCTGCCGAACTGCTGGCGCTCCTGGACGTATCCCAGGGCCAGGTCCAGCGCGCCCTGGGCGATCCCCACCGCCTGGGCACCGATGGTGACCCGCGTGTGGTCGAGCGTGCGCAGCGCGATCTTGAGGCCCTCGCCGAGCCCGCCGACCATCCGGTCACCGGGGATCCGGCAGTCGTCGAAGTGCAGCTCACGCGTGGGGCTGCCCTTGATCCCGAGCTTCTTCTCCGGCGCACCGAAGGTGAAGCCCTCGTCGTCCTTCTCCACGACGAAGGCCGTGACGTTGCGGCCGCGCGGCCCGTCGGGGTCCGTGACGGCCATGACGGTGTAGAACTCGCTCACCCCGGCGTTGGTGATCCACGACTTCTGGCCGTTGAGCACGAAGCTGCCGTCGGGCTGCTCCAGCGCCTTGCACGTCATGCCCGCCGTGTCCGAGCCGGCGCCCGCCTCGGACAGGCCGTAGGAGAACATCGCCTCGCCGCGCGCCACCGGCGGCAGGTAGCGGGCCTTGATCTCCTCGGAGGCCGCCAGGATCAACGGCATGGTGCCGAGCTTGTTGACCGCGGGGATCAGTGAGCTGCTCGCGCAGGCCCGCGCCACCTCCTCGATGACGATGCAGGTCGCCAGCGCGTCGGCGCCGGCGCCGTCGTAGTCCTCCGCGATGTGCGGGGCGTGGAAGTCGGTGGCCGTGAGGGCCTTGAGCGCCTCGTCCGGGAACCGGCTCTCCTCGTCCACCGCTGCCGCGTGGGGGGCGATCTGCTCCTCCGCGATCTCGCGGACCGCCTCGCGCAGTGCCTCGTGGTCCTCACTGATCCGGAACAGGTCGAACTCGCTCATGGAGCGCAGCCTAACGCGGACGTCAACCGCGACGTGCCCGTCCTCCGACGGGTCTCAGCGTGACGTCCGGCGCCCCCGCAACCTCTCGCCCTTGGCGTGGGCCTGGTCGCGCAGGTCGTCGGCGAAGCCCGCCAGCCGCTCCCGGAGCCGTGCCGCCTGCTCGCCCTCGCCGGCGCCCAGCATCCGGACCGCCAGCAGGCCGGCGTTGCGGGCGCCCGCGACCGACACCGTGGCGACCGGGATCCCGGCCGGCATCTGCACGATCGAGAGCAACGAGTCCATACCGTCCAGGTGCTTCAGCGGCACCGGCACCCCGATGACCGGCAGCACCGTCACCGAGGCGAGCATGCCCGGTAGGTGCGCCGCTCCCCCGGCACCGGCGACGATCACCCGCAGTCCGCGCTCCTGCGCGCCTGCGCCGTAGTCGATCATCTCGGTCGGCATCCGGTGCGCCGAGACGACGTCGGCCTCGTAGGGCACCCCGAACTCCTCGAGCACCTCGGCGGCGGCCTCCATCACCGGCCAGTCGCTGTCGCTGCCCATCACCAGGCCGACGACCGGGGCCTGCTCGCCCCCGGTGCTCTGCTCTGCCGGTGTGCTCACTCGGTCACCACTCCTCGCAGGTAGTCGGCGGCATGGGTGCTCCGCCCGCGCAGCTCCGCCAGCGAGGACGCGCTCCCGTCGCCGCCGCAGACCGTGACGTGCCCGAGCTTGCGCCCGGGTCGCACCCCCTTGCCGTAGAGGTGGATCTTCAGGCCCGGGTCGCGCGCCATGAGGTGCTTGTAGGTGGCGTACAGCTCGGGGTAGTCGCCGCCCAGCACGTTGGCGGAGGCGGTCCACGGGGCCCGGGCCGAGGGGTCGCCGAGCGGCAGGTCCAGCACCGCTCGCAGGTGCTGCTCGAACTGGCTGGTCACCGCGCCGTCGATGCTCCAGTGCCCGCTGTTGTGCGGGCGCATCGCCAGCTCGTTGACCAGGTAGGTGGGGTAGGCCGACCCGTCCGGCCGCCGTCCGGTCACCTCGAAGACCTCGACGGCCATGACGCCGGTCACGCCGAGCTCACCGGCGATGCGCAGCGCCCCTTCGGCGAGGGCCACGGCGAGCTCGTCGTCGAGGCCGGGCGCCGGGGCGATCACCTCGGTGTTGATGCCGCCCTCCTGCACGGTCTCCACGACCGGCCAGGTCGCCGCCTGCCCGGAGGGGCTGCGACCGACCATGACCGAGAGCTCGCGGGAGAAGTCCACGGCCTCCTCCAGCAGGATGCCGTCGGCGAGACCGCCGGTGCCCACCTCGCCGAGCCACGGCTGCACGTCGGCGAGCGACCGGCAGACCAGCACCCCCTTGCCGTCGTAGCCGCCGCGCGGGCCTTGGCGACCAGCGGCCAGCCGACCTGCGCGGCGAAGTCCTCCACGTCGGCCCCGGTGCGAGCCTGCGCCCACCGGGGGCAGGGGAGCCCGAGCTCGGTGAGCCGCCGCCGCATGGCCAGCTTGTCCTGCGCGAAGACCAGCGCCTGGGGACTCGGGTGCAGCTCCACCCCCTCCTCCTGCAGCGCGAGCAGCACCTCCTGCGGGACGTGCTCGTGGTCGAAGGTCACGACGTCGCAGCCGCGCGCGAACTCCCGCACCGCCGCGAGGTCGGTGTGCTCCCCGACCGGGCTGTGCGGCACGACCAGCGCGGCGCTGGCCGTCGGCGACTCGGCGAGGACGGAGAGGGTGAGAGACAGGGCGACCGCCGGTGGCTGGCACATCCGGGCGAGCTGGCCACCGCCGACGATGCCCACCACGGGGAAGCCGCCCTCGGCGCGGACGGGGCTGGGTGACGTCACGCGACCACCCTATCCAGCGAGCGCGCCTACACTGCGGCCCCGTGACCCCCTCCACCCCCGGGCTGCTCGCCCGCGCCCGCGCGGCCTACCGCGTCGTGGTCGCCGAGCTGGCCAAGTTCGGGACGGTGGGCGCGCTCGCCTTCGTCCTGGACACAGTGCTCTACAACGTCCTCGTCTTCGGGGTGCCCGGGGTAGCGGAGGGCCCGATGGCGGCGTCGCCGCTGTGGGGCAAGGTGGTCGCGACGAGCGTGGCGACCGTCCTCTCCTGGGTGGGCAACCGGCTGTGGACCTTCCGGCACCGCCGCAGCGAGCCGGTGGCCCACGAGTTCGCGCTCTTCGTGGTCTTCAACGCGCTCGGGCTGCTCATCGCGCTGGCGTGCCTGGGGTTCTCCCGCTACGTCCTCGGGCTGGACAGCCAGCTGGCCGACAACGTGTCGGGCAACGGCGTGGGGCTCGTGCTCGGCACGCTGTTCCGGTTCTGGGCCTACCGCACCTTCGTCTTCCGTGGCGAGCTGGACCTGGAGGGCAAGGGTCAGGGCGTCGTCGCCAGGGGCAGGTAGCAGGCGAAGACCGGCGGGAAGGTGTGGACCAGCTCCACCCGCCCCCCGATCGACTCGGCGGTCTCCCGGGCGACGGCCAGTCCGAGGCCGGTCCCCGCGCCGGTGGTGATGCCGCGGTCGAAGATGGTGCGCGCCAGGTCACGGGGTATGCCCGGCCCCTGGTCGGACACGGTGAAGATGGCCGAGGGGCCGGAGCGGTAGACGTGGACCCGCACGTCCCCGCGCCCGTGGACGAGGGCGTTCTCCACGAGGGTGTTGAGGACCTGGGACAGGACCGAGGCGCTCGCCTCGACGATCACCCCGCGCTCGCAGGTCAGCTCGACCACCCGGCCGCGCTCCTCGAAGGCGGGGGTCCACTCCTCGTCGAGCCCCGCCACGACGGCGTCGGCCGCCGTGACCGCACCGCCGCTGGCATGACCGGCGCGGGTCCGCTGCAGCAGGTCGTCCACGACGCCGGTCAGCCGCTCCACCTGGCCGATGGCGATCTCCGCCTCGGAGCGGGCCACCGCCGCGTCGTCGGACTGGGCGATCTCCTCCAGCCGCAGCAGCAGCGCGGCCAACGGGGTGCGGAGCTGGTGCGAGGCGTCCGCGGCGAAGGATCGCTCGAAGACGAGGGCCTTGGCGAAGGTGCTGTGGTGCCGGTCCACGACGCGGGCAACCGCGTCGATCTCGGCGATCCCGGACCGGAAGGGCTCAGGCTCGACCAGCCGCCCCGGCCGCGCCTCCGGGTCCAGGGCGAATCCACCCGAGGCCAGCTCGTCGGTGCGGTGGGCGAGCTGACGCAGCGGCCCGGCGGTGGTCTCGGCCGCGCGGTCGGCGAGCGAGCGGGCGATCGGGACCCCGGCCGCCAGCACGAGCATCCCGCACAGCACCATGATGAGCGGCAGCACCCACTCCGGCACCGCCCCCGCCCCGCCTGGCCAGGCGCTCTCCCGCACCTGCGGGAGCAGCCAGGCGACGAAGATCGCGAGCAGGAGGGCACCACCGGTGACGACGAGCACGATCCGCACCGCGAGCTCGCGCAGGATCCGGCGCACGGGTCAGTCCGTCGCCTCGGCGTCGTCCCCGTCCGGGTCGTTCTGGAAGCGGAAGCCCACGCCACGCACGGTGACGATGTGCCGCGGGTCGTGGGCGTCGTCGCCGATCTTGCGGCGCAGCACCGACACGTGCATGTCGAGGGTCTTGGTGGACCCGAACCAGGTGTCCCACACCTCGCGCATGAGGACCTCGCGGGAGACGACGCGGCCCTCCTCGCGCATCAGCACCCGCAGCAGGTCGAACTCCTTGGTGGTGAGCCGCACCTCCCGGTCGTGGAGGAAGACGCGGCGCGCCTCCACGTCCATCCGCAGGGCAGCACCGGTCGAGCTCGGAGCGGCGCCCGGACCGCGCCGCAGCAGAGCGCGCACCCGCGCCAGCAGCTCGCCGAGCCGGAACGGCTTGGTGACGTAGTCGTCGGCCCCGGCGTCGAGACCGACGACGGTGTCCACCTCCTCGCTGCGCGCGGTCAGCATGAGGACGGGCATCCGCACGCCGGAGTCGCGCAGCGAGCGGCAGACCTCGACCCCGTCGAGCTGGGGCAGCCCCAGGTCGAGTACGAGCAGGTCGTGCGGCAGGTCGCCGGTCGCCTCGGCGAGGGCCTGGCGCCCGTTCGGGGCCAGGGTCACCTCGTAGCCCTCGCGGCGCAGCGCTCGCGCGAGCGGCTCGGAGATCGTGGGGTCGTCCTCGGCCAGCAGCACTCGGGTCACGTCGTCTCCTCTCGGCAGGCGGGCTGCCAGTATGCGTGGTCGGTCACCCTCCGGGCCACTGCGGCGTCCGCTTCTCCGCGAAGGCGGCGACGCCCTCGGCGCGGTCCCGGCTGAAGGCCGTCGCGCGCCAGCAGCCGTCCTCGATCTCCAGCCCCGCGGCCAGGTCGGTGCCCTGGCCCAGGCGCATCGCCCGCTTGGCGTTGCGGACCGCCACCGGGCTGTTGCCGGCGATGGAGGCGGCCAGCTCCAGCGCCCGCTCGCGGGCGCTCCCCGCGTCAACCAGCTCGTCCACCACCCCCAGCTCGTGGCCCTCGGTGCCGGTGAGCCGGCGGGCGGTGAAGATCATCGACGCCGCCCGGGACCAGCCGACCCGGCGGGTGAGCAGCTGGGTGCCACCGCCGCCGGGGATGACGCCGACCCCCACCTCCGGCAGCGCCAGCGTCGCCTCACGACCGGCGACGAGGAGGTCGCAGGAGATCGCGATCTCCAGGCCGCCGCCCAGGGCATACCCCTCGACCGCGGCGATCGCCGGCATCGGCAGGTCGAGCACCCCGCGGTAGGCGAGCTTGGACACCAGCCGGTGGTCCATCATCTCGGCGTCGCTGAAGCCGTTGCGCTCCTTGAGGTCGGCGCCGACGCAGAACGCCGTGGCGTGGGTGCTCGTGACGACCACCGCGCGCACCGAGGCGTCCCGGGCCAGGTCGGCGGTGGCGGAGGTGATCTCCTCGGAGAAGGCCGTCGAGACGGCGTTCATCGCGTCCGGGCGGTCCAGGGCCAGCTCGACGACGTGGTCGCCGTGGCGGGTGAGCCGCAGCATCGTGGGTGCGTCCATGCGGGCGACGTTACTGCTCGCGCAGGTGCTCGACGTCACCGGCGTCGTGGACGCTCTCGCCACCGTCGGGCGGGGAGACGGCCACGACCAGCGCGCCCCGGTGGTCGACGCGGAGCGCCCGGCCGTGCGTCCGTCCGCCGTCCGGTCGGTGCACGACGACGTCCCGACCGAGGGTGGCGCAGCGGCTGCCGTAGGCGGCGTGCAGCGTCTCGTGGTCACCCTCGGCCACGGAGCGGTGCAGGTCGCGCAGCCGGTCCAGGTAGTCCTCGAGGAAGGACTCCCGAGCCCCGGGCGGCAGCGGGGAGCTTCCGCGGGCGAGCCGCCAGGAGGTCGCGGTGGGGACCGGCAGCCGGGTCCGGTCGTGGTCCACGTTGAGGCCGGCGCCGACGACGACCGCGCCGTCGTCGGCGACCTGGGTGAGGATCCCGCTGATCTTGCCCGGTGCCGGACCGTCCGCCACGAGCACGTCGTTGGGCCACTTCAGCCGCGCCTCGACCGGCCAGCGGCTGACGGCCAGCGCGTCGACCACCGCGACCCCGGCGGCGAGCGGGACCCAGCCGGCGAGCTCGGGCGCCACCGCGGGCAGCACGGCGCTGATCGCGAGGCAGTCCCCCGGCGGCGAGGACCACGAGCGGCCGCGCCGTCCCAGGCCGGCCGACTGGTGGTCGGCGACGACGACCCGGCCGGGGCGCGGGTCGCGCAGCGCCTCGAGGTTCGTCGAGGGCAGCGACTCGTGCCGCTCCGGCGCGGCCCAGCGCAGAGATGTCATGCGGCAAGGCTAAGTTGGGACCATGAGCGACACGCCGCGCGCCGAGCGCCAGGACGAGGACGGGCCGGATCTGCGCACCACCGCGGGTCGGCTGGCCGACTTCCACGCCCGCGCGCAGGAGGCGGCGCACGCCGCCTCCGACAAGGCGCTGGACAAGCAGCGCGCCAAGGGCAAGGGCACCGCCCGGGAGCGGGTCGAGGCGCTGCTCGACGAGGACAGCTTCACCGAGCTGGACGCCCTCACCCGCCATCGGAGCACCGCCTACGGGCAGGAGCGCCACCGGCCCTACGGTGACGGCGTGGTCACCGGTTACGGCACCGTCGACGGTCGGACGGTCGCGGTCTTCGCCCACGACTACACCGTCCTCGGCGGGTCGTTCGGCGAGGTCTTCGGGGAGAAGATCACCAAGGTCCTGGACCTGGCGATGAAGATCGGTTGCCCGGTCGTCGGCATCCACGACACGGGCGGGTCCCGGATCCAGGAGGGCGTGGCCTCGCTGGGCCTGACCGCGGAGATCTTCCGCCGCCAGGTGCACGCCTCGGGGGTCATCCCGCAGATCTCCCTGGTCATGGGTCCCTGCCCGGGCGGAGCGGCCTACTCCCCCGCGCTCAGCGACTTCGTGGTCATGGTCGAGGGGACCTCCCACCTCTTCCTCACCGGCCCGGACGTCATCGCGACGGTGACCGGCGAGGACGTCTCGCTGGACGAGCTGGCGGGGGCGCAGACCCACGCGACCCGCAGCGGCGTGGCCCACTACGTCGCCAGCGACGAGGACGACGCCTTCGACTACGTCAAGGAGCTCCTCGGCCACCTCCCGCAGAACAACCTCGAGGACCCGCCGGCCTACGACGAGGAGCCGGACACCGAGGTCGACGAGACCGACGAGGCGCTCGACAGCCTCGTCCCGGATGCCGCCGGCGCGGCCTACGACATCGTCGAGGCGGTCCGGGCGTCGTGGACGACAGGGACTTCCTCCAGGTGGCCGAGCAGTTCGCGCCCAACGTGGTCGTGGGCCTGGGGCGGGTCGAGGGCCGGCCGGTGGGCGTCGTCGCCAACCAGCCGATGCACCTCGCCGGGACGCTGGACATCGACGCCTCGGAGAAGGCCGCCCGCTTCGTGCGCACCTGCGACGCCTTCAACCTGCCCGTGATCACCCTCGTCGACGCCCCCGGCTTCCTGCCCGGCACGGACCAGGAGCTCGGTGGCATGGTGCGGCGGGGCGCCAAGCTGCTGTATGCCTACGCCGAGGCCACCGTGCCGCTGGTCACCGTCGTCGTCCGCAAGGCCGTCGGGGGCGCCTACGACGTCATGGCGTCCAAGCATCTGGGTGCCGACGTCAACCTGGCCTGGCCGACCGCCCAGATCGCGGTCACCGGGGCGCAGGGGGCGGCGAGCATCCTGCACCGCCGCGAGCTCGCGCAGGTCCGCGCCGACGGTGGCGACGTGGAGGCCGAGCGCGCCCGGCACGTCCGCGACTACGAGGACACCGTCGCCACAGCCTACCTCGCGGCCGAGCGCGGCTACGTCGACGCCGTCATCGCGCCCTCGCAGACCCGGGTGGAGGTCGCCCGTGCCCTGCGCCACCTGCGGACCAAGCGCTCCAACCGCGCCCCGCGCAAGCACGGGAACATCCCGCTGTGAGCGGGCAGGAGACGCCGGACGCGGTGGACGCGCCCGTGCTGCGGGTCGTGCGAGGCAACCCCACGCCGGCCCAGCTGGCGGCGCTCACGGCCGTGCTCGCCGGGCTCTCCGGGGACGGCGACCGGTCCGGCCAGAGGGGGTCAGGCTCCCGGCCGCGGACGTTGTGGACGGCGCGGTCCCGCTTCGCCCGCCCCCGCCCCGCGGTCGGACCCGGCGGCTGGCGGGCTTCCTCGCTGCCGCGCTGAGGACGGTCGCGGCCGGCCTGGGCGCCTCGCGACCGCGTGCTCAGGTCGCGACCGCGTCCGCGCCCTCCTCGCCCTGCTCCTGCAGCTCACGGCGCTCGGCCTCCGCCCGGGGTTTGAAGACGAACCAGCCGATCGCGATCGCCGTGAGGAAGAGCACGAGCATGACCGTGAACAGCGGCCAGATGCCGGTGAGCGCGATGACCGGCACGGCGAGCGCCGTCACCAGCCCGCCGCCGAAGAACGGCTCGAAGACGAGCTGCTTGTAGCCGAAGGCCTCGAAGGCCGGGCTCTCCGCGTCCGGGTCGGTGATCCGCATGAGGATGAGGCCGGTGGCGGTGACGCCCATCGACTGCCCGAAGTCGCCGATCCCGCGCTCGAACCAGTAGCGGCCGATGATGCGCGGGGCGAACCACAGGAACAGCCCCACGTTGAGCGCGATGCCCGCGATCGACAGCAGCACGAACGAGCCGATGTTGGACCCGATGGCCTCGAGCGAGAGCGTGCCGATGGCGGCGACGATGAGGAAGTCGAGGGCCCAGCCCTGGATCCGGAGCATGATCTGGTGGTCGATGAGGTGGTCCACACCGAGCGCGGAGGCGACCGCCTGGATCGCGACACCGCCGAGCAGGGCCAGCGGGAAGAGCGGGACGAAGGCGAAGATCTCCAGCGGGGTGTCGCCGTTGATGAGGACGCTGGAGTAGGTCTGCGCCTCGATCCAGCGCAGCGCCTCCAGCACGCACCACCCGATGAGGATGGCCACCGACACCAGGGCCATGTGCAGCGACAGCGGCTCGACCGAGGCGGGGCGGCTGGTCATCGTGCCGGCCGGGTAGTGCTCGTCCTTGCGGAACAGCCCCTTCTGCTCCTCGACCGAGGCCTTGACGTCGCCCTTGAGGATCTCGGTGCGCCCGGTCCGCACGCCCCAGTTGATGAGCGCGATCCCGATGACGACGCCGGCCACGATCCCCACCGTGGCGATCCCGACCGCGAGGTCGGCACCCTCGGCATACCCGAGGTCCTCCAGCACCGGGCGCATGCCGGCGGCCGTGCCGTGCCCGCCCTCGAAGCCCATCTCGAGGAGCGCGCCCACCATCGGCTCGGCGGCGAGCAGCGGCACCAGCACGAGCGCGGCGAGGCCCAGACCGACGACGTACTGCCCCGATCCCATCGCGACACCGAGCGAGAGCTGCGGGCCGACCAGCTTGCCGGCGCGCTTCGGGCTCGGCAGGTCCTGGCCGAGGAACATGGTGGCGAAGACGATGCTGATGAGCAGGCCGGGCAGCGCGCTCCACACCTCGAGCATCGAGCCGGTGAAGAGGCCGTTCTCCCCGACCGGGCCGCCGACCCGGCCAAGCACCTGCGGGCCGAGCAGCAGGAGCAGGAAGCCCCCGATGATCGAGCTGGGCAGGAAGAGCTTCTGCACCCAGCCGACCTTGACCCGGATCACCTTGCCCAGGAGCAGGAACAGGCCCAGGACGATCAGTGCGAAGCCGATCTGGTCAGCGGACATCGGTCACCCTCCCTCGTGTGCGTGGTCCGCACACTCTGGCACAGCGCGGGACGCACGGGAAGGGTCGACGACCGTCGCGTCAGGCCCGTCGGGCAGCGAGCCGGCGCTCCATCGGCTCGTGGAAGCGTTGCGGCAGGCAGCGGGCCGCCACCACCTCGCGCGCGGCCGCACCGTCGCCCATCGCGGCGGCGAAGGCGGTGCGCATGGTGACGCCGTGGCCCGGCGGCGGGCCGATCTCGAGCGGGTCGCCCGCCTCGATCCGTCCTGGCTCGACGACCCGGAGGTAGGCCCCGCACGCGCCCCGTTCGGTGAAGCGGCGCACCCAGCGCTCCTCCCCCAGGTGCCGGGCGAAGGTCGCGCAGGGCTGACGGGGGACGGAGACCTCCAGCAGGCTCGAGCCCACCCGCAGCCGCTGCCCGAGCTCGAGCCCGTCCACGTCGCAGTCCGCGGTGGTGAGGTTCTCCCCGAACATCCCGTCGCGCATCACGCGCCCCAGCTCGGACTCCCACCAGTCCAGCTCCTCGCGCGCCACGGCGTAGACGGCCTTGTCGGCCCCGCCGTGGTGTCGCGCGTCCCCGATGTGGTCGCCGACGGCACCGGAGCCGTCCCCGTGGTCCGGGCCGGGCGCGACCACCTCGATCCCGCTCACCGGCTGCTTGTCGATGCCGGTCACGCGCCGCGTGCCCGGGTCGGGCTTGGGCTTGGCCAGGTTGGTCGACCGCACGCGGGGGCTCATGCCCTCACGGTATGCGCTCCCGCCCCGTCGTCCCCGTCACGTCGGCGCGCGACGGCGAAGACCCGCCGGAAGGGCAGTACGACGCCCGCCTCGGAGCGGGGGTAGGCCCGCCGCAGCGCGTCCCGGAACTCGACGGTGAACTCCTCCCGCAGCCCCTCGGGCAGCGCCTGCAGGGTGGGCCGGGCGCCGGTGGCGGAGACCCAGGTGAAGACCGGGTCCGGGTCGGTGCCCGCCGGGTCGAGGACGTGCAGGTAGGTGGTCTCCCAGGCGTCGACCACGCAGCCGGCGGCGGTGAGCACCCGTAGGTAGTCGGCCGGGTCGTGCGACGACGGCGCGGCGATGCCGTCCAGGTGCGCGGCATACCGCGGCCGGTCCGCAAGCTCCCGGCGCAGGGTGTGGCTCGGCTCGTCGAAGTTGCCCGGCACGGTGAGCGCCAGAACGCCGCCCTCGCCGGGGCGCACCCGGGCGAAGAGTCCAGGCCCAGCACCTCGGCGTCCGGCCACCGCTCCCGCAACCACCGCAGCCCGTGACCGGGGCCGCAGCCGAGGTCGACGACCCGCCGTGGCTCCACCTCGGGGACCCGCGCCATGAGCTCGACGAACGGGCGGTCCCGCTCCGCGGCATACCGCCCGTAGTGCGCCGGGTCCCACCCGTGCCTGCCGGTGCTCATGCGACACCCTCCTCCTGCGCGCGCAGCGCGCGGTAGACGGCCCGGACCCCCACCGCCCGCTCCAGCTCCTGGGTGACGACCGAGAAGAACTGGTGCCGGTAGGTGTCGTCGGTGACCGCGCTGACGATGAAGTAGAGGCCGGAGAAGGAGGCGAGGAAGAGCGAGACCTTGACCAGCTCGGCCGACACGCTGCCCAGGTAGGGGACGTGGTGCGTCCGCTCCAGCCCGGTCCAGGCCAGCTGGGTCTCCTGCTGCATGATGATCGACCCGAAGACCAGGAGGAAGACGAAGACGGCGCAGATGAGCGCCACGACCTGGACCAGCTGGATGAGCAGCAGCGCGATGATGAGGTTCCACCGCTCGAAGCCGGTGACGCGGGCGTAGGCGGGGACGTCGACCCGCGGGTCCGCCGCCAGCGCGGCCTGGGTGGCCTCCATCGGGGTGCCGCGGCAGGCGCGCTCGAGGAAGGCGGCGTCGACGGCGTCGTCGGCCTTGTCGACCTCCTCAGGCAGCCGGACGAGCTGGAAGACGACCCCGATGCCGAGCAGCAGCAGGACGACCAGCCAGTGTGTGGCGAAGGGCAGGCTGGCGCTCATCTCCCAGGCCTCGGCGTTGATGAAGAGGAAGGCGACGAAAAGCAGCAGCAGCGGCAGCGCGCGCATCGCGGTGCCGACGAGCAGCGGGGCGCTGCGCACCGTGCGGCGCAGCGCGAAGGTGAGGATCGGCCGCGCGTGCAGGGCGGTCGAGGCATACCAGAGGGCGGCGAGGATGACGAGCGTGAGCCAGACCGCGGGGGCAGCGCTGACCTGCTGCGACACCCAGCCGAGGGTGCCGCCCAGCGCGGCGGTCGCCAGCAGCACGAGCGCCGCCAGCGGGAGGAGGTGGCGAGGCCGCAGGGCGGCGCGGGCCGCGGCCCGCTCGCCGGGCACGAAGTAGGACAGGCCGTTGGCCAGAAACCAGCGCTCGGTCTCGCGGCGGGGATCGGCGGGCTGGCGACGTCTGGGCACCGCCCCAGGGTAGGCGGGTAGGTTGGGCTCCCGTGACGACGTCGACCCGCACCCCCACCGACATCGACCGCCTCGCCGAGGAGCACCTCGACGCCATGGTGGCGCTCAGCCCGCTGGAGGCGACCTACCTCGGCGTCCCCGGCCGCGACACCGAGATCGACGACCTGTCGGTCGAGGGACTCCGGGCGCACCGGGACCAGGCGGCGCGGACGCTGCACCGGCTCGACACGGTCGAGCCGGAGGACGACACCGACCGGGTCACCGCGGCGGCGCTGCGCGAGCGGCTCGGCCTGGAGGTCGAGTCGCTGGACCTGGTGCTCGCGGGCCAGGCGCCGGTCGAGCTCAACGTCATCGCCTCGGCCCCGCAGGCGGTCCGGGACATCTTCGACCTCATGGCCAAGGACACCGAGGCGCACTGGGAGACGATCATCGCCCGGCTGGAGGCGGTGCCGACCGCGCTGGAGCAGTACCGCTCCGCGCTGCGCTGGTCGGCCGAGCAGGGCCAGCTGGCCCCGGTACGGCAGGTGCGCGCGGTCGCCGGGCAGTGCCGCGACCAGGCCGGGGACGAGGCGAGCAGCTTCGACGCGCTGACCGAGGAGAGCGCCGGTCAGCCGGAGGCGATCCGCACCCACCTGGCGAGCGCCGTGGGCGGTGCCAAGCAGGCGTTCGGCGCGCTCGCGGCATACCTCGAGGAGGAGCTGGTGGCGCGGGCGCCGGAGTCCGACGCCTGCGGCATCGAGCGCTACCGGCTGCACTCCCGCAGCTTCCTCGGTGCCGAGATCGACCTGGAGGAGACCTACCGCTGGGGGCAGGAGGAACTGGCCCGGATCACCGCGATGATGCGCGAGACCGCCGAGCAGATCCGGCCGGGCGCGTCCGTGGCGGAGGCCGTCGCCGTCCTCGACGAGGACCCGGGGTATGCCCTGGAGGGCACCGAGGCGCTGCGCGAGTGGATGCAGGTCACCGCGGACCGCGCGGTCGCCGAGCTGACCGACAGCCAGTTCGACGTGCCCGAGCCGGTGCGGCGCATCGAGTGCATGATCGCGCCCAGCCAGACCGGGGGGATCTACTACACCGGCCCCAGCGAGGACTTCACCCGGCCGGGGCGGATGTGGTGGTCGGTGCCGAAGGGGGTCACCCGCTTCTCGACCTGGCGCGAGCTGACGACCGTCTACCACGAGGGCGTTCCGGGCCACCACCTGCAGATCGGGCAGACGGTCTACCGCTCCGAGCTGCTCAACCGCTGGCGGCGGCTCGCGTCGTGGACCTCCGGGCACGGCGAGGGGTGGGCGCTCTATGCCGAGTGGCTCATGGCCGACCTCGGTTACATGGACGACCCCGGCAACCGGATGGGGCTGCTGGGCGGCCAGTCGCTGCGCGCCGCCCGCGTCGTCATCGACATCGGGGTGCACTGCGGCTTCGAGGCGCCGGCCGAGGTCGGGGGCGGGCAGTGGACCTACGACAAGGCCTGGCAGTTCCTCACCACGCACGCGCACGAGAACGAGGAGTCGCTGCGCTTCGAGCTCGACCGCTACCTGGGGTGGCCGGGGCAGGCGCCGAGCTACAAGATCGGCGAGCGGCTGTGGCTCGAGCTGCGCGAGGAGTGCCGGCGCCGCGAGGGCGAGGACTTCGACCTCACAGCCTTCCACCGGCGGGCGCTGGACATCGGCGGGGTCGGCCTGGACACGCTGCGGGCGGCGGTGCTCGGCGAGCTGTGAGCGGCCCGGCCAAGACCGTGTCCTTCACCCCGGCCGTCAACACGGCGCCGCTGCGCGTCATGGCCAAGATCGGCCTGGTGCACGACCCGGCACGCGACGTCGACCACCCCCGAGTGGGCGCCACGGCATACCCTCGGCTCGTGCGGCACCTCTTCCACGCGACCGGCGAGTTTGGGCAGGCACACGTGGTGCTGGCCGGTATGCCCCTCGCCCAGCTCGTCCAGGTCCGTGCCGAGCGCGCGCAGCTCGGCGGCGGCATACGTGATCGTGGGCCTCGAACCCGCGGTCGGCGAGGTAGGCCGCTTCGAGCCTGGCCTCGATCTTCGCCCGCGAGCGCGAGCCGCACGTTGCCCGTGTTGATGTAGGCGGCGAGGCTCTGGAAGCCCGCCTCCTCGGTCACCCGCAGGATGTCGTCCTGGGGAACTGCTGGCGCGCGCCGAGGTTGATGGCGCGGAGGAAGGCGACGTGGGTGGCCATGCCGCGATCCTGCCACCTGGCCGCACCCCGTCTGGCGGTGGGAGCACGTGACAGGCCCGCGACGACGAGGGTCTGTCGGTGGCTACTCATACACTTGTTCGGAAGACGGGCCACCTTCGCGACGGCTCGGAGGCCCGGGGAGGGGGTGACGCACGATGACCGATCCAGCGCGGGACGGGCGAGCAGCGGACCAGGACGACCAGCAGGGCGCGACCGGGGAGCGGGGGCGGGGTGCTGCGCTGCTGGCCGAGCTCGGGGAGGTGTCGGCGACGCGCTCCCGGGCCGAGCGTCGCCTGCTGGAGGTGGCGCACCAGCTCGTCGCGGCGACGGGTGCTGCGCTGCTGGCGCAGAAGGGGTTCAGCAGTCTCGAGGAGCTGACCGCCACGGAGCGACGCCGTTGGCGGGCGGAGGCGAAGCGCCTGTGCGTCGCCGAGATCCGGCTCCGGCTGGGCGTCGGTGAACGGGAGGCGCGCGCGATGACCGGACTGGCCTGCTCGCCGGTCGACGTGCGCGGTCAGGTGCTGGGAGCGCTGGACCGGGCCGAGGTGACCTGGGGTCTCGTGCGCGGCTACTGGGACCGGTGCGGCTCGTTGCCCGCGGAGCGGGCTGCGCTCGTGGCGGAGGTGCTCTTCGGCACCGACCCGGCCACCGCGGCGGTCGAGCGGCTCGACAGCGAGGGCGACCTGCGGGAGGAGCCCTGGCAGCACGCCGACTACTGGGCGAGGCTGGAGCGGGAGGCCGTCCGGGCCGAGGGTGAGGACGTGCAGGCTGAGCGGGAGCGGCGCCGCGCCGCCTACCGGGCGCGGCGGTCGTGGTTGTCCGTGCACGACGACGGGACCGCCACCCTGAGCGTCACCGGAGCGCTGACGACGATGAGCGGGATCCATGCGCGGATCGAGCATGCCGCGCGGGCCCTGCGGTCGGCCGGCGACGAGCGGACCCTCGACCAGCTGCGCTCGGACGTCCCCGCAGGCCTGCTGCTCTACGGCACGGTGCCTATGCCGGAGGCAGAGGTCGAGGAGGACCTCACCCTGGCCGACCTGGCGGCGATCCATCGGGTCACCACCGCACAACCGCAGGTCGAGCTGCAGGTCGTCGTGCCGTGGGAGTCGCTGGCTGGGCGCGCGGCGTCCGACGCGCACGGCATGGATCCGCCGAGCCACCGAACGGCGTTGCCGGACCGGACTCCCCGTACAGGTGCCGAGGGGGACAGGACGCCCGAGGTGAGTGCCGCACCGGACTGCACGCCCGCGGGAAGTGCTGAGCCGGACCGCACGCCCGCGGGAAGTGCTGAGCCGGACCGGACGGCCGGGACGGATGACGGGCACGGGCGCCTCGGCCCGGTGCCGCGGCTCGGGTCGGTGGGCCAGGTCCTGGGGCACCACCCTGTCTTCATCTCACCCGGCCATGCCCGCGAGCTCGCCCTGGCCCCGGGGACGACTCTGTCCCGGCTGCTGGTGGACCCCGCCGACGGTCGGCTCATCGAGCGGACCATCACCCGCTACCGTCCGGATGCCGACATGCGTCGGCAGGTGATCGCCGCCGACGTCCACTCGCGGTCACCACTGACCAGGGTGCCCGCCTCCCGGTGCGAGCTCGACCACGTCGTGCCCTTCGGCGCCGTCGGCGGGGTGACCGGCGAGCTCAACCTGGGCTCCCTCGACGTCCGCACCCACCAGTTCAAGACCGCACGCACGTGGTCGGTCACGATCAACCGGCGGCGAGACCTGCGCTGGTGCACGCTGCTCGGCCAGAGCACGACCACCCGGGTTCACGACTACCGGCAGTACCTCGAGCGGGCGGTCCTCGCCCGCGGCTCGGGTTCAGGTGGTCACGCGACGGGTGGTCACGCGACAGGTGGTCGAGTGACGGCCGGTCAGGCGACGGCTGGTGAGGCGACGGCCGCTCGTCCGACGGGTGGCAGCGCCGCCGACGATCACCCGACAGACAGCCCCGCGGTCGATGGCTCAACCACGCAGACCTGGGAGTCCCGCCGCGACCTCGCCTGCCAGGCGCTCTACGCCGGCCTGGTGCACCGCGGGGCCGACGCCCTCCTCTCGGACCTCGACGACGACGCCGACGACGGCACTCCTCACACCGGCTGGTGCTCGGTCACCCGTCGTCGCTCAGACACCCCCGTGCCGACGCCGGAGGAGGTGCTGGGCCTTCCGCTGGACGTCACCGAGCATGCCCACGGAGAGCCGGAGGAGCACGACACGACGCGTGGGACCGGCCGGGGCGATGCACCCGGCGCCCCGTGGTCATCACGCGAGACCGAGCCTCCCCCGTTCTGAGTCCCCATCTGACCCGGCGCTACCTCCCCTCCCCCCCGGCACTTCCCTTCCCGCAGGGGCTCCCTGACGACCGCGGGCTGATCACGGAGTCCACCGCCCCACGCCTCGACCTCCCGCCCGAATCCTGCTCAAGCGGTGACGTCACGCCCCGTAGGCTGTGCCCCGTGATCCCGCTCGTGCTCGCGTCCGCGTCCCCGGCCCGCCTCACCACTCTGACCAGGGCCGGAGTCCGGCCCGAGGTGATCGTGTCGGGTGTCGACGAGGACGCGGCGATCGCCGCGGCACAGGAGCGGCACGGAGAGCTCGAGGCCGCCGACGTCGCGCTGACCCTCGCCCGGGCCAAGGCCGAGCAGGTGAGCGCCGAGCACGACGTCGACGCACTCGTGCTCGGTTGCGACTCGGTGCTCGAGCTGGACGGCGAGATCTTCGGCAAGCCGCACTCCTCGCAGGTGGCCATCGAGCGCTGGCAACGCATGCGGGGTCGCTCCGGGGTCCTGCACTCGGGCCACTGGGTCATCGACGACCGGAGCGAGGGCTCCGGCGCGACGCTCGGCGGGACCGCCTCGACCACCGTGCACTTCGCCGACCTCACCGACGCCGAGATCGCGCACTACGTCGCCACCGGCGAGCCGCTCCACGTCGCCGGCGGCTTCACCGTCGACGGCCTCGGCGGCCCCTACGTCACCGGCATCGAGGGCGACTACCACGCCGTGGTCGGTGTCAGTCTGCCGCTGCTGCGCGACCTGGTCGGTCAGCTCGACCTCGCCTGGCACGAGCTCACGGACCACGCCTGAGCCGCATGCGCGGCGGCAGTCCCCGGGCGTGACCCGGACCGCTGCCGCCGTCGGCGGCCGAGCACGCCATCGACCTCGTCACCGTGGACCGGGACGACGAGGCAGGGGTAGAGCAGCTCGTGGGTGACGGGGTCGACCTCCTCGTCGATGCCCTCGGGTATGCCCCCTCGCAGGCCGAGCACCTGGCCCGCCTCTCGCGTCGCTGCGGCGGGACGGCATACCTCAGCGCGAAAGCCGTCTACGTCGATCCGTGCGGCCACCACCTCAACTCCCCCGGCGGCGCCCACTTCACCGCGCCGGTCCCCGAGAGCACGCCGACGATGGCCTGGGCCGGGCACGAGGTCAGGAGCCGGGAGGGCTACGGCGCCGGCAAGGCGGAGTCCGAGCGTGTGCTGCGGGACCACGGCGAGCGCGTCAGCGTGCTGCGACCGAGCACGATCCACGGCGCCTGGGTGCGGCGGGTGCGCACCGCCGCAGTGCTCGACCTCGCCCGCCGGGTCCGCCGAGGGGAGGGACCCACGGTCGCGGTCCTCCCGCGTCCGGGGCGGCGACGTGGTCGAGTCGACCACGTCCACCGAGGTCCTCGCGGGTGCCGTGCTCGCCCGCGCCGACCGCCCCCGGACCTCCCCTGGCGCGTGCCCATGGTGCTCGACACGACGCGCCTCACGCACCTCGGTGTCACCCTGCCGACGTCCACGGACGCGCTGGAGCAGGAGGTCCGCTGGCTTCTCCACCAGCGAGGAGACTCCCCCGGCGCCGCGTCCTCCCCCGGTCAGGCGTCGTAGTCGATGGTGACCGTCTCGGTCACCGGGTGCGACTGGCACATGAGGCGGTAACCGCGCTCGACCTCGTCCGGCTCGAGGGCGTAGTTGCGCTCCATCCGCACCTCGCCGTCGACGACCTTGGCCCGGCAGGTGCCGCAGACGCCGCCGGTGCAGGAGAAGGGGGCGTCCGGCCGCTCCCGCAGCGTCGCGGCGAGGATCGTCTCGGCCGTGGTCTGCATCGGCACGGTCGTGGTCCGACCGTCCAGGGTCACCGTGGCGACCGCCTCCGGCGGCGCGCCCGGGTCCACCGGTTCCACAGGCGTCTGCTCCGTCACCGGGGCCCCGTCGCCGTCGACGTGGAAGATCTCGTGGTGCACGTGCTCGGAGTCCACACCACGCTCGGCGAGGATCTCCCGCACCGTCTTCACCATCCCGAACGGCCCGCAGAGGTACCACTCGTCGACCTGGTCCTCGGGGATGAAGGTGGCGAGCAGCTGCTCGACCTTCTCCCGGTCGATACGGCCGGTGAGCAGCTCGGCGTCCTGCGGCTCCCGGGAGAGCACGTTGAGCAGCGTGAACCGGCTGGGGAAGCGGTTCTTGAGGTCCATCAGCTCCTCGAGGAACATGACGGAGTCGGTGCGGCGGTTGCCGAAGACGAGGGTGACCCGGGAGTGCGGCTCCTCCTCCAGGGCCGTCGTCAGCAGCGAGAGCACGGGGGTGATCCCGGAGCCCGCGGCGATGCCGACGTGGTGCCGCGTCGCGGTCGGCTGCGTCGGGCAGGTGAACGACCCCATCGGGGTCATGACCTGCACTGTGTCCCCCGCCTGCACCTGCTCGTTGAGCCAGGTCGACATGAGCCCGCCGGGCACGGTCGCGGTGGCGACCCGCAGCTCTCCCCGCTCCCGGGACTGCGCGCGCGAGATGCAGCAGGAGTAGGAGCGCCGGGCGTCCTCGCCGTCGATGGTGGCGCGCACGGTGAGGTGCTGCCCCGGCTCGAAGGTGAACTCCTCGCGCAGCTCCTCGGGGATCTCGAAGCTGATGGCGACCGCCTGGTCGGTCAGGCGGTCCACCCGGCGCACCGTGAGGTCGTGGAACCGCGCGCGACGGCGGGTCGGCTGCTGGATCAGGCTCAACGAATCGCTCCTGTCGGGGGTCTGGGGCGCAGCCCCAGCTGCGGGGGGACCCGGGGGCGGAGCCCCCGGGCGATCAGATCGTCTTGAACTCGTCGAACGGCTCCCGGCACGTACGGCACCGCCGCAGCGCCTTGCAGGCGGTCGACCCGAAGCGGGCGACCTCCTCGGTGTCCTGCGATCCGCAGTGCGGGCAGGCGACCACCCGGATCTGCAGCCCGATGGGCACCGGGCCGGCCGCGTGCGCCCGGTCGCCGGTGGGCGGCGCGATCCCGAAGCGGCGCAGCTTGGTGCGCCCCTCCTCGCTCATCCAGTCGGTGGTCCACGCCGGCGAGAGCCGGGTCACGACGTCGACGGGTATGCCGTGCCGCTGCGCCGCCTCGCGCACGCCGTCCTCCATCGCGTGCATGGCGGGGCAACCGGAGTAGGTCGGGGTGATGGTCACCCGGAGCCCGGGGCTGCCGTCGACGTCGGCGGGCTCGACGTCGCGGATGACCCCGAGGTCGTCGATGGTGATGACCGGGATCTCGGGGTCGGCGACCCCGCGGATCGCCCGCTCGGCGTCCGCTAGCTCGGCGTCGGTCAGCCCGGCGCGGGCCGGCTCAGGGCGGTCTCCTGGGGCAGCCACCATCACCAGGTCGCCCCGGGATGGCTGCGGTGGATGTGCTGCATCTCGGCGAGCAGGTAGCCCATCTGCTCGGAGTGGATCCCGTCGCGACCGCCGCGAGCGTGCCAGCGGGGCGCGTCGGGCATGCTCAGCGTGGCCCGCTCCAGCACCTGCCCGACGTGCTCGTTGACGGCCTCGGTCAAGGTCGACGGGAGCACGCCGATCCCCTGCTCGGCGGCCCAGCGCGCGGCGTCGTGGTCCTCGCCCAGCTCGGCGAGGTAGGGATGGACGGCGACGAGCCCCTGCTGCATCCGCTCGTGGCTCTCCGCGGTGCCGTCGCCGAGGCGCAGCACCCACTGCGTCGCGTGGTCGCGGTGGTAGTCGACCTCCTTGACCGCCTTCGCGGCGATGGCGGCCAGCGTCTCGTCGGCGGAATCGAGCAGGCGGGCATACAGCTCGCACTGGTAGGCGGAGAACCACAGCATCCGCGCCATCTCGTGCGCGAAGTCGCCGCGCGGCTGCTCGACGAGCTGCACGTTGCGGAACTCGCGCTCGTCGCGCAGCATCGCGAGGTCGTCCTCGTCCCGCACCGGGTCGGCGTCCTCCACCTCCCCGGCGCGGGTCAGCAGCGCGCGGGCCTGCCCGACGAGGTCGAGCCCGACGTTGCCGAGGGCCATGTCCTCCTCGATCTGCGGGGCATGGGTGAGCCACTCCCCGAGCCGCTGGGCATAGATGAGGGCGTCGTCGCCGAGTCCGAGGAGGTAGTCGACGTGGTGCTGCTCGCTCACAGGTACTCCACGTCCTCCGGCACGTCGTAGAACGTGGGGTGCCGGTAGACCTTGTCGGCGGCCGGGTCGAAGAAGCTGTCGCGCTCGTCCGGGCTGGAGGCGGTGATGTCGCTGGAGGCGACGACCCAGATCGACACACCCTCCTGCCGCCGGGTGTAGAGATCCCGCGCGTTGCGCAGCGCCATCTCCCGGTCGGGGGCGTGCAACGACCCGGCGTGCACGTGCGAGAGCCCACGCTTGGCCCGCACGAAGACCTCCCACAGCGGCCAGCCGGCGGTGGTCATGCGACCTCCTGCGCGGCCTGCTTGTCGGCATACGCCGCCGCGGCCTCACGCACCCACGCGCCGTCCTCGTGCGCCTGGACGCGGGTGCTGATCCGCTGCTCGTTGCACGGGCCGTCGCCCTTGAGCACGCGCCAGAACTCGTCCCAGTCGATGTCGCCGAAGTCCCAGTGCCCGCGCTCCTCGTTCCACCGCAGGTCCGGGTCGGGCAGGGTCAGGCCGAGCTTCTGCGCCTGCGGGACGGTCATGTCGATGAACTTCTGCCGCAGGTCGTCGTTGGAGAACCGCTTGATCCCCCAGGCCATGCTCTGGGCGGTATGCCCGTTGCTGGCGGCCTCGCCGGAGTCCGGCGGGCCGAACATCATCAGCGCCGGCCACCACCACCGGTCGGCGGCGTCCTGCGCCATCGCCTGCTGCTCCTCGGTACCGCGGGCCAGCGTCCAGAGGATCTCGAAGCCCTGCCGCTGGTGGAAGGACTCCTCCTTGCACACCCGGATCATGGCGCGGGCGTAGGGGCCGTAGGAGCACCGGCACAGCGGCACCTGGTTCATGATCGCGGCACCGTCCACGAGCCACCCGATCGCGCCGACGTCGGCCCACGTCAGGGTCGGGTAGTTGAAGATCGAGGAGTACTTCTGCTTGCCCTGGTGCAACTTGTCGAGCAGCTCGGAGCGGTCCACGCCGAGGGTCTCGGCGGCGGAGTAGAGGTAGAGCCCGTGGCCCGCCTCGTCCTGCACCTTGGCCATGAGGATCGCCTTGCGGCGCAGGCTGGGCGCCCGGCTGATCCAGTTGCCCTCCGGCTGCATGCCGATGATCTCGGAGTGCGCGTGCTGCGCCATCTGCCGGATCAGGGTGGTGCGGTAGGCCTCCGGCATGGCGTCGCGCGGCTCGACCCGCTGGTCGTCCTCGACCAGCCCGTCGAAGTAGGCGGCGAGCGCCTCGGTGTAGTCCTCCGTCTCCGCCGCGTTGAGCGGCGAGGGCTTCGCCTGGGTGTCGGTGCCTGGCTGGCCGAAGTCGTTGCCGTACATGACCTCAGTGTGCCAGAGATCCACGACTTTGTATAACGCAAGTCACGTCATTTGACGGTCACGGTGTAACAAACCGCGGGTGCGAGACTGGGACGGTGAGCCATCCGCACGAGCAGGCCCCCGCCGCCGACGCCAGCGTCCGCACCGCGCGCCCCAACGACGCGCCCGCGGTGGGGCTCGTGCAGGCCTTCGTCTGGCACCAGGAGTATGCCGACGTGCTCGACCCCGAGGTCCTGGAGGCGCTGACCGGCCCACGGTTCGCCTCGGCATGGCGCCAGTCGCTGGAGCACCCGCCCTCCCCGCGGCACCGCCTGCTGGTCGCGTGCGCCGGACCGCAGGTCACCGGCTACGTCGCGGTCGGCCCGGCGGAGGAGGAGCCCGGTCTGCCCGAGGGCACCTCGGCGCTGCTCCTCGACGGTGGCGTCCACCCCGAGGCGCGCCGTGCCGGCCACGGCTCCCGCCTGCTCAACGCTGCGGTCGACACCCTGCGCGCCGCCCACGACGAGCTCGAGGCGGTGGCCACCTGGGTGCTGGCCGAGGCCGAGGTCACGCGGGGCTTCCTCCAGGCCGCCGGCTTCGAGCCGGACGGCGCGTGGCGTGACCGGGTGGTGGCCGACGACGGGCGGACCGTCCGCGAGGTCCGCCTGGTGGCCTGGCCGTGACGCCGCCCACGGGCACCTGAGGCGAGGGTCCTGACGTGGCCGGCCGGCTGGTGGGGGTGGATCTGGCGCGCACGCTCGCGCTGCTGGGGATGTTCGCCGCCCACCTGGTCGAGCAGGAGGGGCCTGGGCCCGGTGGGGTGAGCTGGGTGTTCCAGACGGTCGCGGGTCGCTCCTCCGCGCTCTTCGCCGTCCTGGCCGGGGTGAGCCTCGTCCTGGCCTCGCCCCGGACCGAGGTGCTGGCCGATCCGCGCCTCCACCGCCGCCGGGTCCTGGTCCGCGCCGCGCTGGTCGGCGGCCTGGGGCTGCTGCTGGGACTGCCCAGCTCCGGGATCGCGGTGATCCTCACCTACTACGGCCTGCTCTTCTGCTGCGCCCTGCCGGTGCTCTCCTGGCGGGCGGCACCGTTGGCCTGGCTGGCGCTCGCCTGGGGGCTCCTCAGCCCGGTGCTCAGCCTCATCCTGCGCCCGGCGCTGCCCGAGCCCACGCTGGCCGTGCCGTCCCTGGCCACGCTGCTCACGGGGCCGCTCCAGCTCCTCGGCGAGCTCCTCGTCACCGGCTACTACCCGGTGCTCACCTGGGCGACCTACCTCTTCGCCGGGATGGCGGTCGGGCGCGTCCTGCACGACCGCGGGCCCGTCCCCGGGGTCACCCGACCCCTCGTCCTCGCCGCCGGGGCGACCGCGGTGCTGGCCCTCGGCGTCTCGAGGCTGGTCACCCGCAGCGAGGAGGTCCGGACCTCGCTGCTGGCCACGGTCGGCCTCGGCCCAGGCGACTGGGCGGTGCTCGACCACGAGCGGCGCACCGGCTTCTACGGCACCCACCCCGAGGGCAGTCCCTGGTGGCTCGGCGTCTGGGCGCCGCACAGCGGCAGCGTCGTGGATCTCGTGCACACGACCGCAGCGGCGACTTTCGTGCTCGGGTGCTGCCTCATCCTGGTCCGCGTCCTCTCCGTCCTGCCCTGGGCCCTGCTCGCGGGAGCCGGTCGCGCCACCCTCAGCCTCTACTCGGCACACGTCGTGCTGCTGGCCACACCCCTGGGCGACGCCGGCCCCTGGGCGCCGGACACCTCGACCGGTCTGCTGGCGCACAGCCTCCTCGCGCTGGTGGTGGGCGCCATGCTGGTGGCCGTCGGTCGACGCGGCCCGTTGGACGCGGTCGTCAGCGCCGCCGTGCGCTCCGTGGGCACCACAGCCGCCACACCCGCCACATCCTGAACGCGACGACGACGCGCGTTCACCTTGTGTTCACTTTTCGGTGAACTCTGGGGTAGGCTAGGTGAACAGAAGATGAACGACTCGACCCGAGACTCATCTCTCGGAGGAGGTGGACCCCATGGCGACCGTTCGCTCCCTGCGGACCGACACCACGCGCGCGACCCGGGCCCTCACGTGGGTCCCGGTCACCGACACCACCGGCCGCACCCGGATGGAGATGCGCTGGCACGTCGACAGCCCCGCACCCAGGATCCGGCGCAAGGCGCTGGCCTGAGCAGCCGGACGACGACACACGCGCAGGAAGGGCGGGCCCGATCGGGCCCGCCCTTCCTCACGTCATGCCTGCGGCAGCGTCGTACCGCGCCTCAGGTCGATCAGACCCCGGAGCCGGAGCCGTCCGACTCGGCGGAGTCCGAGGCGGCGCCGGTGCCACCACCGTTGCCGCCACGACCACGGCCGCCCCGACGGCGGCGCTGACGACGCGGACGCTCGCCGCCCTCGCCCTCGGCGTCGCTCCCAGAGGCGTCGCCGCCGTCGGCGTCACCGCTCGTGGCCGGCTCGGTCACCTCGGGCGCCTCGGCGTCGTCCGCACGGCTGGGCTCCCCGGCGGGCTGCCCCTGCTCCGGGGCCGGGGTCTGGCCCTCGCCCGACGCGCCCTGCTCCTGCGCGACGACCGCCGCGAGCGAGAGCTTTCCGCGAGGGTCGATCTCCTTGAGCTCGACCTGGACCTTCTGGCCCACGCCCAGCACGTCCTCGACCGCGTCGATGCGCTTGCCACCGACGAGCTTGCGGATCTCGGAGATGTGCAGCAGCCCGTCCTTGCCCGGCAGCAGCGACACGAACGCCCCGAAGGTCGTGGTCTTGACCACGGTCCCAAGGAATCGCTCGCCGACCTCCGGCATCTGCGGGTTGGCGATCGCGTTGATCGCCGCCCGCGCGGCCTCGGCCGAGGGGCCGTCGGTCGCGCCGATGTAGACGGTGCCGTCGTCCTCGATCGAGATGTCGGCGCCGGTGTCCTCCTGGATCTGGTTGATCATCTTGCCCTTCGGGCCGATGACCTCGCCGATCTTGTCGGTGGGCACGCGCACCGAGATCACCCGCGGGGCGTAGGGGCTCATCTCGTCCGGGGCGACGATCGCCTCGTTCATGACGTCCAGGATGTGCAGACGCGCGTCGCGGGCCTGGGTCAGGGCGCCGGCGAGCACGTCGGCGGGGATGCCGTCGAGCTTGGTGTCCAGCTGGATCGCGGTGACGAACTCCTTGGTGCCGGCGACCTTGAAGTCCATGTCGCCGAAGGCGTCCTCGGCGCCGAGGATGTCGGTCAGCGCGGCATACTTCGTCTCGGACGTCCCGGCGTCGTTCTTCATCTCCGCCGAGACCAGTCCCATCGCGATGCCCGCCACCGGCGCGCGCAGCGGCACACCAGCGTTGAGCAGCGACATCGTGGACGCGCAGACCGAGCCCATCGAGGTCGAGCCGTTGGAGCCGAGCGCCTCGGACACCTGGCGGATCGCGTAGGGGAACTCCTCGCGGGTCGGCAGCACCGGCATGAGCGCCCGCTCGGCGAGCGCGCCGTGGCCGATCTCGCGCCGCTTGGGCGAGCCGACGCGACCGGTCTCACCGGTCGAGTAGGGCGGGAAGTTGTAGTTGTGCATGTAGCGCTTGCGCGACACCGGGGAGAGGGTGTCCAGCTGCTGCTCCATGCGCAGCATGTTGAGCGTGGTCACGCCCATGATCTGGGTCTCGCCGCGCTCGAAGATCGCCGAGCCGTGCGCCCGCGGGATGACCTCGACCTCGGCGGACAGGGCACGGATGTCCTTGAGCCCGCGACCGTCGATACGGACCTCGTCGCGCAGGATGCGCTCACGGATGAGCTTCTTCTGCACGGCGCGGTAGGCCGCGGACAGCTCCTTCTCGCGACCGGCGAAGGCGGCGTCCGACCCGTCGTCGTCGCCGGCCAGCCGGGTCATCATGGCGGCCTTGATCTCGTCGACGCGGTCCTCGCGCTCGGCCTTGCCGGCGATCTGGAGCGCCGCGGCGAGGTCGCCGGAGACGGCCTCCTCGACGGCGGCGTAGGCGTCGTCCTCGTAGTCGAGGAAGCGCGGGAACTCCTGGACCTCCTTGGCGGACTCCTGGGCGAGCTGGGCCTGAGCGTCGCAGAGGGCCTTGATGAACTTCTTGGACTCCTCGAGGCCTTGGGCCACGACCTCCTCGGTCGGGGCCTGCTTGCCCTCGGACTTCACCAGGTCCCAGGTCGCCTCGGTGGACTCGGCCTCGACCATCATGATGGCCACGTCGTCACCGTCGACGACCCGCCCGGCGACGACCATGTCGAAGGTCGAGCGCTCGGCGTCGGAGAAGTTCGGGAAGGCGACCCACTGGCCGTCGATGAGGGAGATGCGCACGCCACCGATGGGGCCGCTGAAGGGCAGGCCGGAGATCTGGGTGGAGGCGGACGCGGCGTTGATCGCGAGCACGTCGTACTGGTGCTCGGGGTCGAGCGACAGCACGGTGATGACGACCTGGACCTCGTTGCGCAGCCCCTTGGCGAAGGTCGGGCGCAGCGGGCGGTCGATCAGCCGGCAGGTGAGGATCGCGTCCGTGGACGGGCGACCCTCACGCCGGAAGAAGCTGCCGGGGATCTTGCCGAGGGCATACATCTTCTCCTCGACGTCCACCGTCAGCGGGAAGAAGTCGAAGTGGTCCTTGGGGTGCTTGCCGGCCGTGGTGGTCGACAGCAGCATGGTCTCGTCGTCGAGGTAGGCGGTGACGGAGCCGCCGGCCTGCCTGGCCAGGCGTCCGGTCTCGAACCGGACGGTGCGGGTGCCGAAGCTGCCGTTGTCGATCGTGGCTTCGGCGGCGGTGATCTCTGGACCCTCCATGGGCCCTCCTTTTCTGCTCAACTCTGCTCACGGCGCGGGGCATCATCGTTGTGCCCGGCCGGTCCTGCAGGCGAGGGGCGTGTGCCGGCCCCCCACCTCATACGCGAAGGAGCGGTCCCCGTGACGGGAACCGCTCCCAGGCGAAGTCTCAGCGACGCAGGCCGAGTCGCTTGATCAGCGACCGGTAGCGCTCGATGTCGATCTCCTCGAGGTAGCGCAGCAGCCGCTTGCGCTTGCCGACCAGCAGCAGCAGGCCGCGGCGGCTGTGGTGGTCGTGCTTGTGCTCGCGGGAGTGCTCGGTGAGCTCCTTGATGCGGGCGGTCAGCAGCGCGACCTGGACCTCAGGCGACCCGGTGTCGCCCTTGGTCGTGGCGTACTCCTTGATGATGTCCTGCTTGGCGGCAGTGTCGATCGCCATGGGCGACTCCTTCGTGTTGTTGCGCGGCGCCAACCCGGGCCTGTTCACCGGGGCACTCTCGAATCCGCGGCCGTCATGACGGCACCGTTCAGGTTATCAGTGGGGCGGGATCGGCCCTAATCTGCGCGTATGCCCCGGTTGCGCACCGTCTCCCCCAGCTCGCCCGGCTGGACCCGCCGACGTTCCGGCCGTGGGTTCACCTACCTGGACGCCAAGGGCGAGCGGCTGCCGGACGAGGAGGTCGAGCGGGTCAAGGCGCTGGCCATCCCGCCGGCCTGGCAGGACGTCTGGATCTGCCCGCACCCGCAGGGGCACCTCCAGGCGGTCGGCACCGACGACGCCGGACGGCGGCAGTACCTCTACCACCCGGCCTGGCGGGAGAAGCGGGACCGGATGAAGTTCGACCGCGTGCTCGCGGCGGCGGCCGAGCTGCCCGCGGCGCGACGTCGGGTGGCCCATGACCTGGCGCAGGAGGGTATGCCCGCCGAGCGCGCCGAGGCGGTCGCCGTGCGGCTGCTGGACCTGGGCTACTTCCGCATCGGCAGCGACGTCTACACCGACGCGCACGGCAGCTTCGGTCTCACCACGCTGGAGCGCCGGCACGTCCGCGCCCGGGGTGACGTGCTGGTCTTCCGCTTCGTGGGCAAGTCCGGCGTCGAGCACACGGTCGAGATCGACGATGCCGACGTCATCGCGGCGCTGGACCGGATGCGGCGGCGCCGGTCCGGGCAGCGGCTGCTGGCCTACCAGGACGGGCGCCGCTGGATCGACCTCGACGCCGCCGCGGTCAACCTCTACCTGGACGAGCTGCTCGGGGGCGAGCTGACCGCCAAGGACTTCCGGACCTGGCACGCGACGGTGCTGGCGGCGACCTCGCTGGCGCTGACCGAGGAGGCGGGCGACACCCAGGCCTCGCGTCGGCGGGCGGTGAAGGCCGCTGTGGACGAGGTGGCGGCATACCTCGGCAACACCCCGACCGTCGCGCGCGCATCGTACATCGACCCGCGCGTCATCGACCTCTACGAGAGCGGCACGACGATCGCCGAGGTGGCGCGGCGGCGGCACCGCTCACCGGCGGCCCGGACGCGTGACCTGGAGAAGGCCGTGCTAGAGATGCTGGCATGAGCCTGGAGACCTTCCCCACGGACTGGCGGCGGGCGCTGTGCATCGCCGCCCACCCCGACGACCTGGAGTACGGCACGGCCGCGGCGGTGGGCCGGTGGACCGCCGAGGGCAAGGAGGTCACCTACCTGCTCGTCACGCGCGGGGAGGCCGGCATCGCCACGATGCCGCCGGAGGAGGCCGGCCCGGTCCGCGAGCAGGAGGAGCGGGACGGCGCCCGCGAGGTGGGCGTCGAGGACGTGCGCTTCCTCGACGGCTTCTCCGACGGAGTGCTGGAGGCCGACCTGCGGCTGCGGCGCGAGCTCGCCCGGGTGATCCGCGAGGTGCGGCCCGAGGTGGTGACCACCATCACGCACGCCGAGACCTTCCCGGGCGGTGGGCTCAACCAGGCCGACCACCGCGTCGTCGGCCTGAGCGTCATCGACGCCGTGGCCGCGGCGGGCAACCGGTGGATCTTCCCCGACCTCCTCGACGCCGGCCACGAGCCGTGGGACGGGGTGCGCTGGATCGCGTCCTCGGCCGGGCATACCCCCACGCACGAGGTCGACGTCACCGACACCTTCGAGCGCGGCGTCGCCTCGCTGGAGGCGCACCGGCAGTACCTCGCCGCGCTGGACGACGACTACCCCTCCCCGCGCGAGCTGCTCGGCATGATCCTGGGCAGCACCGACGGCGCCGGCGACAGCGCCGGCCCCACCCGGTATGCCTGGCGCGCCCAGGTCTGGCAGCGCTGAGCCACCCCGCCAGGCGCCACCGTGCCCCCGCGCCGCCCACTCCGGCCCGCACCCGACCATCGCCGACCTGAGCAGAGAAACGTGCCCGACGCACAGGTTGCAACCCCCGCCTGGGCCAGCCTTCTCTGCTCAGCAGGGACACAGCCACCCCTACCCGACCTGAGCAGAGAAACGTGCCCCACACACGCGCTGCAACCCCCGCCTGGGCCAGCCTTCTCTGCTCAGGCGGGACCGGAAGCACCGGCGGCCCCGGAAGCACCGGCGGCACTGGAGGCCCTGGCGGCGCACCGGCGCTCAGGCCGGTCGGCGGAGGGACGCCCGCGCGAGGGCCTGCCGGATCTTGGCCCGCACGAGCCCCGGCGTGGCCAGGTCTGCCCAGGTGAGTCGCACGACCTCGTAGCCCAGCTCCCGCAGCCGGTCCTCGCGCACCTTCTCGGCCATGAGCACGTCCCGGTCGTCGTACTTCACCCGGCCGTCGAACTCCAGCAGGACGTTCGTGCCCTTGATCCGGAAGTCCGACCGCGCCACCAGCCAGCCGGCGGGGCCGTAGATCTCGACCTGGCACTCGACCTCGATGTCGAGCAGGTGCAGCAGCCAGGCCGTGCGTGACTCCCCGGCGCTCTCCCTGCTGCCGTCGGCCAGGTCGGCCACCAGGCGCGCTGCAGGCCGGTCACGCCGCAGGCACGACAGGTCGACCAGGGAGCGGAGCTCCTCCGGGGTCGCGGCGCCGACCCGCAGGGCCGAGTCGGCGGCGACCAGCCCGCACTCGGCGCCGTGCACGACGGCCTCCTGGAGACTGGCGAGCGCGGGCCGGACCACGGGTATACCGTCCTGGTCGGTGACCTGTCCCGGCGGCACCGGCGCATGCACCCACAGGCCTCCCGAGCGGTGGCCACGGCCGCAGCCCACGCGGCTCCCGTGGACCTCGTCGTCAGAACCGTGCACGTCCAGGTCCTGAACCACCAGCCCGCTGCGGTGGCTGAGTGCGACCTGGCCAGGTTCGGTGCCCAGCGACGTCAGCGAACCCGCGACCGCGAGCGCGCGCAGGCGATGACGCTCCCACGGGGGCGACGCCTCCCATACCCGCCGGTCGACGAGGACCTCCCGGCGCAGGCGGAGGAGCACCCCCGCGGCGACCTGACTCCGGATGACCGTGTCGGACACACCGGCACGGTGCAGGTGGGCCGTCGTGAGCCCGTGCGGGTGCACCTCCAGCAGCCGACCCACCCGCGGGTCCATCGCGTCGCCCCTCATGGGACCAGCCTGCCGCGCCGCGACGACTCAGCGCCGGACTTGTCCACAGGTGCCGGATCCGCAGGTGGACCTGAGCAGAGGACGGCACGCCGGCTGGAGTCTGAGCAGAGGAAGGCGTGCCACGCAGGGGTTGCAGCGCCTGCCTCGGGCACATCTCTCTGCTCAGGCGGGAGGGGACCTCAGGTGCGGCGCTGGCAGTTGCCGCACCAGAAGAGGTTGCGGCCGGCGACGACCTTGTGCCGGATGCTCGCGCCGCAGCGCAGGCACGGCTGACCGGTGCGCTTGTAGACGGCGAACTCGCGGGGCACGTCGGGCAGCTCGCCGCGCTCCAGGGCCGCCTCGGTGTCCGCGGCCACGTCGTCCAGGGTGATGATCGTGCCGGTCCGCACCCCCAGCGGCATGAGCCGCACGAGGTCCTCCCAGATGAGCTGCCAGGATGCCGGCTTGAGCGAGCGGCCGGGCTTGAGCGGGTGCAGCCGGTGCCGCCACAGCACCTCGCAGCGGTAGATGTTGCCCACCCCGGCGAGCACCGTCTGGTCCATGAGCAGCTCGGCGACGGTCTTGCCCGAGCGGCGGATCTTCCGGTATGCCTCGTCCGGGTCGTTCAGCCCGCCCACCGGCTGCAGCGGGTCCGGCCCCTGCCGGCGCACCAGCCGGTCCACCTCCGCCTCGTCCACGAGCTCGCAGGCCATCGGGCCGCGCAGGTCGGCGACCCGGGTGTCCGAGAGCAGCCGCAGCCGCACCTGCCCGGTCGCGGGCGGCTCGCTGCCTGGCGGCTCCACCGGCAGCACGAACCACTTGCCGATGAGCCCGAGGTGGACGTAGAGGGTGCGCCCCTGCGCGAAGTCGACGAAGAGCAGCTTGCCGTGGGCCCACGACCCGTCCACGACCTGCCCGTCCAGGACGGCGGCCTCCTGCGCGAAGCGGCCCTGCGGGCTGCTGACCTGCGGCGTCGTGCCGCCGTAGGCGGCGTCGAGGGCGCGGGCGAGCCGGTGCAGCGTGTGTCCCTCGGGCATGACCCGATGCTCTCACGCAGCGCCGGCACCGGCCCTCTCAGCCGGTGTTGCGCAGACCTGCCGCCACCCCGTTGACGGTCACGAGCAGCGCCCGCTGCAGCTCGTCGACCTCGTCGTCGCCGGGTCCGGCCGCCCCCTCGTCGGCCGCGGCCGTCTCGTCCGGCCGCTCGCGCAGCCGGCGCAGCAGCTCCACCTGCAGGTAGGAGATCGGGTCGAGGTAGTTGTCCCGGACGGCCAGCGTGCGCTTGAGCACCGGCTGGTCGTCGAGCAGGTCCTCCTCCCCCGTCAGCGCCTTGAGCTCGGTGACGGTGAGCTCGAACTCCTCGCGGATGGTCGCGAAGACGTGCCGCAGCTCCTCCGGCACGAGGGTGTCGACGTAGTGCGCCGCGATGCCGAGGTCGGTCTTGGCGACGGTCATCTCGACGTTGGAGATCACCGAGCGGAAGAAGTGCCAGTGCTCCAGCATCTCGTGCAGCGTCTCGCCGTGCCCGGCCTCGCGCGCCGCCCGCAGCCCGGAGCCGACACCGAACCACCCCGGGACGATCTGCCGGGTCTGGGTCCAGCCGAAGACCCACGGGATCGCCCGCAGCCCGTCCAGGCCCTTGCCGGTGTCCGGCCGCTTGCTCGGGCGGGAGCCGATGTTGAGCGCGCCCAGCTGGTCGACCGGCGTCGCCGCGACGAAGTAGGCCGGCAGGTCTTCGTCGTCGATGAGGCTGCGGTAGGCCGCGAAGGCGGCGTCGCTGGCCACGTCCATGACCGCGCCGTAGCGCTCCCGCTCCTCGGCGGTGGTCCGTGGGTCGCGGTGCAGCGCCGAGGCCCGCAGGACCGCGGCGAGGGACAGCTCCAGGTTCTCCTGCGCGAGGGCCGGCAGCGAGTACTTGTCGGAGATGACCTCACCCTGCTCGGTGAACTTGATGTCGCCCTCCAGCACCCCGTTGGGCTGGGCGAGGATGGCGTCGTAGGTCGGGCCGCCGCCGCGGCCGACCGAGCCGCCGCGACCGTGGAAGAGCCGCAGCCGCACGCCGTGCTTCGCCGCGACGTCGCGCAGGGCCCGCTGCGCTTGGTGGATGCCCCACTGGCTGGTGAGCACGCCGGCCTGCTTGTTGGAGTCGGAGTAGCCGAGCATGACCTCCTGGACGTCCCCGCGCAGCCGCACCAGCTCGCGGTATGCCGGGGTGGACAGCATCGAGTCGACCAGCGCCGCGGCACCGCGGAGCTCGTCGATCGTCTCCAGCAGCGGCGCGAAGCCGATGAGCGCGAAGGCGCCCTCGCCCCCGGCGTCGCCGTGCAGGTCGACGAGCCCGGCCTCCCGCGCGAGCACGGCCGCGGCCAGCACGTCGTCCGGTCCCTGCGTCATCGAGATGATGTAGGTCTCGACGACGTCCTCACCGTAGGTCGCGACCGCCTGCCGGATCTCGTCGAAGACGGCCAGCGTCTTCTCCCGGGGTGCCGCCCGGGTGAGCAGCGGGCGGCGCGAGCCGAGCTCGGCGCCGAGCAGCTCCAGCCGCGCCTCGCGGTCCAGCGCGTCGTAGCCCACCTCGGCCGCAGCCCCGGCGGCGTCCAGCATCGGCGCCAGCGTCTCGTGGTGCTTCTCGGAGTGCTCGCGCACGTCGAGCGTCGCCAGGTGCAGGCCGGTGGAGGCGATGGTCTGAGTCGCGTGGGCCAGCCGCCCGTCGGCGACCAGCTCCCCGCCGTGCCGGCGCAGCGAGTCGGCGACCACCTGCAGGTCGGCGACGACCTCGTCCACCGAGGCGTAGTCGCGTCCCTCCTCGTGCGGCGTGCCCGCGTCGAAGCGACGGCGCGTGTTGAGCAGCTTGGCCCGCACGCAGGTCAGCTTGAGCCGGTAGGGCTCCTGGGCGTTCAGCTCGAGCACCCGCTTGTCGAGGCCGGGCAGGTGCGCGAGGTCCTCGCGCACCGACGCCAGCAGCTCCTCCTCGACGTCGACGA
Organism: Serinicoccus sp. CNJ-927; assembly: GCF_001942435.1. Lineage (NCBI taxonomy): Bacteria > Bacillati > Actinomycetota > Actinomycetes > Micrococcales > Ornithinimicrobiaceae > Serinicoccus > Serinicoccus sp. CNJ-927. The sequence goes on along the minus strand of NZ_MKKF01000051.1, from coordinate 10,921 downwards.
CCAGGGTGGAGGAGGAGACCTGCGAGATCAGCACATCGACCAGCGCGAGCGCGACCTTGATGGCATGCGTGCCCTGCAGGGTGAGCACCTCGCGGGTGACCGCCGGCGTGACGTAGGGGTTGCCGTCCCGGTCCCCGCCGATCCAGCTGCCGAAGCGCAGCGGCGAGCGGGAGGAATCCATGCGGACGCCCTGCTCGGCGAGCAGGTCGGACAGGTGCCCGAGCAGGTTCGGCATCGTCGTGGTGAGCACCTCGTCGAGGTAGTACATCGCGTTGCGCGCCTCGTCGAGCGGGGTCGGGCGGTTCTGCCGCAGCTCGTCGGTCTGCCAGATCAGGTCGACCAGCTCGCCCAGCTCGCGGTCCTGGCGCCGCCGCGCGAGGGTCTCCGGCTCGGTGGTCGTCGCGAGCAGGTCGGACAGGTGCCGGATCTTGGTCAGCACGCTGCGCCGCGACGCCTCGGTCGGGTGCGCGGTGAAGACCGGCCGCATGTCCAGCTCGGCGACGCTGCTGGCCAGCAGCTCGGGGCCGCCGTGCTCGACGACGTCCCTGACCGCGGAGGTCAACCAGCCCTCGTCCTCGCTCCGGGCCGCGTGGGTGCGCACCCGGTGCACCTGCTCGGCGGCGTTCGCGAGGTGGAAGTATGCCGAGAACGCCCGGACGAGGTCGGTCGCCTGGTCCAGCGGGAGGCCGGAGAGGACCCGGCGGACGTCGGCGGCGGCCTGCTCGTCCCCCTCCTTGCTGGCCTTGGCGGCGAGCCGCACCTCCTCCACGGCGTCCAGGAGCTCCTGTCCGTGGTGCCGCACGAGCGACTGCCCGAGCAGGGTGGAGACCCGTCGGACGTCGGCACGGAGCTCGGGGCTGATGGGGTCGGTGGACGTCGGCTCGCTCACGCGTCGACCCTACGGCAACCAGGGTCGGCCTCCGAACCCCTCAGGGCTCCGCGACGTCCTCGGCGAGCGGCAGCTCCCACCAGTCGCACCCATGCCACCTGCCGAACTTGCGCCCGACCCGGGTGAAGGCGCCCACCTGGGTGAAACCGAGCGACCGGTGCAGGGCGGCGCTGCCCGGGTTCGGCGGGGTCATGCCGGCGACGGCGGTGCCGTAGCCGAGCTCGCGCAGCCGGTCCAGCAGCGCGCGGTAGAGCGCGGCGCCGATCCCCTGCCCGGCCGCCTCGGGCGCCAGGTAGACGCTGGTCTCCGCGGTCCGGGCGTAGGCGCGCCGGGGCCGGTAGGTGCCGGCGTAGGCATACCCGAGGAGCTCACCGTCCCGCTCGGCGACCAGCCACGCGTGCCGCTCCTGCGCGGCAGCGATGCGTCCGGCGAGGGCGACGTCGTCCGGCGGGTCGGTCTCGAAGGTGACCGCGGTGTCCCGCACGTAGGGCGCGTAGATCGCCGCGCAGCCCGCCGCGTCGGCGCCGGTGGCGTCACGGATCGTGACGGGCTCCGGTGTCGTCGTCATCGTCCCTCCTGCTCGCGCAACGTCTCCCAGATGGCCCGCGCGGCCGGTGCCGCGACGTCGGACCCGATGCCGCCCTGCTCGACCATGACGAGCACGACGTACTCCGGGTCCTCGACCGGGCCGTAGGACGCGAACCACGAGGTCGCGTCCTGCCCGAAGGACTCGGCCGACCCGGTCTTGCCGGCCAGCGGGTATGCCTCCTGCGGCCAGCCGGCGAAGGCGGCGGCGCCGGTGCCGTCGGTGACGACCGCCTCGAGGCCCGAACGCAGGATCTGCCAGGTCTCGTCCTCCAGCGACACACTGCCCTGGTCGGGCCGCTCCAGCTCCTCGACCACGGTGCCGTCGACGTGCACCAGAGCATCGGCCAGCTGCGGGGTCACGAGCCGGCCGCCGTTGGCGACGGCGGCGTAGACGACGGCCATCTGCAGCGGGGTGGTCGCGACGTCGCCCTGCCCGATGGAGAAGTTGGCCGCGTCCCCCGGCCGCCACTGGCCCCCGTCGACGCAGTTCTCCTCCGCCAGCTGCTCGAGGAACTCCCGACGGTCCTCGTCCTCGACCTCCGGGTAGCCCTCCTCGGCACGCGCGCAGGCGTCCTCCCGGGTGGTCTCCCAGTAGTCCTGCTTCCACGCCCGCGACGGCAGCGTGCCCGCGACCTCGCCGGGCAGGTCGACCCCGGTGCGCTGCCCGAGCCCGAACCCACGGGCCACCGCGAGGAAGCGGTCCCGGGCGTCGGCCTCCGCGCCGCCGCCCAGGCCGCCGAGCTGGCGCCAGTGGTCGTAGGCCCACCGGTAGAACGTCGTGTCGCAGGAGACCTCGAGGATGCGCGGCAGGTCGATCTCGCCGTAGGCCTCCGACTCGTAGTTGGTGAACCGCTGTCCGGCGATGGTCACGGCGCCGGGGCAGGCATACTCCCCCTCGGGGTCGATGCCGGTCTGCAGCGCTGCGGGCAGCGTGACGACCTTGAAGGTGGACGCGGGCGGGAAGGTCTCCGCGACGAGCCGGTTGACCAGGGGCGCCCCCCGGTCGGGATCGAGAAGCCGGTCGTACTCCCGCGCGCTCACGCCGCGCGTCCACAGGCCGGGGTCGTAGGTGGGGAAGCTGGCCGCGGCCACCACGGCGCCGGTGTCCGGGCGGAGCACGACGGCGGCGCCGCTGGTCGCGGGCGCACCCGCCCGACGGGCGGCCCGGACCGCCTCGACCAGGGCGGTCTCGCTCGCCGCCTGGACCTCCACGTCGAGGTGGGTCCGCAGGTCCGCCCCCTGCACGGGGTCGGTCCGCTCGAGGGTGCCGGTGACCACGCCCCGCGGGTCGACGGTCACCGTGGTCCGGCCGGCCGTCCCCCGCACCCCCGCGTCGTAGACGCCTCGAGTCCGGCGCGCCCCACCCAGGCCTCGGGGTCGAGCGCCCCGTCCGCCGCCTCGACCTCGGCCGCGGTCACCCGACCGAGGTAGCCCGTCAGGTGCGCCGCGTTGATCCCCTCCGGTGCCGGGTAGTCCCGGACGGGGATGCTGTCGACCCTGACCCCGGGGTAGTCCTCGGGCCGCTCGAGCAGGGCGAGGGCGTCGACCGGGTCGACATCGTCGACGATCGGGACCGGCTGGTAGGGCGACCCGCTGAAGCACGCGGGCACGGGCGGCGCACCCTCGGTGCCGCACACCCGGGTGCGGCCCCACAGCTCCTCCTCCGGCAGCCGGAGGGCGGCGGCGACCGAGGCGATCATCGCCCGGCCCTCGTCCTCCGCCTCCAGCAGGACCTGCGGGTCGACGGTGACGACGGACGAGGCGGTGTTGGTCACGACGGGGGTGCCATCCGCCGCCAGCACGCGACCGCGCAGGGCGGGGGTGACCACCTCACGGGTGCTCACCTCCGCGGCCTGCGTCGCGAGCTGCTCGTGCCGGGTCAGCTGCACCTGGCCGAGGCGCCCGAGGAGAACCCCGCCGAGCAGGAGCACCACGGCGACGGCGGCCCACAGCGGGCGCGTCGAGCGACGGCGCCGGACGCGGGGCGGGGTCACCGTGGGCCGGGGCACCCGCACCGGGGCGGGTCGACCCCGTCGCGGAGGCGACGGGCTCATGCCCACCCCCGTGCCGTCATCCACCGCTCGAGCGACATGAGCACGGGCAGGGCGAGCACCGCGACGAGCATGGTGACCACCCACGACCAGACGAGCTCACCGGGCAGCGCCCTCCCGAGACCGGCAGCCGCGCCGACGCCGCGCACCCCGAGCACGAGGGCCGCGGCGAGCGCGGTGGCCGCCCACGGCAGGAGCGGGGAGATCACGAGCGACCGCCGGACCGATCCCAGGCCGAGACCCACGGCGGCATAGCCGAGCGCGCTCGCCCCCAGCGGCTCGCCGCCCGGAGGGACGAGGTCGACGAGCCAGCCCCCCACCAGCCCGACGAGCAGACCCACCTGCGGGCGGTGCAGCAGTGCGGCAGCGGCCACGACGAGCAGGACGAGGTCGGGCCGCGCCAGTCCGGCGGGCCACGCGCTCGGCAGCAGCACCGCGAGCACCAGCAGCAGGGCGCGCACCGTCGGTCCGAGGACGCGGATCATCCGTCCGCCACCGTCACGACGGCGACGAGGTCCAGGGTGTCGGTGTCCACGTGCGGCCGGACCACGGCGGTCCGGCCGAGCTGTCCCCGGTCGGGGTCGACGTCGGTCACCGTGCCGAGCGGTATGCCTGCGACGTAGGGGACGTCGTCCGGACTCCCGAGGGTGGTCACCTCGTCCCCGACGGCGATCTCGCTGTCCCCGAGCGCGGTGAGCGTCAGCTCGCCGTGGCCCCGCGGGGGCAGCTCGGGCGGGGTGCCCGCCTGGACGTCGCCCAGCGCGCCCTCGTCGCCGAAGCGCACCCCGACGACGACCTGCGCGTCGCCGAGCAGCAGCACGTCAGCGCTGCGGGGGCCACCCGCAGGACCCGACCCACGAGCCCGTCGACGCTCACGACGGTCTGGTCCGGCGCGACGCCGTTCTCGCGGCCGACGTCGACGGTGACGGTCCGTGACCCGACCGGGGAGCTGCCGGAGGCGAAGGCGACCACCCGCGCGGGCAGCAGCCGGCGGTCCACCGCGGCCACCGTGCTCGAGCGCGCCAGCGCGTCCAGCTCGACGACGTCGCGCTCCCGTGCCTCCAGCCGGTCCACCTGCGCCGCCAGCTCGTTGCGCTCCTCGCTCAGCCGGGCCAGCTCCCCGTCGTCCCACCCGGCGAGCACCCGTTGCGCGGGGGCCGCCGCGACGGCCACCGCCTCGCGGACGGGGTCGGCGAGTCCCGGGCGGGCGAGGTCGACCACGATCGCCGCGGCGGTCGCCCCCGCCAGCAGCACCGAGACCAGGGTGAGCCGACGCATCAGGCCGGCGTCGCGGCCCGACGCGTCAGGACCTGTCGGAGCGCGCCCATGTCGTCGACGCAGGCCCCGGCCCCGCGGATGACCGCGCGCTGCGGGTCCTCGGCCAGCCGCACCGGCACCCCGAGCTCGTGCCGCAGCCGCTCGGCCCAGCCCCGGAGCAGCGCCCCACCCCCGGTGAGCGTGACCCCCGTGTCCAGAAGATCCCCGGACAGCTCGGGCGGGCACACGTCGAGCACCGAGCGCACCACCTCGACGACCTGAGCGGTGACCGGCTCGATCATCCGCCGCACCTCCTCGCTCCCGAGCTCGATCGTCCGCGGCAGCCCGGTGCCGAGGTCCCGTCCCCGCACCCGGGTCGTCAGCCTCTCGGCGACCGGCCAGACCGATCCCACCGCGTGCGTGATGTGCTGCGCCGACCGCTCCCCGAGGAGCAGGTCGTGCTCGCGGCGGACGCCCTCGGCCACGGCCTCGTCCACCTCGTCGCCGCCGACCCGGAGGCTGCGCGCGTTCACCACCCCACCGAGGCTGATGACGGCCGCGTCGGTCGTCCCACCGCCGAGGTCGACGACCATGGTGGCCGCAGCGCCCTCGATCGGGAGCCCGGCACCGACGGCCGCGGCCATGGCCTCCTCCAGGGCGTAGACGCGGCGCGCCCCGCACCGCATCGCGGCGTCCTCGAGGGCGCGGCGCTCGACGGCGGTGATCCCGCCGGGCAGGCACACGACGGTCCGTGGCCGCACCAGCCGGGTGGGACGCACCCGCTCCAGGAAGTGCCGCAGCAGCTGCTCGGCGAGGTCGCCGTCGCTGATGACGCCGTCGGCGAGCGGTCGCAGCGTGAGCACGTGCTGCGGCGTGCGCCCGAGCATCTCGTGGGCACTGCTGCCGGCGGCGACGAGCCGACCGGTGCCGGTGTCCACGGCGACCAGGGTCGGCTCGTCGAGGACGACGCCCCGACCCTGCACGTGCACCTGCGTCGTGGCGGTCCCGAGGTCGACGGCGAGGTCCCGCCCGAGCAGCGAGGACCCTCGCGCCCGCCGTCCTACCTCGATGCTCACCCCGGCATCGTACGCAGCGTCACCCGGGCGTCGGCCCGGCGCTCCAGGGCGCGCCCCAGGCCACGAAGGCACCCGCGAGCGGGTGGGCCCGCTGCGCCGAGCGGCTCAGCGCCTCGTCCGCCGGTAGGCCCGCCACGAGCAGCCGGTGGTAGTCCGGAAGGTGCTCGGCGGCGACCTGGTCGGGAACCCTGCAGGGTGCGGCGACGACGCTGGTGACGCCCAGCCACAGCAAGCCGGCCGCCAGTCCCAGGGCTGCCGACCCGCCGCGGTGGCGGGACCGGCCCGAGTCGCAGGCCGAGAGCACCACGTGGCTGGCCCGGCGGTCCTCGCGCTCCAGGTCGGCGAGGAAGTAGGGCCCGTCGGCGAGCCACAGCGAGGAGAAGAGCGGGCTGTCGTCGCGGTGCCGCCCGTGGGCGGCGACGTGGACGAGGTCGGCCCCGGCCAGCGCGGCAGCGAGGTCCGGCGCGGCGGCGTCGCCCACCGGGGTGGCCCGGGTCGGTCCCCACGCCTCCGACACCAGCGCGACCTCGTCTCGGGCCCCAGCCAGCTCCGGCCCGGAGAGGGCCACCACGGTGGGGGCCGGGACGGCGAGCTCCTGTCGGGCCCAGGCGGTGAGGCTCGGCGCCACCGGGGTGGGTTGGCCGGACCGGCTCGGGAGCATGCCCCAGGGCACCGCGGCCAGGCTCGGTGTGGGCACCACGAGGACGCGTCCGTCCAGCAGCAACGGCGCGAGCGTGGCGTCGTCGAGGATCCGCGCGGAGCGGCGCAGCGACCGGTGGAGCAGCTCCTCCATCGGCCCCCCGTGGGACCGTGCGCCGGTCTCCAGGTCCGCCGCCAGTCGTTGCGCCAGCTCGCGCACCGGAGCGACCGGCCCCAGCTCGACCGTGCGCATCCTGCCCTGTGCCAGGACCTCGGCCACCAGGGTGCCGGACGCCTCCACGAGGTAGACGAGCGAGGTGTCCCGCTCCCGCAGCCGGCCCAGCGCCCGGCCCAGCTGCTGGCGCGTGACGACCTCACGCCCGGCCGTGCCACCGGGTGCCGACCACGACAGGGCGGCCACCGAGCGCTCCAGCTCCCGCAACCGGGGTCGGAGCCGGTGGGCCCGGTCGAGGTCGTCCCGGACCTGCTGGCGCAGGTGGCGCAGCACCGTCGTGCGCCTGGCCAGCTCCGGGTCGGCAGGAGGCCGGACGGCGGGCGACCGGCTGGCCGCCTCGCGCCAGCGCTCGACGGCCAGCAGCCGGTCCCGGGAGCTGTCGGGGGCCACCGACAGATCCAGCGCCGCGAGCCCCTGGGCGTAGTGATGGGTCGCCGCGCGCAGCTCCAGGCTGGAGCTGCCGGCCACGGTCCGCGTCAGGTCGGTCAGCGCCGCCCGCAGGTGGCGACGGGCGGTGACGGCGTCGTCAACCGCCCGCGCGGCAGCGGCGAGCACCCCTCGGGCCCGCAGCCGCATGCTGAGCGACCCGGCGTGGGTGAGGTCTGCGGTGGCCCGCAGCAGCTGCACGGCCTCGGCGGACCGGTCCCGGTCCACCTCGGTCTCGGCGACGACCAGGCGGGCGAGGTCGGCCGCGACGTGGTCACCGTCGCGGTCGAAGGCCTCGACGAGGGCCAGACCGCGGCGCGCCACCTCCGGGAGCCGTCGTCCACGCCGACGACGGGCGTCCAGGAGCACCAGCTCGGCCCGCCGACGCACCCCTGGGGCGCGGCCCTGCAGGGAGCGGCGTGCCCCGGCCGCGGTGCGGGCCGCTGCCGCCTGGTCGCCGTCGATCAGCTCGGCGAGGGCCAGGTCGACCTGCACCTCGCCGACGACGAGGCGTTGTCCGGTCCGCCCGGCCTCCGCGACCGCGCGCTGCAGCAGCTCCCGGGCCTCGGTGACGAGCCCGGCGTCCAGGAGCGTGCGCGCCCGCCCGTGCAGGGCCACCGCGAGCGAGGCCTCGCCGCCCAGTCGCTCGATGTCGCGGAAGAGCCGGAGCGCCCGTGGCAGGTCGCCCTGCAGCGAGACGGCCTGCGCGAGGTTGTGCCGGGCCATGAACTCCTCGATCGCGAACCCGTGGTCGTGAGCGATCTGGGCCGCGGCCACGAAGTCGGCCTCGGCGTCCCCGGGGTCGTGGCCGTCGGTGCGGGCTGCCCCGCGGGAGAGCAGCAGGTCGAAGCGGTCCCTGGGTCCGAGCCGGTCGACGAAGAACAGGGCACGGTCGAGCTGGTTCAACGCGGCGTCGGCGTGGCCGGTGCGGCCGTGGATCATCGCGAGCTGCAGCCGGCACTTGGTCATGAGGAGCATCTGCTCCTCCTCGCCGAGCAGCGGTCCCTGGGCCAGGTGGAGGGCGCTGGTCGCGAGCTCGAGCGCAGGGCTCGCCCCGTGCCGTTGCACGAGCGAGGTGCTCAACGACAGCAGCACCCGGACGCGCGCCTCCACCACTCCTGCGTCGCCACCCCGCACCGAGCCGATGCCGGGCACCGTGTCGTCGGCGTGCCGGTCCAACGAGCGCAAGGCCCGTCGGAGCAGCCGCTCGCCCTCGGCCGGCCGCCCCGCGAGGTTGGCCTGCCGACCGGCGTCGAAGAGCGAGGCCGCCGTGGGCGACGCCCGTGCCGGAGCCCGACGGCCCACGTCAGATGGTGAAGGTGGGGGTCAGGACGGTGCGGTCACCGAGGGGGTGGACCACGAGGTAGGCGGGGCCGGTGCTCACTGCGGCGAAGGCGAACCGTCCGTCCTGGACCTCGACGCGGTCGCGACGTCCGTCCGGTCGGGCCAGCTCCACCTCGGACACCTCGCAGGTGAGCCAGCCGTCCACGCGCGCCGTGCCGTCGCCCAGCGGGCTGACCGTGATCATGATGCTCACGGAGTCGGTGCTGAAGGTCACCGTCATCGCCTGGTCCGGCTCGTCCTGGGCGTCGTCACCCCGGGTGAGTGCCGTCGGTGCCCGCGTGAGCTCGGCCACCTCGGCCTGGAGCGCCCGCACGGTCAGGGCGAACTTGATCCGGTCGGTGAGACCGGCCGGGGAGGGGTCGAGCCGGTCCACGGTCTCGCGCAGGTCGTGCAGCACGGCGACGTCGGAGTCGTCGAGCGGCGCCGACGAGAGGTCGTCGTAGGTCATCGGTCCTCCCACCTGTCGTCGGCCGCCAGCGACCGTCGCAGCTTGTCCAGGCACCGACCACGGGTGGGTCCGATGCTTCCTCTCGGCATGCCCAGCGCAGCCGAGATCTCGTCGTAGTCCGGCCGGTCGCAGAAGGCCACGATGCGCAGCAGCTGCCGGCACCGTTCGGAGAGCTCCTGGACCGCGGCCCAGAGCACCTGCTGGCGCTCGGTGAGGATGGCGGCTGCCTCGGGACCGGGCTCGGTCTCGCCGGGGTCGACGGTCCCCGTCGGGTCGTAGGAGGTGCGCCGTGCCATCTTGGCGGTGCGCCAGCTCTCCCGCTTGACCGCGATGACGAGCCACCCCAGCACCGCACCGCTCTCCCGGATGTCGGCCGCCCGGTCCACCAGCCTGATCCACACGTCCTGGACCACGTCCTCGGCGGCCTCCCGGTCGCACCCGTGGGCCCGCGCGACGTTCCACAGCAGCGGGCTCGCCAGGTCGACGAGCTCACCCAGCGCCTGGTCCTGACCCTCGCGGTACCGGTGGAAGCAGGCCCCGGCCTGGTCCCCGAGCGAGGGGGGATCCTCCTGGACGCCCACCTCCGGCTCGTCGTCGGTCAGCATCGTCCCTCCTCCACCAGCAGGGTGTGCAGGGCCGCCCCTGCCCGGCCGCGCAGTGCTGCCGCCGCGTCCCCGTCGTCGTCCGCCGCCAGCCGCGCCGCGAGGTGGTCTGCCAGCTGCCCGGCCAACCAGGGTGCGGCGAAGCTGGTCCCGCTCCAGACGCCGAACCCGCCCCGGAAGTCGTCCGGGTCCGGGGTGGCCCGGGTGCCCGGGTCGGTGCCGACCCGGCGGGCGGGCTGGGCCGAGGCGTCGAAGGTGACCGGGAGGGTGCTGACGATGTTGACGCCCGGGCGGTGGGTCGTGACCCACGGCCCGGCGTTGCTGAAGAGCGCCACCGAGCACCGGTCCGGGTTGAGCGCGCCGACGCAGACGAGCGGCACCGCCTTCCGGGTGTCCGGGGTCGTCCCGTCGGGCAGCGCCCACCCGGCGGGATACATCGGGGTCCTCGTCGCCTGGTTGCCCGCTGCGGCCACGACGCCCACCCCGGACCTGCCGAAGATCTCGAGCAGGGACCGCACCGGGTGCTCCTTCACCTTGCCGTCCTGGTGGTAGAAGCCGAGCGAGAGGTTGAGGACGTCCACGACGCCCCCGGCGTCGCCGAAGTCGTCACGTCCCTGCTCCTGCCGGATGAGGTGCAGGACGAGCAGGACGACGAGCGTGCGCACCACGTCCTGCTCGGCCGCCAGCCCTGCGGAGTCCAGCACCGGGAGCGCGACGATCCGCGCGCCCGGGGCGGCCTGCCGGACGACGCCGGCGATGAAGGTGCCGTGCCCGGACAGCGGGTCGAGCGCACCGGTCAGCTCGTCGACCACACCCGTACCCTCCGGCCACGGATCGGGCCGGCCGTCCGGCAGGACGGGCCAACCGAGCAGCGAGCGCCGCTCTGAGGCGAGGTCGCCACCCGCGAACCACGGGTGCTCCCCGAGCCCGGTGTCCGGGATGACGACGACCGGGGCTCGCCGACCGCGCGGCTTCCTCGTGGGGTCGGAGAGCGCCAGCTGCACCGGCGTCCGGTCGGGGGCCACGCCCGGCACCCCGCCCTGTCCGCCCCAGTAGAGCCCTCCGGTCTGCCCACCCCAGTAGAGCCCGCCCGTCTGGCCGCTCTTGAGGTGGCCACCGGTGCGGTGACCGACCAGTGCTACGACCGGCACGGCAAGGCCGAGTTCCTCGACTTCCTCAAGAAGGTCGCCAGGGCCTACCCGCGCCGGGAGCTGCACGTGGTCCTGGACAATTACCACACGCACAAGCACGAGGACATCAAGCAGTGGCTGGCCAAGCACCCGCGGATCACGTTGCACTTCACCCCGACCAGCGGGTCCTGGCTCAACCTCGTCGAGGTCTTCTTCGGGATCATCAGCCGACAGGC